>CAZMEL010000086.1:0-25951 GCA_964565225.1 uncultured Thermoanaerobaculia bacterium | reverse complement strand
TATTCAAGAACCTACGGCCTCTCACGACGAAGCCTGATGAATAATCCAGGCTAAGAGTTCTTGGCCCGGCCCGGGAAAAGAAAGATCTGGACACCTCGGCGGTTTCGGCTACCATTTTGCGCCCATGAAGATCCTGAAATTCGGTGGTACCTCTGTCGCCACCCCGGAAAATGTGTCGAGAGCCGTGGCGGTGATTCGTCGGACCTGGTCTCCCGGCTCGAACGAGAGAGCGCCCGCGGTTGTGGTCTCGGCGTTGGGTGGGGTGACCAATGGCCTCATCGCGGCGGCCAAGGCCGCCGCTGCGGCCGACGAGGACCACATGCCCCTGTGGCGTGAGCTGGAGCTGCGCCACAAGGTGGCCGCGCGGCAGCTCGGCGAGGAAGACTCGGACGTGCTGGTGGAGCGAATCCGCTTCTACTTCTCCGAGCTCCGGGATCTGCTGCACGGTGTCTCCTTGTTGCGGGAGTGCAGCCCGCGCACTCTCGACACCCTGATGACCTACGGCGAGAGGATGTCGGCCGAGCTGGTAGCGGCGGCTCTGCGAGGCGAAGGATTGCCCGCGGTCGCGGTCGACACCCGGGAGCTGATCGTGACCGACGCCACCTTCGGCCGGGCGCAGGTGGATCTCGAAGTCTCCTACCCGCGGATTCGGGAACGGCTGGAGCAGCATCGCAACGAGGTGGCAGTGCTCACGGGCTTCACCGGGGCCACTCCGGAAGGTCAGACCACCAGCCTCGGCCGGGGCGGCTCGGATTACACCGCGGCACTCGTGGGTGCGGCGGTCGGCGCCGAAGGGATCGAGCTCTGGACCGATGTCGACGGTGTGCTCAGCGCCGATCCCCGGCAGGTGCCCGACTCGTTTCCGCAATCCGCCCTCAGCTACGCGGAGCTCATGGAGCTCTCTCACTTCGGCGCCAAGGTGGTCTATCCGCCGACCATCCATCCGGCCCGCAGCGCAGGGATTCCTCTGTGGATCAAGAACACCTTCCGCCCGGAGGCGGCGGGCACTCGGGTGGCCGAAGACGCTCCGCCCAACGAGCACCCGATCCGGGGCATTGCCTCGATCCACCGGGTGGCGGTCATGCGGCTCGAAGGAGACGGCATGGTCGGTGTTCCGGGCATCGCCATGCGCCTCTTCGGCGCCCTGGCGCGCCGCTCGGTTTCCGTGATCCTGATCAGCCAGGGCTCTTCCGAGCACTCGATCTGTTTCGCCGTGGCACCGGAGGACACCTCCACGGCCCGGGAAGCGGTGGAAGAGGAGTTCGCCCTGGAGCAGCGAGCAGGCCTGATCGATACACTCGTGGTCGAGACCGACCAGTCGGTGGTCGCCGCGGTTGGAGACCAGATGCGGCGCCAGCCGGGTCTCGCCGGCCGTCTGTTCCGGATTCTCGGTCGAGAGGGCATCAGCGTGCGGGTGATCGCCCAGGGCTCGTCGGAGCGCAACATCTCCCTGGTGGTCGACGGGGCCGACGAAACGGCGGCGCTCCGGGCCATCCACGGCGCGTTCTTCCATCCCCGGCGCACTCGACTCTCGATCGCCTTGCTGGGGCCGGGCAAGGTCGGTGGGGCCTTTCTCGGACAGTTGCAGGCGGCCATCGACCGGCTGCGGTCCGACGAAGGTTTCGAGGCGCGAGCCATCGGCATCGCCAACAGCCGGAACATGGTGCTCGATGCCGACGGCATCGACCTCTCCTCGTGGCGCGACCGGCTCGATCGAGCGGCGGGTTTCGACCGCCGGGCCTGGGTGGAAACCCTCGCCGGAGCGCCGGGTGAGATCCGGATCCTGGTCGATTGCACGGCCAGCGACGGTACGTGGGAGATGTACGAAGAGCTCCTGCAGCGAGGTGTTCGGGTGGTGGCCGCCAACAAGCGGCCGTTCGCCGGGCCTCTGGAGCGATTTCGTCGGTTGCGGACCGCGGCATCGGGGCAGCGAGACCACCTGTTCTTCGAGGCCACGGTGGGCGCCGGCCTGCCGGTGCTGAGCACGTTGCACGATCTGCTGCTGGTGGGAGACCGGGTGCGGCGGATCGACGGAATCCTCTCCGGCACGATCAACGCCGTGCTCGACCGCCTGAGCGTCGAGGTTCCGTTCAGCGTCGCGGTGCGCGGTGCTTTCGACGAAGGCCTCACCGAGCCGCGGCCGATCGACGATCTGAACGGCGGCGACGTGATGCGCAAGCTGTGTATCCTCGCGCGCCTCGCCGGCCACGAGATCGAGCCCGAGGAGATCCGGGTCGAGCCCCTGGTGGAGGGGGAGGAATGGGAATCCATGAGCCTGGAGACGTTCTGGCGAGAGCTGCCCCGGCTCGACGAGGAGCTGGAGCGCCGCCGAGCCGAAGCCGAGACCCGCGGGTGCCGGTTGCGGTACCTGGCGGAGCTCGACGACCGGGGAGCGAAGGTCGCTCTGGTCGCCGTGCCGCCCGAGCATCCGGCCCATGGACTGAGTGGCCCCGACAACCTCGTGGCCTTCACCACCGAGCTCTACCACCAGACCCCGCTGGTGATCCGCGGGCCGGGCGCCGGCCCGGCGGTCACCGCCGCCGGGGTGTTCACCAACGTGCTCCACGGAGCGCGTATGCAGAGGGGATCCTGATGGCCAAGATACCCGTCGCCGTGCTGGGTGCGACCGGCAGTGTGGGCCAGCGATTCGTTTCGCTCCTGGCCGAGCATCCGTGGTTCGAGATCGCCGCTCTCACCGCTTCGGAGCGTTCCGCCGGCAAACCCTACGGCGAAGCCGTGCGCTGGATGTTGGAGGCGCCCCTGCCGCCGGAGGTCGCGGAGATGGAGGTGTTGCCCACGGCTCCTCCCCTGCCCTGCAGGCTGGTCTTTTCCGCCCTCGACGCCCGCGCCGCCGATACGGCGGAGGGAGAGCTGGCCGCTACCGGATGTTTCGTGGTGTCGAACGCGCGCAGCCACCGGATGGACCCCGACGTACCGTTGCTGGTGCCGGAGGTGAATCCGGACCATCTCGAGATGCTGCAGATCCAGGATCGGGGCGAGGGAGCGATTCTCACCAACCCCAACTGCTCCACCATCGGTCTGGTGCTGGCGCTCAAACCCCTGGCCGACGCCTTCGGTCTCGACAAGGTGCACGTGGTGACCCTGCAGGCATTGTCCGGAGCCGGTGTGCCCGGGGTTCCCAGCCTCAGCGCGCTCGACAACGTCGTGCCGTATATCTCCGGCGAAGAAGACAAGATGGAGTCGGAGACCCGCAAGATCCTCGGGCACTGGAACGGTCGCGAGATGGAGCCGGCGGACGTTCGAGTGAGCGCCCACTGCAACCGCGTGGCGGTGATCGACGGGCACACCGAGTGTGTGTCTCTCTCCCTCCGCCGTAAGGCCGGGCTCGACGAGGTGCGCGAAGCTCTCGCGGGCTTTCGGGGTCTGCCCCAGGAGCTGGCGCTGCCCTCGGCCCCGAGCCGACCGGTGGAAGTGACCGATCAGATCGACCGGCCCCAGCCGCGGCTGGACCGCGGGCGGGGTCGCGGGATGGCGGTGACCGTGGGACGGCTGCGGCCCTGCAACCTGTTCGATTACAAATTCGTCGCTCTGTCGCACAACACCTTGCGGGGCGCCGCGGGAGGCTCGATCCTGGTCGCGGAGCTGGCCATCGCCCGGGGCGTCCTGCCGGGACTGAAGGCCCCGGTGAAGATCGCCGACTCTTCCGCCGACTGAGCTCTGCCGAGCGGTCGGCGGAGCCTCGCTCGACCCGGAGAGAGTGCCGGCGGCGGACGGTCGCCACAGGCCGAGTACCGGGGGCGCTATGATAGGCGCCCGGCCCCGGCGAATCGGCCTACGGGTGTTGATCGCGCGTCGGGCCCGGGCAAGCGAAACACCTGGCAACTTTCCAGAGGGGGCGATGACGGTCGACGGTTCTTCCCGGGTTCTGTGGGGTGGTGAGAGCGGCTCGACTCCTTCGCCGAAGGGTGCGGCATTCGACGAGCTCGTGGCGATCGCCCGGCGAATCCGTCAGCGAGGTCTCGGAGATCCGAACCCGCTGATCCAGGGGGCCCACGAGATCCGGGGTCTGTGCTGGCATCCCCTCGGGAACCACCGCTACCTGGTCTTCGCGGGCGACAAGATGGGGCGCTGGTATCGGGCCGAGCTCGATCTCTCGATGCCGGGCCAGGTGGGTGAATGCCTCGCCCTGCCGCCGGTTCCCGACGCCGATGATCGGTCTCGGGTGATCGATCGGCTGTTGACCGTACCCTGGAACGGCGGGCACGGAGTGGTCCTGGGCACCCGCGGGGCCGGAGCCTGGATCGTGCCCATGGAGAGCCTGGTGGGCGAGGCACCGCCAGGACGCGATGTGATGGTGCTGCTGCCCGGCAGTGATGGTCGCTACCTCGGCCCCTGGGTCTACGATCCGATCACCCAGACCTTGCTCGCCGCCGCCCACGACGGGCTCGGCAACGACCTCTTCCAGTGGTCTCTCGCGGAGGCCGAGCCGCGGCTGATCGATCACGAGGAGCGATTTCCCTACCCCGTGACGGCGCTGACCATCGATCAGGCCGTTTGCGGAGACTCGCGAGACGCCGATTTCCTGTTTCTGGCCACCGGGCGTTGCGAGCTGTTTCGTTTCGAGCGCCAGGGTCGAGATCGCTTTCATGTCAGCCTGAAACGACTCGTGGCCCGGCGCCCGGTGTGGAAGGGTTGCTCGGCACCCATTCATCATCTCGTCCCTTTCTCGGATTTCGGTATCGCCGATCCGGACACGGAAGCCTGGCGGAGGGCCTTCCGGCAGCGAGGGGTGGTGGCTGCGACCCTGCGGCGCTTGGTGGTGGTTTCATGCTCCCGGGTCGGTGGTCCCGAGGCGCCGGCAAGGTCTCAGGTGCGAATGGTCATCGGCCACTCTCGTATCCTGACGCTGCGGGCGATCAACGCACGGCTGCCGGAAGGAGCTGCCTGGCACGGGTTGGCGGTCTCGACCCTGAACGGAGAGCTCCGGATCTACCGTTCGTCGGAAGAGTCCGTCGATGGCCTGACCGAGGTCGACGGAATGCCCCAGGACGGTCCCGCTACTCTTCTCGCGGAATTCGACAAGCTGGTGTCGAAGAAGGTCCCGGCAGTTTCCGATCGGGTCTACCAGCTCGGTTGTCTGCCGCCGCAGGAGAGGTTGGGGAGCAGTGGCTTCACCCCTCTGCTCCTGGGCCTGGGGGATCATCGGGTGACCTGGGTCTCGTATGTTCCTCCCGGGATTCTCGAGGCTCTGGCCCGAGACCAAGCGGCGCGTTGGCTCGACGGCGGGGCACCCTTCTCCGAGCTTCTCGACCGGCTCCAGCCCATCGCCCTCTCGGCCCGACCGACCCATCAGGAGCGGACGGCGATTCTCGCCCTGATTCCCGAGCTGGGGCGGGTGGCCGAAACCGTGGACGACTGGCAACGTCTCTTCCTGCTGGTCTGGGACGTGCTCGGGGGCAACACTCCCTCGGACGTCGCCATCGGCATGGTCCGAGCGTTGCGTGAGGTGCAGCTGAATCTCACGGCCGAGCTCGGCAGCCTGGAGCTGCGGCAGCTGGTGGCGCAGATCGAGGACGAGCTGACGGCGATCCAGAAGTTCGTTCTCGACGACGGCAGCTTTTCTCGCAAGCAGGGGCACCTGCTCGAGCTGGCCGACCCGGCGGACCCGGGACTCGAGGACGAGCGGGTCATCTATCGCTCGATTCTCGTCTCTCGGCGTTTCGATTCTCTCTTCGACGTGTGTTCGGACGAGCTCGGAGAAGTGCGGACCTTGACGCCCATTCCGGCAGCGGACGGCGGGTCATGGCACGAGAGCCGGAACGGATCGCCTCGCTTCGTGATCTCCAACTATCAGGGAGAGCTCTGGATCTTCGACGGCTCGGGAAAGGGGACCCGGCTCCTCGAGGCGCGAGAGGGCTGGGGGCATGTGCGGGCAACGTACTGGTTCGGCGGTCGCCTGATCCTGAGCTTCTCTTCGGGTCGGGTCGCCGCCCTGCCGTCGGAGGCCCTGCCCGCGGTCTTCGAGCCACCACCGGCGGGTCTCGAGTATCTGCCGGTCGACGGTCTGCCCGAGCAGCTACCCCGAGCGACGGCCTTCGCTGCCTGGCCCGGCGCGCCCGATCGGTTCCTCTGGGGCGATGATCGCGGCCGCCTCCATCTCTCCCACGGCGGGGAGCCGCTCTTCGACCTGGCGCCGATTCTGCCGCGGAAGAACCACGAGATCTGCCGCATTGCCTGCCTTCGTCCCGAGGGGCTCGAGGAGCCGGGGCTCTGCGTAGTGGTGGGCACCTCCACCGGGTGGTTGCTCCTGCTGACCCCGGAGAGCGACAGCACCTCGGCTTCTCCTCGGCTCGAGCTCGCCAGCAAGATCGCGATCGACGGGGAGCCGGTCGAAGCCCTGCTGGTGGCGGGCACCCGGGAGAGCCGGCTGCTGGCCGCCAGCGGCTCGAATCTCTGTTGTCTGCAAGTGTTGTCGTCCGGTGGCGAGCTCCGGCTAGCACCCCTGTGGGCGTTTCGTGCCGGTGATCTGATTCGAGGGGTCGAGTCGTTCCCGGCTCGAAGGCGGGAGGCTCCCGCCTCCGATCCTTCCGAGGCCGCGGCGATTTCGGACGAAGATCTGATCCTGGTCAGCTCCCACGACCAGCATCTCTACTCTCTCGACCTCGAAGGCCGGCACCTGGAGACCTACACCTTGAGTCGCCAGACGTCGGGAGCCCGAAGGCAGAAGCTCAAGGCCGGAGTCTTCAAAGTGGCACCGCCGGGTCCCGGAGAACCCTCGGACGTGGTGGCGAAGGTCTACCTCTGTGCTTTCGAGAACCGATTTACCGGGATCCGGCTGGTCGACCGCTGGCGACTTCTCGATGCCATCACCCGTGATCTGGCGTCGATGGACCCCAACCGACGCGAGCTCAGCATGGCACGCTGGCGGGCCTACCAGGTGACGGAAGGACACCTGCGCCACCGGTTCATCCGCCAGAGCCACCGGTATCCGGGAGAGAATCCGGAGGAGGTGATCGCGGCCCTCGACCAGGTGCTCGACGAGGGAGCCAGCAGCCGCACCGGGGAGGTGACGGCACTCCTGCGCCGCCTGTTCCAGAATCGGGCGCCCGGAAGCTCCGCCGAGGTGTCTTCGGGTGGTCTGCGTCAGATCCTCCAGGATCCCGAGCTCTACGGCCGTGCTCTCCGGCAGCTGCGCGATTTCGAAGAGCGCTGGGATACGCCGAATTCCGCGGTCAACCGGCGGGTGCAGCGGTATTGGATCCGGTCTTTCCTGCGCAACGTCGAAGATCTGGAGACGATGCGCCTGTGGTTGTCGGTCGGGGAGGCTCTGGGGCCTTGCGACTCCCTGGCTCGGCCGGTGGAGCTGGTCCTGCACTTTCTCGACAGCGCCAGTCGGACCGTCCGCGTCAAGACCCTGCAATATCTCGAATTCCTCGTCTTCGGCCAGCCGGTCAGGGGCCGTGGCCCGCTCCTCGAGCCCGGTCACGACCGGGCCGAAGGACTCGAGTGGTTCCTCGAGGTGCTGCTCGTCACCCTGGAGCGGCAGCAACGCAAGACCGATTCGACCACCGATCCCGTGAGCCTGCGGGTCGGTCGGCTCCTGGCTCTGCTGATCTGCCGCGGCCACCTGGGGCCTCTCTTTCTGACCTACCGACTGCAGCAGGCGCGAGTGGACCTGGGCTTCAGCCGCCAGATCGCCGACCAATGCGAAGCGATCTACCGGGCGGATCCGGCTCCGGTGCTGACGGCCGACCCGAGCCCGGTCGTCCGCCTGGCCCTGGCCCTGGATCACAAGCTCGAAGCGTCGGCACCCCTGGCGGAGATCGTGGCCGTTCTGCAAGCTCTGGTCGATCACATCGATCGGGGCGGAGGACCCGATCCTCTCTACCGCCAGCAAGCGCGGGCCTACTTCGGTCGCCTGATCCCTCTGCTCGAAGCCCAGGATCTCCAGGATCTGGAAGAGCTGAGAAGTCGCTGGCAGACGCCGAGTCGAGCAGCTTCGTTCGAGTATTGCCCTTCCTACGGTCGCCTGGCAGAGCTGGAACCGGTGCTGGTGAAGGCGGGTGAGTACTACCGCAAGAAGTACGAGGATCTCTGGGTCGACCCGGTGATGACCCACCTGGAGCTTCGCGACTTCGCCGGATTGCGCGGAGCCTGGAGGCATTGGCGAGAAGCGGTCGAGGGAGACCTGGCCCACCCCGATCCGGCCCTGGTGCCGCGGGAACGACGCCTGCTACGGCGTCTCCTGGCCAGCTGGAGCGAGATTTTCCAGCGGGAGCAGAGCTCGGCCCTGCTCGAGGACTTCCAGCAGATGGTGGAGGAGCACTGCTTCCAGGACATCGAGCCCATCACCCATTTCGATGCCGAGAACCTGGCTCTGCTCGACCAGGAGAAACAGCTGGCCCAGACCGCCTTCACCAATCTCTTCACGCGTCTGATCCTGCACGCCGAGCCCGACCACGCGGTGTTTCTCTATCGCCCGAGCGAGGGCGAGATCGGCTGCGAGTGGCTGGAGCAGGACGGCGGGGAGATCCGCCTGGGCACCGGCTCGGGAGAGGAGGTGAGAGTGCCGTGGATTGCCGACGGCTGGACCCATCCCGACGTCTTTCAGCGCCTCGACAGCGAGGCGATCGAAAAACATCTCGAGGGGGTGGACCCGGGAGGTTGTTGGGCCGTGGAGTCGATTCCCGGTGCCGCCGATCAAGCCGGCGCCTCCGGGTTCTACCTGCTCGGCTGGAGCGATTCCGAGGCCGAGGGCTGGCGAAAGTTTCGTTCGAGCCGCCTGGCGTGGTCGGTTCCGCTCCAGGCCCTGGTCTATCGCCGCGCAGCGATGCGGCAGGAAGAGCTCAAGGGCCGCCTGTTCTCGATCATCGCCCACAACCTGGGAACCCCGATCTTCCACATGCGCTCCGATCTCCGGGTCCTGGTGGACGGTTTCCTCGAGAGTCGGCCCGACAAACGCCAGGCCAAGTACCGGCAGCTATTGCGGCAGGCACGCCAGATCGACAGCATCGTAGATGGTATCTTGAGCCTGTCGTCCCGTTCGGTGGAACGCAGTCTGACGGAGGTCTCGCTGCCACGGTTGGTCTACGAAGTCGTGCGAACGGTGCGACCGGAAGCGAGGGTGAAGAGTGTCCGCATCGAGTTTCCAGAGCCCACACCGGAGCAGGCGGACGCCTCTCGGGTGTCGACCGACGAAACCAAGGTCTACGATATTCTGCTCAACGTCCTGAGCAACGCGGTGAAATACAGTCCGGAAGACGCCGCGGTGGACGTTCTACTCTCCGTCTCGGCCAAGGGAACGGATATCCAGGTGTCGGATCGAGGTCCGGGGATCCCCGAATCCGAGCTCGAATTGATTTTCGAACCCTTCTACCGTGGCCGTAGCGCGGTCGTTCGCAAGGGCTCGGGGCTGGGCCTCGGACTGTATGTAGCGAGGCTCTACACCGAATTGTTGCAGGGCCGGATTCGCGCCCACAATCGCCCCGGCGGCGGGGCGACGTTCAGCTTGTTCTTGCCGACGCTCGATCCCCAGGAATGATCCCGGTGCCCTGCTCGGCGAGAGGGCGGAGGGGAGATCCGGTCCTTCGGTTGGCCGTGGAGAAGGTTTGATGAGGATTTTGTTGATCGACGACGACCCCGTGGTCACCGAGAATCTGGCGATCTACCTGGAGGACGAATTCCACACGATCGAGAAGCTCCACTACGTGCGTCAAGCCGATGATCTGGAGAAGATCCTGGAGAGCTTTCAGCCCGAAGGTATCGTGCTCGACCTCGAGATTCCGCCCGCCGGAGGGCAGGACATCTATGCCTGGATTCGGAGTTGGAGCGAAGAGGTCCGGATCGTCTTCTATACCCGCTATGCGCAGAGCCCCGATCGGCGTACGAAGATGCTGGAGGTCGGTGCGACGGAAGAAGAGATCTACCTCAAGCGAGAAGTGGGGCAGGATGCTCGCGAGCTGTTGAGCGGTCTGCGAGGAACCGAGTGAGGCTGCTCGATTCCATCCAGAGGCTCCGTTTCATCGGCGAGGCCGATCGCCTCTGCCTGATGAAGCTGGCCGAGCAGCTGACTCTCGGAAATGTCGTCCTCTTCGCGGGAGCGGGCCTGTCGTTCAACGCCCGCAGCCGGGACGGGGGCTCGAACCGCATGCTGGGTTGGCGTCGCCTGGCGAAGAAGCTGCGCGACGAGCTCGGCGAATCGCTGCACGACGAGCCCGATGCCCTGAAGATCGCCGACTACTTCGAGGCGAAATACGGGCGCAAGGCCCTGGTGGACGCAGTGATGGATGCCGTGCGCGACCACGACCACCTTCCCGGGCCGGTGCATCGGCGCCTGGTGGAGCTCAATTTCAAGGAGATCATCACCACCAACTTCGACACCCTGATCGAGCGGGCTTTCGAGGAGCAGCACATCTCGCCGCAGGTCGTGGCCTCGGGGGCCGATCTGGTCCGCCGTCGACGCCCGCCACGGGTGATCAAGATGAACGGCTGTTTTCGGATCAGCCCGTCGCAGATCGTGATCAGCGGCAACGATTTCCTCGCCTATTCCAGCAGCCACCAGCTGATCGAAGCCTTCGTGACCCGTTGTTTCGTCGAAGGGCAGGTGCTCTTCGTGGGTTTCAGCCTCGAAGACCCCTCGTTTCGCGCCATCAACGAAAACGTGCTCCGCACCCTCGGTGAAGACTGCCCGCAGGCCTACTCGATCCAGTTCGGCGCCACCAAACCCCAGATCAACCATTGGTACAACCGCAAGGTGCAGATCATCGATCTGCATTCCGGTGAGCCCGGAGGTGGATCGCCCGAAGAACGCCTCTACCAGGTCTTCTCGGCGTTCGTGAAGATTCGCCGGGACCTGCGCTGGCCCGATCGCCGAGACCGCAAGCCCGTGAGCCTGCGGCAGATGGCACGGTTCACCGTCTCGGGTCGGGCCGGCGAGCCGGCGAAAGGCGAGGAGCCCGAGGTCGACGGCTTCACGGCCTTCTGGAGCGACTGGTGGAGCGGTCTGGGCTGTGAGTCGGTACCCGGAGACCAGCTGCCGGGGCTGCAGCGAGTGCTGCGCCAGCTCCACCGCGATCAGGTCGCGAGCGGAGACCGCCGCCCCCCCTGGAAGCTGATGGTCGATCTGTTGAACCGGGTGCGCCTGAGCGAAGACCGCGGTGTCTGGCAGGAGCAGGAAGAATCGAGCCGCCTGTGGCCGGTTCGCCTGGCGGCCGGGCGCTGGAAGACTCTGGAGCCTTTGCTCGACGATCTGTTGCGGATTCCCGGAGGCATGGCCGAGGCCGCCGGCCACCGGCTGGTGCGGGCGAAGCTGGCGACCCTCGTGGCCCAGCTCTCCCTCGAGCTGTTGATCCGGGTGGCCGACTCGGCAGACGAGCGGCACGAGGCGGGGAGCCGCCTGATCGAGGCCGCGCGAAGGCTCTTCGGTCTGTCGCCGGCACACCGCCTCGAAGAGCCCTGGTTGGGGCGCTTCGATGCCCTGGCGATCGACGATATGGGCCTGCGCTCTTGTTTCCTCAATCTCATGTGCCTGCTCGCGCCCTTGTCGATGATCCGTGACCTGGCGCGAACCTGGACCGGCCCGCTGCAGGAAAGTGACCTGCTCGAGACCGGTGGCGACATCCGCCGTTTCGACCCCACGCCCGACGAGCTGCGCATTCCCCTGCTCGGTTTCGACGGAGTTCTGCACCAGGGCAGCCACCTCTACAGCCGGGCCGCCAACTCCCTCTGGTCGCGGCAGGTGCAGGCGGAGGAGCTGGGGCACGAAGGTTTGCGAGAGGGAGTCGAGATCGCCTTTCGCTACCGCTACCTCATGCAGGCGGCGGGCAGCGAGAGGATCAAGGGCTGGACCACCGCCCAGCTGCAGGAAGAGCGACTGGCCCTGGTATTGAGTCGTCTGTTCCTGGAGCCGAGGGTCGTGGAGCCGCGGCCCACGGAGTCCGGGCGGGCCCGCTCTCGCGACGAGCTCGGGCATCTCCTGCTCGAGCTCTACCGCGGTTGGGTCTACGGCAGTCGTCGCCCGGGCAGCCTGCGCCGTGCCTGGAGCAGCGCTCGCTGGGAGATGGATCATGATTCCGGAACCTCGGGAGTGCCCTGGGAAGCCCTGCTCTTGCTCACTCTACCTATCGACGGGCGTTCCATGGTGGCCGAATATCGGCGAATGTTGCGCGAGGCGTGGCAGAAGGAGCAGGTCGATCTCGAGCTCTTGATTCAGCTCATCTCCCTTCGCCTGCACGACACCGGCTTCGAAGGTTTCGCCCGGTTGCCCGGAGAGCTCGAGCTTGGTGAGGCCGCCACCGGGCGCTCGGCGGCCACCAACGGTTTGCCGCATATCTTCCATTTCGAAAAAGACCTGGCGGAGCTCACCTGGTGGGTCTGCGAGCAAGCCGCGGCGGAGGCCGAGGGAGAGGAGATCCGCCGACTTCTGGTCGATGCCTTGTCGGAGCCGGTCGGGCAGTGGATCTTCACCACCGCCAGCCGCGAGAGTCGCAATGCCCTGAGCCGTGCGCTGGGCATTTTGTGGAAGCTGCATCCGGAGCGGATCGGAGAGGTCATCCGTCGGCAAACCACTTCCCATCTCCACCAGCCCGAGAACGTGCTCGGAATCCTCACCCGGCTGGCACCGGTTTCCGCCGATCGCATGGTGGATGGAGAGAGGGTCTTCAGTCTCGTCCGTCTGTTACGGCGATCGCGAATCGACATTCCTCCCGATTCCCGACTCTGGCTCGTGGATTGGGCCTGTTTTCAGACTCTCGAGGGTGTCGATCTCGGGGATCTCGCGGGCTGGATCGTCGATTGGCTGGTGGAAGGGGTCGAGAACCAGAGCTTCGTCTGGCTGGCTCTGGCGGCCAAAGTCGAGCTCTGCAACGGGCTCCGGGTCCGGGTCGAGGAGGAGCTGAATCGAAGGACCGGAGCTTCCAATGCCCCGACGCAGCCGGTACGGAGCTTCTTTCGCTGCGTGGCCGGCTTTCTCGGAGAAATCGAGACCGCTGCCCCCGAGCGCTGGAGGTGGGCGGGCGGGCCTCACCTCGGGCACCTGGTGCCCTTTGCTCGGCACTTCGACGAAAAACGACTGGAACAGATCCTGGGATCGATGGATCTGCTGGACCCGTACTACCAGGAGCCCGCCGCGGAGCTCCTGGCCGCGCTCCTCCAGCACGCAAAAACGGATCTGCAAGAGAGTCACCAGGATTTCTGGCTCGAGCACCTGGAGACCCTGCTGCAAGCCGGCTCCACCGGCAACGGAGCTCTGGGCTCGGTGGCCGCGCAGCTCTCCGATTCCGGTCGCCTCCGACTCCAGAACAATCTCCTGGTGCAGGCGATCGGCCGGGGTCCCCGGCTGGCCGGCTCGAAGGCGGTGGAGAACATCGTCCGTACGCTCCTGGAAGCCCCGGCAGGATGCCTGGGTGATCTGGAAGAAGGGCTCGTCGGCCTGATCGGCAGCGATCGGTCCGAGGTCGCCAAGGCGAGCCTCGAAGCGACGGTCGGCCCTCTATGGGCTCTCGAAGGTTTCACCGAGCGCCAGCACGCCCGGTTGCGTCGCGCCCGCGTCGTCGCCGAAACCCGCGGTGGCTTCCGCACCACCAGTCGCTTCGCCTCGCAGCTGCGACGCCTTCCGGTTTCGTGATTCAGCCTGTTGTTGGCCCGCAATTCTCCGGCCGACTCTGCAAGCTTCCTCGATTCGCTCGTTCAATGCACCCCGAGATCCCCGGCCGGCTGGGGCTGGTTGGCGCGGCGGCCGGCGAGGACGTCGATGGCTTCTTCGAGGCCGTCGAGGGTGAGCTCGTACATGGGGAAGACCTCGCGGATGAGGCGAACGCTCGGGGCGCGCCAGATGCGCTGTTCCTCAGGGTTGAGCCACACGGAACGGGGGCAGCGCTGGCGGAAGCGTTGGAGCCATTCGAGGCCGGGAATGCGGTTGTAGTGGTAGAGGTTGATCGCGCCGCCGGGGTGGGTGAGCTCGTAGGGGCTCATCCAGGCATCGCCGACGAAGAGGATCGACCAGGAGGAGTCGAGCCGTGCCAGGAGCTCGCCGGTGGGCTCGCCGTGCCCTTTGTAGATATCGGTGAAAAGGTATTCGTAGGGGCAGTTGTGGAAGAAGCGGCTCTCGAAGCTCTGGAAGTGGTTGGCGGCGTGGGCGGCGCTGAAGAGACGCTCGCAGAGATCGGCATGGGGGTCCATGGAGCCGCCGACGTCGACCAGTAGCAGGAGCTTGATGCGGTTCTTGCGCGGGGGGCCGAAGACCAGGGAGATCTCTCCGGCGTCGCGGGCGCTGCGATCGATGGTGGCTTCGAGGTCGAGCTCTTCCTGGCGCTGGTCTTTGCCCAGGCGCCGCAGCCGGCGGAGGGCCAGACCGATCTGGCGGGTGTCGAGAATGCGGTCGCTGCGCAGATTACGGAAGCGACGGTCTTCGGCGACCTGCACGGCGGATCGGCCGCCGCCGGGCCCACCGATGCGGATCCCGGTGGGGTGGGTGCCGCCGTGACCGAAGGGCGAGGTGCCCCCGGTACCGATGAAGCGGCTGCCTCCGTCGTGCCTCTCTTTCTGCTCGGCGAGGCGTTCCTCGAGCTTGCGCCGTAGCTCGTCGAGATCGAGGGCCTGGAGGGCTGCTTTTTCCTCCTCCGAGAGCTCCCGCGGGAGGACCGGGTCGGAGAGCCATTTGAGCAGCTCTTCGTCGACATCGAAGTGCCCTTCGACGCCGCGGAAATGTTCCGCGAACACCTGGTCGTAGAGGTCGTAGAGGGTCTCTTTCTTGACCAGCAGGGCACGAGCGAGATGGTAGAAGACGTTGAGATTCGCGCGTTCGTGACCCTGGCTCAAGGCCTCGAGCAGGGCCAGCCACTCGGTGAGGGAGACGCTCAGGCCCCGCTGGCGCAGACGAAAGAGGAACTCGGTGAACATCGACGGACTCGGCGATATGAGGTCAGTGGATGTGACGCCGTCGGCCCCGGTTCGGTGTGGAGACCACGGCGTCGATATCTTGCTCGCGTTTGAGCAGCACTCCCAGGAAAGGGAGCTTCTCCTCGATGCTCTCGCCCGCGACACCTGCCTGCCGCAGAGCGGCGATCCAGTCGATCAATTCGCTGGTCGATGGGCGTTTCCGGATCTCGCTCTGCTCTCGCAGCCAGTAGAAGGCGACCAGGACGTGGCGCAGGAGCTCGTCCGTGAGGTCGGGATGGTGGACCTTGACGATATCGGTCATCAGCTCCTGGTCGGGAAAGGCGATGTAGTGAAAGACGCACCGGCGAAGGAAGGCGTCGGGAAGCTCTTTCTCGTTGTTGGAGGTGATGATCACGATCGGGCGCTGGATGGCGGTGACCTCCTCGCCGGTTTCGTCCACGGAAAAGCTCATGCGGTCGAGCTCGTGTAGGAGATCGTTGGGAAACTCCATGTCGGCCTTGTCGACCTCGTCGATCAGCAGCACCAGCTTCTGGCCGTTGCGAAACGCCTGGCCCAAGGGTCCGAACTTGATGTAGTTGCCGATGTCGCTGATGTCACGATCGCCGAATCGTGCGTCGTTGAGACGCTGTACCGTGTCGTAGACGTAGAGGCCGTCCCGCGCCTTGGTGGTCGACTTGATGTTCCAGATCAGCAGCTCGAGCCCAAGGTTCTCGGCGATGGCCTCGGCCAGCACGGTCTTGCCGGTGCCGGGCTCGCCTTTGATCAACAAGGGTTTTTCCAGGGCGATCGCCACATTGACCGCGTCGCGCAGCTCGGGGGAGGCCAGGTAGGTGGCGGACCCGGTGAATTGCAGTATGCTCATGAAAGTGATTGCCTTCCGTTGAACGGAGCTTCGAGATCTCGCTCGAGTTGCCTGTAGACGGTGCGATCTCCAGCATCCGGTTGCTCGGGCCTGCCCGTGGCGCCCCGATGCGGGCACGATACGGGCTCGCGGCCAGGGGGTCAAGGGAGGGAGCGGGCGACGCAACCGGGATTTCCAGAGGTTGTAAAGAGCAGTGAGGATGCCGAAGCGAAAGAGCTCCCGCCTTGCGGTTGCTCCGGTGGACCCTTTGACCCACCGAGTCTTGGTCGTGGTGCTCGGACTCTGCGTTCTGGGTTGTGACGAGCCTCTCCCCGAGGACCCATCCCACGTGATCTTGATCACGGTCGATACCCTGCGCGCCGATCGCCTCGGGGCGTACGGATACAGCGCGGCGAAAACCCCGACGATCGACCGCCTGGCTGCGGAAGGAGCCCTCTTCGAGCAGGCCACGACCCCCTTGCCCCGAACGACCCCCGGCCTGGCTTCGCTGCTGAGTGGCCTCGAGCCGCACCGGCACGGCTCTCGGGAGGTGGGGCAGCCCGCGAAGAAGGAGCTCGAGGATCTGACGACGGTCCTCGGGAAACTGGGATATTGGAGCCTGGGTTTGAGTGCCAACGGCGCCGCCGGGCCCCGGCAACGGGTCGGCCGGGGGTTCGACGCTTTCGTCGAGGCGCGAGACCTGTCGACGACGGTGGCGGAGACGGTGACGCTTCGAGCTCTCGAGGAGATCGAAGCCCATCCCGCGGATCGCCCCCTGTTTCTCTGGGTCCACTATGTCGATCCTCACTTTCCCTATGCTCCGCCCCGCGAATGGGGGCAGGTTCCCGAGACCCGGGAATGCCGGGACCTGATGAGATTCATGCACGAGGAGCGGGAGAACGCCGGCTGGATCTTCAGCGATCACGAAGGGCGCTCGAGTCGTGCGCTCGAGGCCTGCAGCCGGTTGTACGATGCCGAGATCGCCTACACCGATTTTCACATCGGTCGCCTCCTGGATGGACTGCGGGATCGCGGGTTGCTCGAGGGATCCCTGGTGATCTTCACGGCCGATCACGGCGAGAACCTCGGGGAAGACGGGCTGTTCTACCAACATGGCCCCAACGTTCACGACGCCAGCCTGTTGGTGCCACTCATCGTTCGTGGCCCTGGGATTTCGAGCCGCCGCGACGACGGCGTGGCCGGTCTCACGGACGTTGCGCCCACGGTGCTCGATCTGTTGGGTGTACCCGAAGAGCAGTGGCCCGATTTCGACGGTGAGAGTCTCGCGCCGCGCCTGCGCTCGGGAGGCTGGACGCGGTGGCGCGCCGACCGTAGAGCCAGAGATCGGGTACTTGCCGGTGAGAGCGGCAGCGCTCTGTTGTTGCATTCCTATCGCTACCTGCACTCCGGCCGAGTTTCCCGAAGGGTGTGTCTGAACGGCCCGAGGTACTCGCTCTGCAACCGCCAGGGGGAGGAGCCCGGGCTCTTCGACCACGAGGCCGATCCTCATCTGACGGAGGACTTGAGCGAGGAGAAGCCGGAAGAAAAACGGCGGCTGCTGGCCGCCCGCGAGATCTGGCCGCCGGAGCAAGCGCGCGAGCGTACCGTGCGGACCCCTCGGTTCAAGCTCGTGGAACGTCCGCGGCTACGGGGTGGATATCGCGCCTACCTCTATGACCTGGAGAACGATCCCGGTGCAGAGATCGATGCGAGCGGTCGGTTCCCGGAGGAGAAGGCGCGGCTGCAGTTGGCGCTCGACGAATTCACGGCGACGTTGCCGGAGGTCGGTAGGATCGAGCGGTCCGAGGAGCAGCTCGAGACCCTTCGGGCTCTGGGCTATATCGACTGAGGCGCCGGGGTCATCGGGCCGGTGCTTGGTTGTGTTGGCAGGTTGCCATTGGTATCGTGCGTCACGAAACGCTGTTATGGCATAATCTCATAAAGGCTGCCGATTCCTGTTTGCGTGGCCTCTGCAACCGACCTGGAAGGGGACATCATCTCCACACCCGAGCTGACGATCGTCATTCCGGTCCTCAACGAGGCCGAGAACATCGCGGAGGTGCTGCGGGAGATCGACGAGAAGATCTCCGGCAGAGCGCCCTTCGAAGTGCTCTTCGTCGACGACGGGAGCAGCGATGCCACGGTGGCAGAGATCCACGAGGCGATGGAGCGGTGGCCCTGGATTCGGCTCGTCCGGCACCGCCGGACCTGCGGCAAGAGCGCGGGGTTGATCACCGGGGCTCGCCATGCTCGCTGTGAGTGGATCGCCAACATGGACGGGGACGGCCAGAACGATCCCGCGGATCTGTGGCGACTCTATGAGCGGACCCGGGCCCCGGATGCGGCCCCGGATCTCGTGCTCGTGGCGGGGCAGCGACGGCGACGAAACGACACGTTGCTGAAGCAGATCTCTTCGCGAGTGGCCAACAAGGTCCGCATGTCCCTCTCCGGAGATTCGGTGCCCGATGCCGCCTGTGGCCTCAAGGTCTATCGCCGAGATGCATTCCTGGAGCTCCCCCGGTTCGACAACATGCATCGCTTCCTCTCGGCCCTCTTCCAGCGCCACGGAGGGACCGTGATCTCGGTTCCGATCGAAGATCGCCCCAGAATCCATGGGCAGTCGAAGTACGGATTTCACAACCGGCTCTGGGTCGGAATCGCCGACCTCCTGGGGGTGATCTGGCTGCGGCGGCGCAGCCTGCCCATCGACGAGCTGAAAGAGGAGGTGCCATGACCACCGAGCAGATCTGGTTGACGGTTGGTTTCATCGGGCAAGGTTGTTTCTTCATGCGCTTCTTCGTGCAGTGGATCCACAGCGAACGCCACAAGAAGAGCCTGATTCCCACCGCCTTCTGGTACTTCAGCCTGATGGGCTCGATGATCCTCCTGACCTACGCCATCCACCGCCAGGATCCGGTGTTCATCGTCGGCCAGAGCACGGGCTTCATAATCTACCTGCGGAACCTCAGCCTCCTGGGCAAGGAGAAACGAGACGCGGCGGCAGCTTCGTCCTCGGAATAGCTTCGTCCTCGGAATAAGAAAGCTTCCTGGGACGTTGTTTGTTCTCGAGGGGAAAGGTTCGAGGTACGAGCGGAGGTAGCAGATGTCCGAGATGCAGAGCCGACCAGAGTCCACTCAGACGGACGTCGTCCACGACGCCGAAAACGCCTCACCGCAGCTTGCCCAGACCGTTCTCCGTTACTCTCTACCGCCCCTGGCTGCGGCGGGTGTCCTGGGTCTCTTCGAGCTCCTGCGCGGCCGCTTTCAGCAGAGTCAGACCTTCTTTCCCACCCGATACCCGACGGGGATCTGGGACCCGAGCGTGTTCGGGTTGCCCTACGAGGACGTGTGGTTCGAGAGCGAGGACGGGGTAGGGCTCCACGGCTGGTGGATCCACCATCCCAAAGCGATGGCCACGGTGGTTTTCTGTCATGGAAACTCCGGCAGCATCAGCGACCAGGTCGGGGTCTTTCTGCAGATGCGTCGCTTGCGAGTGAACATCTTCGCCTTCGACTATCGGGGGTATGGCCGCAGCGCCGGGGAGCCGAGCGAGCAGGGGCTCTTTCGAGACGTGCGTGCGGCCTGTGACCATGTGCACGAACAATGGGGTGTGGACTTCGAGCGGATGTTGCTCTTCGGCCACTCGCTGGGAGGAGCGGTCGCGATCGACGGCGCTCTGCACCGCCCGGTATCGGGCTTGATCGTGCAGTCGAGCTTTACCCAGATCCGCGATATGGCGCGCCACATCTACCAGGAGTTTCCCCTGCACGTCATCGCTCGCAACGAGTTTCGTAGCATCGAGAAGGTCTCCTCGCTGGCCATGCCCAAGCTCTTCATTCACGGCACCGAGGACGGCACCGTACCCTTCGTGATCGGCGAGACCTTGTTTGGTGCGGCGGCGGATCCCAAGGAGTGGTACCCGGTGCCGCGGGCCGGGCACAACGACGTCGACCGCCTCGGCAATTTCCGCTATTTCCGGGCCCTTTCCCGCTTCTGTCGGCGTTGCGTCGATCCGGGCTGATCGATCCTCTCGTCGGGTGTGGCTCTGCCTCGGAAACGGGGTAAGATCCGGCCACTATGATTACACTGGATCTCAAAGGAAAACGCGCCCTGATCATGGGCGTGACGAATGCCCGTAGCCTGGGCTGGTCGATCGCTTCGAAGCTGCACGAGGCCGGTGCGGAGCTCGCATTCAGCTACCAGGGAGAACGCCTCCAGGGCGAGGTCGAGAAGCTCACCCACGACATTCCCGGAACCCACCTCTACCAGGTCGACGTGACCCGGGAAGACGAGGTCGCCGCGATGTTCGCCGACCTGGGCGAGAAGTGGGGGCATCTCGACTACCTGGTGCACGCGATCGCCTTCGCTCCTCGCCCGGCGATGGACGGTCGCTACGTCGAGACGACCCGCGGCGATTGGCTCACCGCTCTAGAGATCTCCGCCTACTCGCTGGTGGCGGTGGCCCGGGGTGCCGAGCCCCTGTTTCGCGAGGGCAGCTCGATGGTGACTCTCTCCTACTACGCGGCCGAGAAAGTGGTGCCCAAGTACAACGTGATGGGGGTGGCCAAGAGCGCGCTCGAGGCCAGCGTTCGTTACCTCGCCTACGATCTGGGAAAGAACGGAGTGCGAATCAATGCTGTGTCCGCCGGGCCGGTGAAGACCATCGCCGCTCGCAGCATTCCCGGGGTCATGAAGATGTACAAGAAGGTGGCGGGAATGGCGCCTCTGGGCCGCAATGTCGACCAGCAGGACGTGGGCAACCTGGGGCTCTTCCTGCTCTCCCCCTTGGCGGGTGGCATCACCGGCGAGACGGTCTACGTCGATGGCGGCTACCACGTGATGGGCATGTCGCTGGAAGACGTCTGATCTGGTTCGACTCTGGGGCCAGGAACGCAGACTCTTGCGGAACCGAAGGTCTGATCTGACATCTCTCTCGTCGTCCCGAGCCGCCTACTCGCTCTTCGAGCCGGGCCAGGTGTAATTCTCCCCGGCCGGACGCTGGCGATGGCGGAAGGACTTCTTGCCGGATCCGTAGTCGCCCACGATCTGCCCCTGTCCGGTCAGCAACCAGCGAGTGGTGAGGAGCCCTTCGACCCCCACCGGTCCGCGAGCGTGGATCCGCCCCGTGCTGATGCCGACTTCCGCACCCAGGCCATAACGAAATCCATCGGCGAAGCGGGTGCTGGCGTTGACGAAGACCGACGCCGAGTCGACTTGCTGGAGAAAGCTCTGCGCTGCCCCCGAGTCTTCGGTGACGATGGCGTCGGTGTGTCCGCTGCCATGGGTGTGGATGTGCTCGATGGCATCGGCGAGGTCGCCCACCACCCGAACGGAGAGGGTGAGGTTGCCGTGCTCCGTCGTCCATGTGTCGGCCGTGGCCGGGTCCCCGCCGGGCAGGTGGGGTAGAGCCTCGGAATCGGCGTGGAACCAGACGCCAGCCTCGGCCAGGGCCCGTCCCACGGCCGGAAGGTGTGGCAGGAAATCCCGATGCACCAGCAGCGTTTCGGTGGCGTTACAGGCGGCCGGATAGTCGATCTTGCCGTCGACTGCGAGGCGAGCCGCCATCTCGGGATCGGCAGAGGCGTCGAGGTAGAGATGGCAGATTCCCTCGGCGTGGCCGAGCACGGGAATCCGGGTCGAAGCCTGGATCTTGCGCACCAGCTCGCCGGAGCCCCGCGGGATCACCAGGTCGATGTCGTGGTCCTGCTCGAGAAGCTCCGCGACCTCTTCACGGCTCTCGACGCCGACCACCGCGTCGGCGGGGAGCCCTGCGATCGCCAGGGCGTCTCGCAGGCAGGCGACCAGCGCCCGGTTCGAGCACAGCGCCTCTTTCCCACCCTTGAGCAGCACTCCGTTGCCCGATCGCAGGGCTAGGGAGCCGATCTGGATCACGGCGTCGGGGCGGCTCTCGAAAATGATCAACAGGACTCCGAGAGGGCTTGTGACCTGCGCCAGATCGAGCCCGGTATCGAGCTCCGTGGCTCTGCGGACGATCCCCAGGGGATCGGGTTGGGCGGCCAGCTGGTCGATTCCCTGGCGAAGGCTCTCGATTTTCGCGGAGGTCAGGCCGAGGCGGCGCAGCAGCGGAGGCGCGAGCCGGCCGGCGGCGCCGGCTTCGAGGTCGAGCTGATTGGCGGCCAGGAGCTCCGGGCGGCGCTCTTCGAGAAGCCGGGAGAGCTGGCGCAGGGCAGCCGAACGTTGGGCTCCGGGGGCGGCCCCGAGCTTGCGCTGGGCGACCCGAACGGAAGCGGCCAGGGAAGGTCGTGTCGAGGTCGAGACGGAAGCGGCCATCGTTCAGCTCCGTTCTGTGGGTTCGAGAACCAGCTCCGAGCGCCGGATCAATGCGTTGGGATGGCGGAGGTCGGCAGGAGGTGAAGCCGCCCAGTGGCGAACCACCTCGGCGTCGTAGAGCACCACGCCCCGCCCGATCAGGGCGCCATCGGGATCTCGGATCTCCACCACGTCGCCGCGGTGGAAGTCCCCTTCGATCCGCTGCAGGCCCACGGGCAGCAAGGACGCCCGACGCTGCCGCAAAGCCTCCACCGCGCCGAGGTCGACGTGCAACACGCCGCGAGCTGCGGCGGCAAAGGCGATCCAGCGCTGGCGAGCCGCGAGAGATCCTCGGGCGGGAATCCAGGTGCCGAGCTCTTCCCCGGCGGCTGCCCGATAGAGGTTGGGAGGCTCGATGCCCGAGGCGATCACGGTGTGGCAGCCGCCGCGCGCGGCGATGGCGGCGGCATCGACCTTGCTGCGCATCCCGCCGCGTCCGAAGCCGCCAGCGGTGGGCTCCAGTGGCAGGTCGAGCAGGGAGGGCTCGTCGAGGCGGTGGAAGAGCTGTGCCCCGGGCTCCTGCGGATGCCGGTCGTAGACGCCTTCGACATCGGTGAGCAGGACCAGGAGATCGGCATCGAGCTTGGTGGCCACCAGGGCGGCGAGGCGGTCGTTGTCGCCGAAGACCTGGGCTTCCCGACCGGGCAGGAAGGTCGAGGGCTGATTGGTGACCGCGTCGTTCTCGTTCAACACCGGCAGGATGTCGTGTTTCAGCAGCGTCTGTAGGGTCTCGCGGAGCTCCAGGTAGCGCGGCCGGATGTCGAAGTCGGGCTCGGTGAGCAGGATCTGCCCACAGCGCAGGCCGTGCCGTGCGAGCTGCCGTTCGTAAAAGGCCATCAGCCGGCTCTGGCCCACCGCCGCGCAGGCTTGTTTGAGCTCGTAGGTCTCCGGTGCCTTTTCCAGCCCCATCTCCTCTCGGCCGATGCCGACGGCTCCGGAGCTCACGAGAATCACCTGCCGGCCCGACTGCCGGAGGCCGGCGATGTGGCTCACCAGGGCGGCGAGTCGTCGCGAAGCGAGCCCGGAGCCCTTTTCGGTCAGGATACCGGTGCCCAGCTTGACCACGATTCGCCGGGCGTTGGCGACTTCCGGTCGGCAAGAGGTTCCCGGGTTTGCTTCGGAGAAGAAATCGGCGGGGATCCTGGCGCTGGCCTCTGGGGTTCTTTGTGTCGCGGGCATGGTCTCGTCTCGGTGTTTCGGGGTGAAGAGCTCGTTCTTGATTCCAAAAAACAAAAACCCCCAGCGGGTTCGCTGGGGGTTTCGGTGGCGCTCGATGGTTCTGGTCTCGGCGTCTACGGTGTCCCCAGCCTGTAGTGGAACGGGCGACGGCGGACGCAGAGAACCGGAAGAACCTCGGACAGGGCGCAGCAGGCGGTAGGTACCGCCGACGGCGTCTGGAGCGCAGCTCGATGGAGCGAGGTTCGATTCATCAGGTAGAAAAGCCTACGGGGACGACCTTCAGAAGTCAAGTGGCGCGCGGGGCATCCGTTCGAGTGAAGAGCTTCGAGGGTCTCTGGGTGGTTCGAGGTGTCCAGTCTGGGGGACATGTCGTCCCCGTGAACAGGACGTCAGATGCTACCGTTCGGCTCGAAGAGGATCGAACGTCCGAACGATCGAAGAAAGAACATTCCTTCCGCACCCGCCATGCGATGGCCTCGCAGTTGATTCAGCTTCGAGTCGAGATCGTCGATGGCGTGCAGGGCAAACGCCTCGGGAGTCGAGGGCTCGATCGGGCTACCGAATTCCCGTTTGCCGTGGTGGGACAACACCAGGTGCTCGAGGTGGAAACGCAGATTCTCCGAGATCCCGTCGACAGCCTGGCAGCATTCGAGCAGCAGGTTGTGGCCGATGACGATATGGCCCACGAGCTGCCCCTCCCTGGTGTACTCGTTGCGGGGCATCGCCCCGAGCTCGCGAATCTTACCCAGGTCATGGAAATACACTCCGAGCAGCAGGAGATCGCGATCCAGGTCCGGGTAGTGCTCGGCCAGCGACAGAGCGAGCTCGGCCATCTTCACCACATGCTCGAGCAACCCGCCGCGGTAGGCGTGATGAATACTCTTGGCCGCGGGATGTTCCTTGAGCGCGGTGCCGAATCGGCGTTGGGCCTCGCGGGCCAGGGCCTGGAGCTCTGGGCGCTGGATGGCGGCGGGGTAGATCGCTTCGAGCCGGCCCCAGAGCTGGTCGAGATCTTCGGGGGACGAGGGGATCAGCTTGGCGGGATCGAATCCCTGTTGGCGGTCATCTTCCTTGACCCGGCGGCAGTAGTCGAGGTTGATCTGCTTTTGCTCGCGAAAGAGGCGCACCGAGCCCTTGAAGCTGACGAAGTCTTTCTCCAGGAACTCGTTCTTGATCGAGGGACTGTCGGGCCAGATCTTGGCCGGCAGGCTGCCACTGATATCGCACAGCTCGAGGTCGAGGTAGTCTCTGCCGTTTCGGTCTTGCCGGACCTCGCGCCGGCCCAGGAGGGCGAATCCCTGAATGAAATCTCCATCCTCCCAGCTGGCAATCGGCTCATTTCGACGTACAACAGGCATCGGTATTTCCTCGGTTAGGTGATCCGGGATCGGGGAAGCAAAGGCGATAAGTATAGACAGGTCCGAATCTTCTGGCCAGGGCGGATCCATTGGCCCGCCGGCCCCGAATCATCGAGAGCAGCTCCTCGCCATGCTCCCGGGAGATGGCATTTTCTGTGCAAACGAGGCCTACCATGCAAAGAACTCCACGAATGACTCTCCACCCTCTACGAAGCCTGTTCCCTTGGATCGGCCTCGCCCTCTGCCTGGTGCTCTCCTGGGCGCATCTCGCGTCGGAGGAACCGGTTCGCAAGCTCGACGATGTTCCCTTCGGCCTCCCTCTGTTGTGGCCCGAGGAGCAGAGAGCCTTCTTGCAGGATGGGCCTGGCCTGCTGCTGGGTGTCAACCAGCTGAACGACTTGCTGGACCTGGACTTGATCGGGCGCGAGGAGATGATCGTCCGCTACCTGGCGGAGGATCCGGACCCCAGCACGCCGGAGAACGAGCTCCAGGAGGGAATCCGGCGTCGGGTCGCCCTGGTGCAGCAGGAGTTTTCGAGCTTCTACGACCACCGAGCCCGGCTGCTCTTCCTGCACGGCCAGCCCGAGGAACGGCACCTCGTGGACTGTGCGGAAACCTTCAAGCCTCTCGAGCTCTGGAAGTATCCGGATTCTCCGTTTCCGCTGGTGCTCTACCGCGAGAAGCCCGGGGAGTACTACAAGCTGTGGTTGCCGATCGACAGCAAGCGCAGGCTCTACAACCCGGAAATGGAGTACTGGCTCGATCAATGGGAAGAGCTTCGGGGCCGGATTTCGGGGGGCAAACGTTTCGACCGCACGATCTGTGAAGATTCCGAGCGGGTCGACCTCGCCACCGGGGTCGACGGCCTCTTCGGCTTTCTCACCGGTCGACCCAAGAACGAAGGGCTGAAGGTCTTCCTGGAGCCGCCCGACGATCTCGCGGCCTGGGCCAAACGAGCGGCAGCGACTCCCGAGGTGGAGACCAAGGGGAGTCTCGAAGGGATCGAGATGGAGGTGCACTTCCCGGAGAAGCAGGGATTGCGCATGACCATGCAAGCCGTGATCCGCCTGCCGGCCGACACCGAGGTGGAAATCTTCGAAGAGGGAGACAACCGGGAGATTCGTCTGCGGGTGGAGGGTTTGCTGGAGCGGGATGGCAAGATCTTCGAAACGTTCCGCATGCGTTTCCAGCTGCCGGCGCCCGAGGAAGACTCGGAAAAGCCCTATGCCCTGCTGGTGAATCGGCGCCTTCGGCCCGACCAGGAATTCCTCATGCGCCTGGCGGTGATCGAGGAAGTCTCCCAGAAACGGACTCTCCTGACCCACGGCTTCGTGGTACCCAAGGTGGCGACCGCGGTCGAGTCTCCGGCGGTACCCGATGAGGC
>CAZMEL010000085.1:11670-26146 GCA_964565225.1 uncultured Thermoanaerobaculia bacterium | reverse complement strand
TCCTTCGGCACCGACCCGCAACCATCGAGCCCCTTCGGCGTCGGGGCGTTCCGAGAGCAGGAAGTGCCGCGGTGCCACCGGGTCGACGCCGCGGTACGCCTGCTCTCGCTCCTCGTCCAGGCGGTGGATCCACCTCGGGCGTGTTCCCCCGAGCGGCAGCCAGGCCAGCCGCCCGGCCGCCTCGAGGAAGAGACCCTCACTCCCCGCCGCCCAGTGCACGCGTTGCAATCGGGGGCCGAGGAGCCAGCTTCGACGCTCGTCCGTGTGGAGGTCCAGGATCCAGAGGCTCGAGCCCAGCTCTTCTCGCAACACATAGGCCAGGCGATCACCTCGCGGTGAGAGCTCGACCTGGAGTATCTTCGGCTCGGCGAGGAAACACTCTACCGGGGGCAGGTCGACAGCACAGTCGGCGACCGACACCTCTCGCGGCTCCACGGCCAAGGCTCCACTCACACCCGATCCCAGGAGCCATCCGAGCCACAGAGACCGGATCCTCCACGAGCTCATGCCGGGGTCTCCACGATTCCATGGGCCGCCGATCGGGCTCGCTCGACCGGCTCGGAACGAGGGTGGCTCAGGAAGAAGAAGCTGAGCACCACCGGCCATCCGAAGATCAACCCCGCGAGAATCCAGGCCGGCCGGTGGTGGCGAGGGATCTCTCGACGCCCGGTCGCCCAGGCCAGCGCTCCGGCGGCCAGCAACATCGAGAGCACGGTGCCGCGGAGAACCTCGGGGGGCAGCCGCCTCGCTCGGTAGTCGGCGAAACGCACGCTTCCCTGGCTGCCGGGAGCGATCCGGGCTCGGATCCCGTCGGCCAACACCTGCAGGCCCGGAGACAACATCCATCCCCGGTGCCGGTACTCGGCCGGCATCCCCTGCTCGAGCGGCCTCTCGGCAACGACCTCGAAACTGCCGTCCACGCCCAGCTCCCCGACGATCTGCACCGCTTCGGCGAAGCCACGGGAGCTGCGGGCCCCGAAGAGAAAGCTCACCACGGTGCTGTCGATCAGCTCCGCGAGCTGGATCCGCGACAGGTTCTCGATCGCGAGCGGCAGGGGGACCCGAGCTCGGGGCTCGATCTCACCCGTGGTCCAGCGCAGATCTCGGCGATCGAAAAAGTAGAGTGCCCGGCTCGTCAACACGGTCGTCTGGAATCCGTGGTCGGCCATCTCGGAGACGATCTCCTCTCCCGAGGGCGCCTCGAAGCGAAGGTGGATCTGCCGGCTCGGCGCATCGAAGACGTAGATCCGACGGCGATCGATCACCTGGGCATCGACGAGATGAGGAACCTCGACGAACCTTTCGATCTCGGCAGCGGCGGTGAGGTCGGGCACGACCGGGCCTCCGGGCCCCATCCAGCCCACCGGCTCGCCGCTTCGAGCCCGGCGTCCGTGGAAGAGGAGCTGGTCGTGGCTGAAGGTCCACACGATCTCCCGCTCCTCGTCCACTAGCCGGATGCGGCGATCCCCGAACATCAGCTGGTGCCGTACCGGAAAACGAGCGAATCGACGATAGAGCTTGGTCGTCTCCGCCAGCCGCAGCTGCCCTCGCAGGTGCTCCGCGCGCGGTGTCTCGCTGGCTCCCAGCCCGTGCAGCAGGGTCTCCTGATCGTCGAGATACACGGTGTGATCCACGGTGCCGGCGGGAAAGTAGTGGTCCCAGCTGAAGACGGCGAAGCTCTTCCAACCGGCCTCGTGCACGATCACCGACACCGAGTAGACGGCGTTGAGGAGAAAGACCAGAACCACGAGGAAAGTGTACTGGATCGGCAGGGCGGCGGCGGCGATTTGCCAGCCGCTCCGGGGATGGGTCGTAAGATCGGGCTTGAAGACCGAGTGGGCGAGGTAGAGCATCCAGGCCAGGACGACGAGCAGGGGAACGAAGATCCAGAGCCCCACCACCTCTCGGGTCAAGACGAAGGACGTCAAGGCCAGCACCAATACCGCCGCACGATGGGCGCTGAGCACGATGTAGACCCCGGCGAAGTAGTGGATCCACGCGAGACCCACCGGAAAGAGCGCCAAGAGATAGTGCCGCCCGTCGACCCACTGGCTGGTCAGGCCATCGGTGAGAAACGCCATGGCGAGCAAGGGCAGGCCGACCACCAGGGCCAGCAGGGCACACGATGCCCCGCTCACGGCCAGGAAGATCCGTGTCGGTGGCAGGGGCCGGTGGATCAAGAAGGTCCAGCGGTTGAGCGAGCGGTGGGTTCCCAGCTGGTAGAGCCCGAGCACGAGCCCCAGGAGCGAGTAGAAGATCTGCGCGATGGCGATCTTGGCGGGATCCGGTACGAAGAGCTGACCGCCCGTGGAAGCCATCACCAGGGCGGAAAAATGCACCAGGCCCGCCGCCAGGGCCAGGCCGCGAAACCGGAGGATCTCACTCTCGAAGAGACTGGTCATGACGGATCTCCTTGCGCGGGGGAGGTGTGGTTGCGGGAGAGAAAGGCATTCACCGCCCGGTCGAAGCCGATGTGCAGCCGCTGGAGCCCTACGACACCCTGGCTCGCGAGGTGGTCGGCGAAACCCGCGGGCTCGTCGAGAACCACGAGATGGACCTGGCCGTCGATCTCGCGCTGCTGCAGGAGACCGGGGATCCGAGCCCGCAGGCACGGAGCGTCCGCGGGAAGCTGTGCGACCCAGGCGCTGATCCGGCTCGCAAGCTCTTCCGGTGGTGAGACGTTGATCACCTCGCCACGCTCGAGCACGATCAGGTTCTCCGCCACCCGTTCGATCTCGTCCATCTGGTGGGAGCAGTAGATGGTCGTCCGCCCTTCTTCCACCCCGGTGAAGAGCAGGGCCTCGAGAAACGCCTGCTTGGCCACCACGTCGAGCCCCAGAGTCGGCTCGTCGAGAATCAGGAGGTCCGGGCTCTGGGCCAGCGCCAGGGCGAGATTGAGACCCGCCCTCTCCCCCCGCGAGAGCTCTCCGACTCTCTGCTCGGGATCCACGTTGAAGTGCCCCAGCACCTCTCGGTAGGTCCCCTCCATCCAGCCCGGAAAGAGCCTGCGCTGCATCCGGGTGAGCCGGTCGACACTCATCCAGCGGGGCAAGGTGTGCTCCTCGTGCACGAGCGCAATCCGTCCCCGGGCTTCCGGCGGTAGCGACTGGCTGTCGAATCCCAGGACCCGACTGCGGCCCCGGGTCGGGCCGAGGAGCCCGAGCAGGATTCGAAACAGGGTCGATTTGCCGGCGCCGTTGCTTCCGATGACCGCGTGCACTCCTCCTCGGGGAATCTGCAGGGTGAGGTCGCGAAGGGCGGGTTTGTTTCCGAAGGACTTCGAAAGCCCCCGGGTTTCGATGGCAGGCTCGGACATCTTGCTCGTCCTCATTCGTTGTCGGCAGGGCCTCGCCGCAGAGGCTCGAGAGCCTCGGCCGCTCGCTGCAGGAGCTCGTCGGGAGAAAAACCGAGAGACGCCACCGCGCTGGTGAAATGTTGCAATGCCTCGCCGAGGCGCCGCTCTCGCTCTTCTTCGCTGAGCCGCTGCCGCGGAGGGCTGACGA
The DNA here is from genome assembly GCA_964565225.1 of uncultured Thermoanaerobaculia bacterium. GTDB lineage: Bacteria > Acidobacteriota > Thermoanaerobaculia > Multivoradales > J023 > CAZMEL01. The sequence continues at coordinate 22,643 of CAZMEL010000085.1, read as the reverse complement.
AGACCCCTACACCCTTGCGGGACTCGATCAGGCCCTCGCTGGTCAGCTCGCCATAGGCCTTGGCCACGGTGTTGAAATTGACGGTGAGCTGGAGAGCGAGGCCCCGTACGCTCGGCAGGCGAGTCCCGGGCGGGAGCTCGCCGGTGGCGATCTTCATCCGCAGCCCATCGACGATCTGGCGGAAGATCGGTCGCGAATCTCCTGTGACCACCTCGATCAACGAAGGCTCCTCGAATCGTGAGGCTGCGAGGCGGGGCGGTCCTGAGGAGCAATGACTCTGCGGTGTACCCTCTGTAACATGATTACTAGTACACTCTATACACTAGGCGCTGTCAAGCCCCTCGCGCAGGAGATCGGTCCGAAATGAACGCGCTCTGCCGGGCTTTTGGGTCGATCGCTTGACAGGCGCTCCCGAATGTGGCTTCTTGACGGCATCACGAGCCTCCGAGGCCGCGGCTACGGCAACCGCTCAACATGCCATCGAATCGACCACAATCTCGAGCCACCCTCGAAACTCCACCCATCGCACGCGGCGTGCTCTCGCGGCTGCGCCGACACTTGCGAGAGCATCGCCTCCGCTTTCGGCTCTTGCTCTACATCCTGGCGGTGAGCTCGGTCTTCACCCTGCTCGGGACGGGCATTCAGCTCTACTGGGAGCTACGAACAGAGATCCGGAGCCTGAACGATCTCCTGCAGCAGATCGAAGAGAGTCATCTCCAAGGTCTGATCGCCAGCCAGTGGCTGCTCGACGACCACCAGACCCGGGCACAGCTCAATGGCATTCTCGGGCTCAAGGAGGTGCTCTTCGTGGAGCTCCGAACCGCCGATGGCACCGCGCCCCTGGCCTTCGGCTCCCGAGGCACCGAGCACTTCACCGAACGCACCTACTCCCTGGTCCGTGAGCACCGTCGCCAGGACGTAGATCTCGGCACTCTCACCGTGGTGGTGAGCACCGAGGGCATCTACCAGCGGCTGCGGGACAAGATCCTGATCATCCTCGGCATCCAGGCGATCAAGACCTTCGCCACCTCGACCTTCATCCTCTTCGTGGTCCAGGCCCTGGTCACCCGCCCTCTCCTCTCCCTGGGCGCCCATGCCCGGCGACTCAGCCTCAATCAGCTCGACGAGCCCCTGGTCCTGGAACGCAGCCTGCACCACCGCGAAGACGAGCTCGATCGCCTGGCAGAGGATCTGGAAGAGATGCGCAGGCGGCTCGCTCTGGACCTGGCGGTCTTGCGCAGCGCGGAAGAAGAGAAGCAACAGCTGATCGCCGACCTGGAAGAGAAGAACGCGGAAATGGCGCGTTTCAACTACACCATCTCCCACGATCTCAAGAATCCTCTGGTCACCATCAAGAACTTCCTGGGGCTCATGCAGCGAGACCTCGAGGCCGGCCGGATCGAACGCCTCGAGCAGGACATCGCACACATGGACCGCGCCGCCAGCCGCCTCCGGCGCCTGCTCGACGAGCTCTTCGAGCTGTCGCGAATCGGTATGCAGAGCCTGCGTTTCGAACGGGTGAGCCTGGTCGATCTGATCGAGGAAACGCTACGGTTCCTGGCGCCGATCCTCGACAAGCGCTCGGCCCGGGTCCGAGTCGCAGAGGACTTCCCCGAGGTCGAGGGAGATATCGATCGTCTACAGGAAGTGCTCCGGCATCTCCTGGAGAATGCCGTCAGCCACCACCCTCCGGGCTCGCCGCCGGAGGTCGAGCTCGGCTGGCAGCGGCAGCCCGGGGAGCTGGTGATCTTCGTCCGAGACCGGGGCCTCGGGATCGAGCCACGTTTCCATCACAAGATCTTCGAGATCTTCGAACGCCTGAACCCCGAGAGCTCCGAGGGCACCGGAATCGGGCTGACTCTGGTCAAGCGGATCGTCGAGACCCACGGCGGCAGGATCTGGGTCGAGTCCGAAGGCCTGGGCCGGGGATCCACGTTCTTCTTCACCCTGCCCGTAGAATCCTCGACCCCGACCCGAGACTCCTGAGGATCCGACCGGAATGTGGATCTTCCTGGAGGTGTGCTCCTGCTCTCACCCTCCGCCGGAAGGCTCTCCCCAGGGGGTCGACTCCGCCGAGAGGATTCCGAACCGGTCTTTGAGCGAGGTCACCAAAGCTTCGTTCTCCGCCATCCAGTCGTCGAGCTCCCGGATCAGGTCTCGATGCCTGGAGCTGACATGAAAGGAAGACTTGAAGCGTGGAAGGGTTCGACTCCAAGAAACCGAGCCGGGATCTCGGCCGAGGCTCGCCAACGCACGGTGAGCCACGGCCACGTTGCAATACACCGCATCGATCCGTCCGAGGAGCAACGCCCGAAACAGACTCTCGAACTGGGAGGCACGTTCGATCAGCAGCATCTCCCGCGCCGCACGGGGGAGCACGGGGTCGATGGTGAACCCCAACATGGTCCCCACGTGGGTGAGCTCGGGGCCGGGCCGCTGGTGCTCACGCCCGGGCAGGACGGCAAAACCATCAAGGGCTGTGGTGACCGTTCGACTGTAGTAGAGCTCGCGCCCCTGCTTCGACTCCACCGACCAGTGCGGGTTGTCGGGAATGAAGAGGTCGATCTCTTCACCGAACGACCCCAGGAACATGCGCCGTATGGGGAGCACCACCAGCTCCAACCGGAAACCCCGATCCGCGGCGAACGCCTCGAGCAGGTCCCGGAAGTATCCCTCCGGCGCAGCATCATCTCCGGGGCGAAAGTAGGGAAAGAAGTCCGTTTCCTGGACCCCGACGACCAAGGTCGGAGGGTCGGTTTCCGGCGCCGCCCCCATCGCGGACCCACCGAGGAGCACGGCGAGGGCGAGAGCCGCTCCCTGCCCGAGAGCCCGACGACCACCCGGTCGCCGGCCTCGGTCTTCGGAGGGTGTCTTGCGGACGCGGAAACCCATCGAGAAATGGTACCACTGCCGCCGAGGCCCGGGGCGGCGAGATGTGAGCCGGGAGCTCCACACACCGAGGCTCCCGACCCACGGGGCGAGTGCAGGCTCAGCCGGCGAGAAGACCTTCGAGAGAGTCGGGATGGAAACCCACGAGAAGACTCTTGCCCACCCGCAGCATCGGCGCCCGATAGTTCCCCGTCGGCCCTTTGAGGTCACCGGTCTCGGCTTCCCCCGCGGCCAGCTCCCGGACCTTCTTGCCGCGAGCGACCAACACCCGGTCGACCTCGCCCAACATCTGCTCGACCTCGGGATCTTCGAAGGGCTGCTTGCGGCTGTTTCTTTCTTCCGCCACGGCCGCGTCGTGGCTCTCCAGCACCGCACGGGTGCGTTCACAGCTCTTTCAGCTGGGTCGGTAATAATAGAGATCGACAGTCGCCATTTTCACTCCTCTGGGCAAAGTTCTTCGTTCGATGCGATTCGACGGGAGCGATCCTATCTTGCCGCCGGTTGTGCGAGAAGAGCGTTCGAAGGCCCGAATGCCACGAATTCCCTCTCTTCCAGGGCCTGCTCTTCGAGCCAGACTTCCCGCGGCGGAGGGTGGTCGAGAAACCGCCCCATGGCTTCCGTCGCGGCGTAGGCGCCGGTCATTCCGAAGGCCAGGAGGTCACCGGGCTCGAGGGCCGGCACATCGACCCTCCCGAGGCGATCCAGGGCCGTGCACAGAGGCCCCGCCAGCACCGCCGGAAACGGCTCGCCGAGGCCGCCGATGGCATACACGGGAAACGGCTGACCGGTGAGCGGGGGACGCAGGAGATGATGGATCCCCCCTTCGAGGATCAAGAACCGTTCTCCCCGGCTCTGTTCGACCCGCAACACCCTGGAGAGGTAGACCCCACACGCGGCGGCGAGGAAGCGGCCCGGCTCCAGGATCACCTCGCCAACGAACCAGGGATTCCCTGCCAGGATCCGTTCGAGCCCGCGGCCCAGCCGGGTGAGATCGAGAGGGCTCTCCTTCGGCCCGTAGGGCACTCCCAGCCCGCCCCCGAGATCGATCTGCTCGAGCGGGCGCCCGAGAGCTCGCTGCAGGCGCTGGCCGATGGCGAAGATCCGGCGGTGAACCGCCAGCAGACGGTCGGCATCGCGTTCGTTGCTCGCCGCACATCCGTGTAGACCACCGATCCGCACCCGGCGCAGCCGCCGGGCCGCGGCGAGCACCTCGCCGAGATCTTCTTCATCGACCCCGAAGGCCGTCGGGCCGCTGCCTCCGAGAAGCCCGCCCTCCCCCGCCACCTCCGCCGGCTGCACCCGCAGGTTCACCACTACCTCCTGGAGCCCCAACCCGATGGCGATCTCTTCTGCTCGCCGCAGGTCTTCCATCCCCTCTGCCTGTAGACGTGCCCCCAGCTCGAGGACCGAACGAATCTCCTCCGCTCGTTTGCCGGGGCCGGCGAAGAAGAGCCGGCTCCCGGTAAAGCCGGCGGCCAGGGCTCGGGTGAGCTCCCCCTGGGAGGCACAGTCGAGGGAGAGCCCGAGCTCGTGGGCCGCAGCCAGGAAACCGGCTCCCGGATTGGCCTTCACCGCATAGGCGATCCGAACCCGATCGGGCAGGGCGGCCCGCAGCAGCTGGTAGCGGTCGCGAAACCGCGAGGCGCGGTAGACGAACGACGGCGTGCCCAGCTCCTCGGCCAGGCGACGGCAGGATTCGGGGGAAAAGGCGAAGAGGGTCATGGTGACACCTCCAAGGCTCGGGCCACGACCCGAGCCGCGGCCAGCAGAGCCGAGGCGTCGCCCACCGAAGAGCCGCCCAAACTCGGGACCCGCGAGGGGCGTCGGGGGGTTGCACGAGGGGAAAAGAAATCTCCACCCAACCCGTCGAGGGAAGGCGGCAGAGATCGCGAGGGGTCGTCTGTGGCTGCCGGCTCACCGGCACTGGCACTGGCACCGAACATGGGAGCGGTCCTCCAGGTTCCTGGCCCGCTGGCCAGAAATCCGCGACACTGCTCCCAGAAACCACAAAACCCGCTCCGGATGCACCGTCGCGGGTTTCGAGTCAGGGGCCGATGATTCTCTCGGCTACTCGGCGAACAGACCTCTTCCGCGCACAGCATTCGTCTTGGTGCTGTGCTTCCGCTTTCGAGTCGCGACGGCGGTAGAGGTCGGAGCGAACATGACTAGATCATGCGGGATCCTCTGCCGGCTTGTCAAGGGTACCTTGCAAAACAATCACCGCTCGCCCCCTACTACAAAGAACACATCCACCGTCTCAGTGGGCTGTAATTCCCGACCTCCGATATCCATCCATGAGGTACTGACAAACGGGTAGCGGTTTCCGTGTCGATCAACGTAATCGCTCTTCTTGAAATCGGTCGACAATCCAATCACTCCCAGATCCGAAAGAGAGAAGTGCTCCCATGGGTCCGAGATTCCGTCTCTGTTCTGGTCGAGCCAAATTCTCAGGGGTGCTTCACCAAATGGCTCGGGCCCATCGGAGAAACTCATCCGCTCTCAACTCTTCAATCTCTGGATCTGCTTCAATGTAGACCCAAGGGAAGCTGATACCTCCTCCAGACTCGAAAGAGATCATTCCGCTATCTTCGCCAACCCATAGCAACCGCCCGGTATTGCGACTCCAGAGGTTCACCAGTACCAAGACCTCGTCTCCGAGCTGAGGTAGCTTCGCGTATTGCCAGGCGGTCCTGCAGATCTCTGTCGAACCCAAGTTGAACCGAGCAGCGGGGTGATAGATAAAGTGAGATTCGAAGCCAGTCCCAGTGCCTTTGAGAGACTCGACCGGCTCGACCTCCATCATGGTGCCGGCTTGCCCACCTCGAAAACCGCTCGACCGATCGACCACTTTCCCCAAGAAAACCCAATCTGTTGTCAACAGTGCAGAGGATAGAGTAGCCCTTGAAGCTGCGGCTCCATTGACAGAAACCGGCTCAGAAATCGACGCCATGAGCTGTACACACTCACCTTCTTTCGCCGACGAGATCAGTTGAGCAATTGAGTTTCTGTACCCCTCATCGAACAGAGCCTCATCAGGCTGCCCGTCCAACTTCAAGGCAGACTCCGCAGAAACCCAGATAGGATATTCTGGAAAGGCATCGTGAAACAGCAGCTCGGGAACTCCCGTCGCAGCGAGAGTCGTGCTTGCGAATACGAGCGAGCTCCCCAGAACGATTACGCCTTCAGGAAGAGAACGCGGCCACAGAATTTTTCGCATGTCTTCTCCCTACCGGGTTGAGTTGATCGAGTGCCTATCGGTGAGCTCTGACGCCTCGATCAACACCAATCATCTCGCCACTTCCCCTCGAAAGGGTACCGATCCTCGACTCGGTGGTCAACTTCAGAACGAAAGCCCGACTATTAGCCGATGTTCTCGACACATAGGTTCCTCAAAGCGGCTCCAGAGCTGACTACCGGTAGACTTGCCGGGACTCGAGGAACGATCAGACGATCACCGAGTCTTTGAGGAACCGATCAACAAAAGAGGCAGAATCCATGACTCGAATCCTGGTCTTCGCCGGCAGCGCCCGCAAGGACTCCTTCAACAAGAAGCTCGCCCGGGCGGGGGCCGAGGCGGCACGTTCGACGGGCGCCGAGGTGACGTTTGCCGACCTGGCGGAATTCGTGATGCCGCTCTACGACGGCGACCTCGAATCGACGGAGGGAATTCCCGAAGCGGCGGGGCGGTTTCGTGCTCTGCTCCGGGAGAACGAAGGATGGATGATCGCCTGCCCGGAGTACAACGGCTCGATCACGCCCCTGCTCAAGAACACCATCGACTGGGCCTCGCGGCCTCAGGACGGCGAGGGAACGGGCGCCGTGTTCCAGGGGAAGGCCGCCGCTCTGCTCAGCGCTTCGCCCGGACGACTCGGCGGAATCCGCGGGTTGGTGCACGTGCGCACCATCTTGCATGGCCTCGGAACTCTCGTGGTTCCCGGGGACGTTTCGGTAAGCGCCGCCCACCAGGCCTTCGGTGACGATGGATCGCTCACGGATCTCGGGCTCGCGGAACGCCTGGAACGGTCGGCCAGGGCTCTCGTCGCGGCCGCTTCGGCGCTCGATTCCGTTCGGAGCCACTGAGCCCGAAACAGAACCGCTCCCGGCGGAGCCATGGCTACCGCGGGAGCGACGAGGGTTCGCCAGGACGTCCTGGACCTCAGCTGCTCAGGGGCAGAACGGCCAGCACTTCTGATTCAACGGCCCCATTGGCGGACAATCGCTGTTTCGGCGGCAAGGCGCGCAGGTCTGCGTGCAGGAGCCCCAGACCCAGGACTGCGTGGCTCCGTCTTTTTCCTCGTATCCTGCCAGCCAGTAGTCCGATGCACTCTCGAAGGGTTGGAATTCGATCGCCTCGGCTTCCTCTTTCTTCGGAGCAACCTCTTGCTCCAGCTCCTGCGCCGAGGCCTCGGGCACCTCTCGAGAAGGCTCCTTGTCAGCGGCAAAGAGACTCGCCGGAACGAGGATCAGACAGACCAGGAGGAATGCGGTTTTCACGACTTGCATGGCTGACTCCTTTCACAAACCGTTCTCGCGTCGAGGCATCTCCCGCTCCATCGCAGGCAGCAGGAGATCGAGGCATTGCTCCTCCCACAGGGAATGCACAAATTGAATGTCAAGCGAATCCGTACATTCTACATTATTTCTGATTCCTGTGCACTCTGCGCCAATTCGCGACGATTCAGCTCCGCAATCCTTGGATCGTGTCCAATTCTTGACAAAGTCAACCTCTTTGTTAGACAATCGCATCAGCTTATACAAATAGAATAACTTTTGAGTGCAGGGCTTCTCGAACCTCTTGGATGACGTCATCCAATTGGGACTCGTGTATCCATCCGGAGGGATTCTTTTCGATTCAAGGAGAAAACCATGAAAGACCAGCGACACGAAGCAGCTACCGAGTCTTCGCATCGGTCCGGCTCCACCAGCGACTCCGGCGTTTCACGGAGGGACGTTCTCTTCGCGGGTGCCAGCGCCGCCGCGCTGGCCGGCGTCGGCTCCCTCTTCCCCTCCGCCGCCTGGGCCGCCGGAGGATCGGGTCAACATCCGGTCTTTGGTCTGAGCCGTGCCGACCGCCGAGCCCTCGCGTTCGACATGCGCTCCGACGCCGCGGCTTTCTACCTCAATCCTCCGGGCAGCGGCCCCGATGTGCAACCGGTGAACGGCGACGAGGGTCTCTACGCCGATTTTCGGGGCAGCTTCACGAAGACCCTCAGGCACAATGCCTTCGGCGAGGTGAACAACAACTCGTACAACGCCTATTTGAACGCCCTGGAAAGTGGCGCTCCGGCCGACTTCGAGAACATTCCCGTCGGGCGGCAGAACGACCCGGATCGTGTTCGCCTGGTGAGCCCGCAGGCCGCCTATGCCTACGAGATGTTCGGCTACGACGGCAACGATCCACGCATGAAGCCGGCACCGACCTTCGCCAGCGCCGAAACCGCAGCCGAGATGGGAGAGCTCTACTGGTATGCGCTCACCCGTGACGTGCCGTTCATCAACTACTCGAGCTCGTCGCTGATCGGCCGCGCGGCGTCGGATCTCAATGCCTTCTCGCGATCCGACATCTTTCCCAACGATGGTGGTTCCGTCACTCCCGAGACGATCTTCCGCGGCACTCTACCGGGTGCGGAGACCGGCCCTTTCGTCAGTCAATTTCTGCTGCAGCCCTTCGACTTCGGCCGCCTGCAGTTCGATGGTCGCTACGATCGCCCGACCCCCGGCGGCGTCAACGACTTCATGACCGACTACGACGAGTGGCTGCGGATCCAGCGCGGCGGAGCTCCCACCGAACTGACCACCTTCTCGGGCCAGAGGCGATTCATCTCCAGCATGCGCGCCCTGGCCGAGTTCGTGCACGTGGACTTCCCCATCCAGTCCGGTCTCTACAGCGCTTTCATCCTGCTCTCCTTCGGTGAGGACGCACTGGCCCCGAACAATCCGTACCTGCGAACGGCGAGCACCACACAGCAGGGTTTCGCCAGCTTCGGTCCGGCCGACATCACCCACCTCGTGACCCATGGTCCACGCCTCGGCCTGACCGGCGCCTGGTACCAGAAGTGGCTGGCCCATCGCCGCTTGCGCCCCGAGGCTTATGGCGGCCGGATCAACCTGAACCTCCGCGGCCTGCGCTCTTACGATATCGACCAGGAGATCTTCGACTCCGAAGCTCTCGACCGAATCATCGCCGCCAACGAGACCGGTAACTCGGACAACGATGGCCTGCTGCCCATGGGCTACCCGGAAGGCTCACCGGCCCATCCCGCCTACCCGGGTGGACACTCCACATTCGTGGCGGCCGCGGCGACGATTCTCAAGGCCTGGTTCAACGAAGACTTCGTTTTCCCCAATCCCGTCATGGCCAATGCCCAGGGCACCCAGCTCGTGCCGTGGACCGGCGCTCCCCTGACCGTCGGCAACGAGCTCAACAAGCTGGTGGGCAACATCACCCACGGACGCGACGGCGCCGGCATGCATTGGCGCTCCGATGGTCGCGGCAACTTCATCGGCGAGCAACAGGCCCTGGGAGTCCTGATCGACTACAGCCGCACCTACAACGAAGCCTTCGATGGCTTCGAGCTGACACTCTTCAACGGTCGGAGAGCCAAGATCAGGAACGGCGAGATCTCGATCTCCTGATCCCATTCCACCCACCGGGCGGCGAGCACCTTCGCGATCCACCACTCTGCTCGCCGCCCCCTTCCCTCGTCGAGACCCCTGCCCACCTCCGACTCAGAATCCCCTTCCAACTCCCCCTCGAGTAACCGCAAAGAGAAAGGGCGACGAGCCGAGGCTCGTCGCCCTTCTTTCTATCGATGCAGCAGCTCCGACGAAGGCGCACCCTCGCCGGAGCTTCTGACCGCTACTGGCAGATCGACACGTCGTCGATGCCACACTCCACCAGGTCGCCGGCACCGGCGCCGTCGGAGCACTGGACCCGCAGCTCCACGTTGGAGCCGGCGGGAATCGCCGCGGTGGCGTTGGTCCAGACCGGGGTCGAGGCGGAGTCGCCGTTGGATGCCAGGGTGTTCCAGCTGGAGCCTCCGTCGGTGGAGTACTCGAGCCGGAAGAAATCACCCGTGGCGTCGTCGGCGGCGTCGCGCTGACCGTGCCAGTACCAGACCGATAGGGTCGAGGCGCTGCCCACCGCCCAGCTCGGGGAGCTGAGGATGCAGTTGCCACCGTCGACATCGTTGGTGCCGGCCGCGGTATTGCTGGCGGTGAAGATCGAGGTCACACCGGAGTGCGAGCCCACGATCTGGACGCCACCACCCGGATTGGTCGGGTTGCCCTCGATGTAGGCACCGGTGGCACAGGTCGAGGCCGGATCATTGTCCCAACCCGCGGTGCCGTTCTCGAAGTCGTCGTCGACCGTACACACCGAAGGCGTGGCCGGACAGACGGAGACGTTGTCGATACCACCCTCGACGATGTCGCCGGGGCCCGCCGCATCCGTGGCCCGCACGCGGACCTGGATGTTGCCGGGGTTGTTGACCGTGGTCGAGACGTTGGTCCACGCCGCGTTGTTGGTCACGTCGCCGATCGACACCAGGGTGTCGACCACGCTGCCGTTGTTCAGCACCTCGATGGTGAAACCATCGCCAGCGTCGTCGCCGGCATCGCGCTGGCCGTGGAAGTAGTCGAGGGAGACCTCGACCGCTGCCTGGCCGGTGGCGTTCACCGACGGCGAGAGCGCTTCACAGGTACCACCATCGACATCGTTGCTGCCGATGCCACCCGGGTTGGGCGCGGTGAAGAACGCGCTGCCCGGGTTGCCGCCGCCGACCTGCCAGGCCGTGGCGTCGGGCACACCGACCACGAAAGCACCGGTGGTGCAGGTGTTCGCACCGCCCGTCCAGCCGCCCGCGCCGGACTCGAAGTCCACGTCGTGCAGGCAGGTACCGCCTTCGCAGATATCGGTGGTCTCGTTGCAGGTACCGCCGGGGCAAGGATCACTACCGGCCTGGCAACCGAGGGTCAGGTTGCAGGTCTCCGAGCCGTCGCAGAACAGACCGTTGTCACACAGGCTGTCGTCGGGCCCGTTGTCGCAGGAGTCGGTGCCCTCGTTGCAGGAGTCCACCGTGCAG
>CAZMEL010000085.1:0-11570 GCA_964565225.1 uncultured Thermoanaerobaculia bacterium | reverse complement strand
TCGGGCCCGTTGTCGCAGGAGTCGGTGCCCTCGTTGCAGGAGTCCACCGTGCAGCCCACGCCGTCGTCGCAGTTGGGCGCCGTGCCCGCCTGGCAACCGAGCACCGCGTTGCAGGTCTCCGAGCCGTCGCAGAACAGGCCGTTGTCACACAGGCTGTTGTCGGGCCCGTTGTCGCAGGAGTCGGTGCCCTCGTTGCAGGAGTCCACCGTGCAGCTCACGCCGTCGTCGCAGTTGGGCGCCGTGCCCGCCTGGCAGGATCCGGCGTTGCAGGTCTCGGTACCGTCGCAGAACAGACCGTTGCTGCAGTCGGCATCCACCGTACACTCCGGACCGCCGCCACCGACCGCGAACACGAGGTCGTCGGCGTCGTCGTAGGTGCCGCCCGAGCAAGAGCTCACGCTGCCCTGGTAGCGGAAGTTCGCACGCACCGCCTGCAGGCTACCCGCCGGCAGCGTGTACTGGGCCGACAGGGTCTGCCCGCCACCGCCGTTGGGGCTCAAGGTCGTGATGTAAGTCCACGACGGGTTGTTGGCGTCGGCGGCGTAGTAGAGATCGAGGCTGTCGGCCGTGCCCGTGTTCCAGGCCCAGACGGTGGCGTCGATCTGAACGGTGGCGCCTTCGGTGAAATCGAACCCGTCGAGGGTCGACACCACGATGCGGTCGTTCGACTCGTCGCTGTGGTAGGTGCCAGCCGTACCGTCGGCACAGGTGTCGAGCGTGTTGGACGCATTCGGCTCCGGCGGGCTGAGGCTCGCCGAGCGACTGTCGAGCAGGGTGGTCGAGTCGCAGGAGCTACCGACCACGGAACAGCGCGGCGCGCCGAGCCCGGAGTCGTACACAGCGTTCTGCGGGCCGTTCTGCCCTTCCGGGGTCACCGAGACACTCACCGGAGCGGTGCGGGTCACGGAACCGTCGTCGCCCACCACATCGAAGTTGAACGAACCCACGGCCTGGCCCAGGCTCACCGCAACCGTCAACGTGCTGTTGGCGGTCGGGCTCACGGAGCTCGGCGAGAACGAGCAGCCGATGCCTGCCGGATTCCCCGAGCAAGAGAGATTCACCGTGCCGCTGTAACCGGCCACGGCCGTGACGGTACAGGTGGCGGTGTCGTTCTGGCCCTGCTCGATGCTCAAGCTCGACGGCGAGCAGGAGACGTTGAAGTCGGGAGCGCTGGCCGGCTGGACGGTGTCGCAGGCCGAGGCCGGACCCATGCAGCTGTCGTTGCCGCCGATCGGAATCACGACGTAGGAGTAGTCGCGGCCGTTCTGCAGGTTCGTGTCGGTAAACGAGGTACCGGTGGTCTCGGCCACCTTCACCTTGCCGAAGTCGCAGGCGAAGATTCCCTCGGCCCGGAACACCTGGTACTCGGTGGCGCCGGAAACATTGTTCCAGCTGAGCGAGACCTGGTTGTTGCCGGACGTCGCATTGACGTTCGGAGCCGCGGTGGGCGTTCCCGCGCAGCCGGAGTCCTGCACCGTGGGCGTGCCACAGGCGATTTCCTGGTCGTCGAAGGCCTGGAAGATGGCCTGCATGTGCGGCGTGCCGTTGTTCAGGTTGCCATCGTCGTCGTCGGCCGCCAGGTAGTTCATGTAACCGCTGCTACCGGAGCAGCCGCCGTTCGGCGGGCCGCCGGAGAACCAGGTGCTGGTGGCGCCGGCGCCGATGTAGGTCAGGCGGGTCACCAGCTCGTGGGCCGTGTTCGGGTCCATGTTGTACGGAGCCGCCGGCAGGATGCGCTTCCAAAGCGACCACACCGCCTCGGAGTACACGCCGCCCACGCAGTGCACGCTGCCGCCGCAATTGGCGTTCGACCAGCTGTAATCGTGGGGGTTGCCCGACTGCCGCTGCAGGTAGTCGATGTCGCGCACGCCGGTGCAGGTGATGCAGGGATCACCGTTGCCCGAGCAGGGGCTCGACAGGAAGTTGCGGCCGATGCAGGAATCGTTCAGGCGCAGGGCGGTGTAGATGTCGGCGATGCCTTCCCCCGAAGGGCTGGCGATGCCGCCGTTGACATCGTTGGCGTCCATGCCGTGGCCCCACTCGTGCACGAACACACCGGCGATCTCACCGGTGTTGGCGCAGCCGCCGCCGGAACGGTAGAAATTCACCGTCGAGCCGTTCCAGAAGGCGTTGCAGTTGTTGTTGATGTTCATGTTGGCGGTCAGCTGGTTGGTGAGCCAGTTGTTGCTCGGCAGCTGGGCCCGCCCGGTCTCCTTGATGCGGTTGAGCTCGTAGAAGCCCGAGCGCGAGGAGTGGGTGTTGCCCGCGCCGCCGAATCCAGGCGTGGTGCAATCGGTACCGCCGGAAATGCCGAAGTCGAGCCCGCCGGACTGGGTCAGGCTGCTGGCGCCGCAGTTGTCGTTCATGCGTACGAACTGGCCGGTGAGGCTGGCGGTGAAGGAACCGCTGCCCGCGAAGTTACCGCCGGTATCGGAGGTCACGCTGCCGCTGCCGGTGGAAACCGTCATCCACGGCATCGGCCAGCCCGGCTGCTCCACGCCGTCGGGCACCACGCCGTCGTTGGTCACCGGGAACACGCCACCCTTGGCCTCGGCGTAGTGGTTGGTGTCCTCGAAGGAGACCACCTCACCGGTATGAGCGTCGACCAATACCTCCCAGCTGCCGTGGCTGTCGGAGAAGCTCGGGTGCAGCGCCCACACCAGGCGATGGCTGTAGCCGCGACCGAAGACGTCCGCGCCGAGCGCGTTGTGGGTCGGGAGCAGGACCAGGTGATCCTTGTTCCAGGAGCCGTCGATCCGGTTCGGGGCCACGTGGTCCGCGGCGATCCGCGACGCCTGCCCGTGGCTGATCCTGGGCACGGTCGAGACGTCGACATCGGCCCAGCGGTAGGTGCTCATGAGGTTCAGCTTGCCGTGATTGATCACCGCGCTGATGAAGCTGCCGCGCACCGGCACGTCGCCGATCATTCGATCGAGCTGGAGCTGCACGATGGTGCCGTCGCTGTGCACCGCGGTCCGCGCCGGGGCGAGCTCGGCGGGATCGATCCGCAGCTCCTGTTGGTGGGCTTCCAGGAAGCTCCGAAAGGCGGCCCGGGCATGGGCGGCCCGCTCGTCGGAATCCTGCCCCGCCGGGGTACGGGCGGACAGCAGGGTGTGCGACGGCAGCAGGGTCTCGAAACGACCGCTGAGGGGGTCGACGAAGGCCGAGCCCGGCTGGATCCCCATCCGGATCAGGTCACGGTTGGCCTCGGACGCCGCCGCGCTGGGCAGCTGCTCCAGGGTCGCGAGGGGAAGATCGGGAATGTCCAGGTCGCTCTTGGAGAACTCCAGGCTCTCCAGGCTCCCCGCGGCCTTCTCTTCACTCTTCGGTTCGACGAACGCTGCCACCTGCAGGGTGGCTACGCCCAGACATAGGACGGACAGAAGCAACAATAGACGAGAACATCGAAACATACGGCTTTCCTCGGGTGTTGTGGACGTCTCCGAAATCCGCCGGCAATCCACACGGCCGGCGGGGTGTGGCGAGCTCTTCCTTCCGAAAGAGAAGGCAGGAGCCCACTGCAAGGCTCGTCGCTTCCCCTGGCCACAGAGCCACGGAAGCACGAAACGACAAATTTCCACGGATCGGAGAGCTGAGGCGGGCCGGACGAAAAAATACAGGCTCGGCGTCAGCCTGCGATCCAATAGCAACTGCGTGCCCATGGAACGTGCAAGTTCGAGACCAGGCCCGGATCTCGCGGAAGGCACTTTGGTAAAGGATCGGTAAATCTATCTGGCACATACATTTAGACCCTTTCCACCCCCTCGATGGCAGCGGCGGCCCGAGACACGATCGACTCACTGTTGAGAATCTGTGGGTCCAGATCTGAGAATTCAGAGAAATCGCTCAATTCGGTAGAGGCGGGCCGAAGCGTGTGGCCCAAACGGAAAAAAGGGTGTGGAGATTCGTTCCCCACACCCTTCGAAGGAGGCTCGGCAGGGGTCCTGCCGAGCCTCGGGATCACGACTCGCGATCAGTTGCTGCAGATCGACACGTCGTCGATACCACACTCCACCAGGTCGCCGGGACCGGCGCCGTCGGAGCACTGGACCCGCAGCTCCACGTTGGAGCCACTCGCGATCTGCGCCGTGGCATTGGTCCACGCCGGGTTCGAGGTGGAGTCGCCGTTGGACGCCAGGGTGCTCCAGGTCGAGCCGCCGTCCGTGGAGTACTCGAGCCGGAAGAAGTCGCCATTGGCGTCGTCACCGGCATCCCGCTGCCCGTGCCAGTACCAGACCGAGAGGGTCGAGTTGCTGCCCACGGCCCACGTCGGCGAGCTGAGGATGCAGTTGCCGCCGTCGACATCGTTGACACCGGCGCTGCTGTTGGTGGCGGTGAAGATCGAGCTCACGCCCGAGTTCGAGCCCACGATCTGGAAACCGTTCGTGGCGTTGGTGGGATTACCCGTGACGTAGGCACCGGTGGTGCAGGTCGAGGCCGCATCGTTGACCCAGCCCGCCGAGCCGTTCTCGAAGTCTTCGTCGACCGTGCAGGTCTGGGCGACCGCCGGGCAGACGGAGATGTTGTCGACCCCACCCTCGACGATGTCGCCGGGGCCCGCCGCATCCGTCGCCCGCACGCGGACCTGGATGTTGCCGGGGTTGTTGACGGTGGTCGAGACATTGGTCCACGCCGGGTTGTTGGTCACATCGCCGATCGCCACCAGGGTGTCGACCACGCTGCCGTTGTTCAGCACCTCGATGGTGAAACCGTCGTTGGCGTCGTCACCGGCATCCCGCTGGCCGTGGAAGTAGTCGAGGGAGACCTCGACCGCCGCCTGGCTGCTGGCGTTGACCACCGGCGAGAGCGCCTCGCAGGTGCCGCCGTCGACATCGTTGGTACCGATACCACCCGGGTTGGGTGCGGTGAAGAACGCGTTGCCCGGGTTACCGCCGCCGACCTGCCAGGCCGTGGCGTCGGGCACGCCGACCACGAACGAACCGGTCGAGCAGGTGTCGGCACCGTTCGTCCAACCACCGGCTCCGGACTCGAAGTCCACCTCGTGCAGGCAGGCACCTTCCGGCAACACCGCCAGCGTGATCTCGTCGGTCCGGGTGTCGGTGCCATCGTTTCCGACGACGTCGAAGCTGAAGTTGCCCGTCGCCTGTCCCGAGGTCGAGGTGACGGTCAAAGTGCTGTTGCCCGTGGGGCTCACCGAGCTCGGCGAGAAGGAGCAGCTCACACCCGACGGATTGCCCGAGCACGACAGATTCACCGTGCCGCTGTAGCCGTTGAGCGCTTCCACCGTGCAGATGGAGGTGCTGCTACCACCGGGCTGCTGGCTCAGGCTCGAAGGCGAGCACGAAACCGAGAAGTCCGGCACCGGCGGAACACCGGCCGGCTGCACCGTATCGCAGGTGGAGGCCGGACCCATGCAGCTGTCGTTGCCGCCGATCGGAATCACGACATACGAGTAGTCGCGGCCGTTCTGCAGGTTCGTGTCGGTAAACGAGGTACCGGTGGTCTCGGCGACCTTCACCTTGCCGAAGTCGCAGGCGAAGATGCCCTCGGCCCGGAACACCTGGTACTCGGTAGCGCCGGAGACCGAGCCCCAGCTCAGGGCGACCTGGTTGTCGCCGGGGGTCGCGGTCACGTTGGGACGCACCGTCGGAGTGCCGGAGCAGCCGGAGTCCTGCACGGTCGGCGAGCCACAGGCGATCTCCTGGTCGTCGAAGGCCCGGAAGATGGCCTGCATGTGCGGCGTGCCGTTGTTCAGGTTGCCGTCGTCGTCGTCGGCCGCCAGGTAGTTCATGTAACCGCTGCTACCGGAGCAGCCGCCGTTCGGCGGGCCGCCGGAGAACCAGGTGCTGGTGGCGCCGGCGCCGATGTAGGTCAGGCGGGTCACCAGCTCGTGGGCCGTGTTCGGGTCCATGTTGTACGGAGCCGCCGGCAGGATGCGCTTCCAAAGCGACCACACCGCCTCGGAGTACACGCCGCCCACGCAGTGCACGCTGCCGCCGCAATTGGCGTTCGACCAGCTGTAATCGTGGGGGTTGCCCGACTGCCGCTGCAGGTAGTCGATGTCGCGCACGCCGGTGCAGGTGATGCAGGGATCACCGTTGCCCGAGCAGGGGCTCGACAGGAAGTTGCGGCCGATGCAGGAATCGTTCAGGCGCAGGGCGGTGTAGATGTCGGCGATGCCTTCCCCCGAAGGGCTGGCGATGCCGCCGTTGACATCGTTGGCGTCCATGCCGTGGCCCCACTCGTGCACGAACACACCGGCGATCTCACCGGTGTTGGCGCAGCCGCCGCCGGAACGGTAGAAATTCACCGTCGAGCCGTTCCAGAAGGCGTTGCAGTTGTTGTTGATGTTCATGTTGGCGGTCAGCTGGTTGGTGAGCCAGTTGTTGCTCGGCAGCTGGGCCCGCCCGGTCTCCTTGATGCGGTTGAGCTCGTAGAAGCCCGAGCGCGAGGAGTGGGTGTTGCCGGCGCCGCCGAAACCCGGGGTCACGCAGTCGTCGCCGCCGGAAGCACCGAAATCGAGGCCACCGGTCTGGGTCAGGCTGCTGGCGCCGCAGTTGTCGTTCATACGCACGAACGGGCCGGTGAGGCTGGCGGTGAAGGAACCGCTGCCCGCGAAGTTACCGCCGGTGTCGGAGGTCACGTTGCCGCCGCTGGTGGAGACCGTCATCCACGGCATCGGCCAGCCCGGCTGCTCGACGCCATCCGGCACCACGCCGTCGTTGGTCACCGGGTACACACCACCCTTGGCCTCGGCGTAGTGGTTGGTGTCCTCGAAGGAGACCACCTCTCCGCTGTGCGCGTCGACCCGCACCTCCCAGCTGCCCAGGCTACCGGGAAACGTGGGATGCAGCTCCCAGACGAGGCGATGGCCGTAGCCATCGGCGAAGCCGCCCTGCGCCTCGTGGGTCGGGAGGATCACCAGGCGAGCGTCGCTCCAGGAGCCGTCCACCACGTTGGGCGACACATGATCCGTGGCGATCCGCAGCGCCTCGTCGACGGAGAGCCCGGGACGGGTGGGAACGTCGACATCGGCCCAGCGATAGGTGCTCATGAGGTTCAGCTTGCCGTGGTTGATCACCGCGCTGATGAAGCTACCCTCGACCGGAACACCGTCGACCTCGCGGGGCAGGTGGAGCTGCACGATGGTGCCGTCGCTGTGCACCGCGGTGCGAGCTTCGCCGAGCTCGGCGGGGTCGATCCGCAGCTCCTGCCGGTTGGCCACCAGGAAATCCTCGAACGCCTGCCGGGCGGCGGCGGCGCGAGCGGTGTCGTCCTGCCCGACCGGAGTGCGGGCGGAGAGCAGGCGATGCGAGGGCAGCAGGGTCTCGAAACGGCCACTGCGGGCGTCGATCCGAGCCGAGGCCTGGTCGATCCCCAACACCGTCAGGTCACGGTAGGCCTGCGCTGCCGCCTCGGCGGGAAGGTCGTTCAGCGATGCCAGGGGAGCGTCGGGATGTTGCAGGTCGTGCTGGGTGAACGCCAGACTCTCGAGGCTACCGGCGGCCTTGTCGGCCTCCGGCGGCTCGACGAAGGCGGTCACCTGCAGGGTGAGGCCGCTCAGCAGGAGAGCGGCGAGTAAGAACAGAAACGGACGATTCCATCGATACATAAGGGCATCCTCATCGGTCGTCGGGACGTCATCACGGATCTGCCGGGAGGAGTCGTAGGCCCGGCAGCGGGCTCCTGAGCCTTCTTCGGGAGCTCCTCTTGGAGCTCCCTCTCCCGTGAGGCGAGAGAAGGCCCGGCCTTGGCCAGCTCCGGTGCTCGAGCACGGAGCGGCAGGCATCTCCGGATCAGATCTCGAGGAACTCGACAGAGCAGCGGGCTCCGGCCGACTTCCTCCGAAAAAAATGGCAGGGATCGAGATTCGACTCTTGCACAGAATCCAAGCAAGAACCGGGCCAACGGCAGAGAACACCCGGGACAACCCGCCCAGACCTCCGGACACGACGTTTGCCGCGTCTTTGGCCGTTCTCAGATCTGTGAAGGAAGAAGAGAAGAGGTACCAAAATCAATACCAATCCTCAGCAATGAGACCGGCGGATTCTCAGGTTTGAGAATAGCTCCACAAGATTTCGGCGGCGCGATGGTCTTCGACCCCCAACCTGGCGAGCAGCTGCCGGAAGTCGGGGTCGCTGCGAAGAGGGTCCCACCTCGGATCCACCCCCAGGGCCAGCTCGATCTCCGCGAGACAACCGGTCGACGTTCCTGCCTTGCAGAGCGCCCGAGTTCTCCAGCCCGGGCGCCCAGCTTCCCCCATCTGTCACTCCGCTTTCCCGGACGCCACACCCCGAGGGCAACGATCGTTCTGCTCCATTTCGGCCGAGATGAATTTGGGCAGATAAATAGCCATTTGCGCATGAATAGATCGAGGGTGCCTTGCGTTAGAAGAGTATAGGCGTGACGAATCGAACGGTGACGCTCGCCTCGGGCCAGGCTCCCGGGGCCGATTCTATTCTGGCGGCGCGGCGCCGACACGATGGGGGATTCATCACTTGAGCCACGAGTCATTACCTACCGATCAGCTGTTCCAGGAAACCTATACCCAGCTTCGACGCGTCGCCGAGGCCTACCTCCAACGAGAGCGCCGGAACCACACCCTGCAACCGACCGCCTTGATCCACGAAGCCTATCTCCGCCTCGCTGCCCACTCCGGGCAGTGGAACGATCGCCAGCACTTTCTCGGCATCGCCGCTCGGGTCATGCGGCAGATCCTGGTCGACTGGGCTCGCCACTACCGGTTCCAGAAACGAGGTGGTGGCAAGCAGCTGCGGGTTACTCTCGACGAGAGCCAGCTCCTCGAGCTGCCTTCCCCACCCGAGATCCTCGATCTCGACCAGGCGCTTCTCCAGCTCTCGGACCTGGCGCCGCGCCGCGCTCGACTGGTCGAGCTGCGGGTGTTCGCCGGCATGACTCTGGACGAGGCGGCCGAAGCCCTCGGCATCTCCACCGCAACCGTCGTCCGCGAATGGCGTTCGGCCCGAGCCTGGCTCGCCAAGATGTTGAGCGAGCCTTCTCCCGCCGCCGTTGCGGGTGCCTGAGCCATGGAGGCCACGCGCTGGCGAGAGGCCGACCGTATTCTCGGCCTCGCCCTCGATCTCGACGAGCACGAGATCGGCGCTCTGCTCGCCGCCGAGTGTGGCGACGATCTCGAGCTCCGGGCCACGGTGGAATCCCTGCTCGAGCACGATCGCGGCGACCTAGAGATCCTCGATCGGCCGCCGTTCCTGTCGTCGCCGGCCACGGCACCCGGTGAGCGCGTGGGCCCGTGGCACCTGGGCTCCCTGATCGGTGAAGGAGGGAGCGGGGCGGTCTACGAGGCCGAGAGGCTCGATGGCCCATTCGAGGGTCCGGTCGCCATCAAGCTCCTGCACCAACACCTCTGCACCTCCCGCGCTCGCGACCGCTTCTACTTCGAGAGCCAGGTTCTGGCACGGCTCGACCATCCCCACATCGCTCGCCTCTACGACACCGGCGTCAGCGAACAGGGCGTCCCGTACATGGTGCTCGAACGCGTAGAGGGCACCCGGCTCGACCGCTGGATCCGAGAGGCCCGGCCGTCGCTCGACGATCGCCTCCAGCTCTTCGAGGAGATCTGCCAGGCGGTGGCCTTCGCCCACCGCAACCTGGTGGTCCACCGCGACCTCAAGCCGGGGAACGTGCTCGTCACTGCTGCCGGACAACCCAAGCTGCTGGACTTCGGCATCGCCCGGGTCCTACCCGGCCCGGGAGAAGATCTCTCCCGGCTGACCCGGACTCACCAGCAACCCATGACCCCGCAATACGCCAGCCCGGAGCAGCTGAGAGGTCAGGACGTCACCACCGCCAGCGACGTCTACTCTCTCGGGCTGGTGCTCTACGAGCTGCTCACCAGCCGCCTGCCGTACCAGATGGAAAGCCTCCTGGGCGAGGAGATACACCTGCTCCTGAACGGCGATCTGCTGATCCAGAAGCCGAGCCTGCGGGCCCGGCGGGAGGCCCCCGGTAGCCTGTTTCCGTCGGAGATCCGGCCCGATCTCGACACCATCGTGCTCACCGCCCTCGAAACCGACCTCGAACGCCGCTACCCCACCGCCCAGGCCCTGGCCGAAGAGATCGCCCGGTTCCGATCCGGGCGCCCGATCCGGGCCCGCTCGCCCAGCGCCGGGTATCTCCTGCGCCGCTTCGTCGACCGCAATCGCCTGGCCACCGTGGCCGGAAGCCTGTTCTTCCTCCTCGTGGCCGGCTGCACCGCCGAGCTGATCGGAACCACGCAACGCCTGCGCGACCAGGAACGCCGGGCACGGGCCGAGGCCGCCACCGCCCAGGAGACCGTGGAGTTCCTCGGCGGTCTCTTCGAGGGTGCCGAGCCCGCCGTACACCAGGGCCGGGAGCTCACCGCCCGCCAGCTGCTCGATCGCGGCGCCTCGGCCCTCGGCGACCGGGAAGACCAGGATCCCGAGACCCGCGCCGCCCTCGCGACCGCTATCGGCAAGGCCTACCTCGAGATCTCCCGGTTCCCGGAAGCGAGGAGCTTTCTCGAAGAAGCCCTGGATCTCCGGCGCCGGGCCTCGGTCCCGTCTCCCGAGAAGACCGCCGAGGTCCGTCTGCTGCTCGCTCGTCTCGAACGTCGGGAAAGCCACTCCGTGGCCCGACCTTGCCCTCGGTGATCTCGTAGCAGAGCCTTTGCCTGGTCCCACTTCGGGCGTTTTTCCGCATGCCGAGATAGGAGCGGTCCTCCGTGCCGGCGTCGTGCCGGCTCGCGGGCTCTCCGCCAACCGATCCGGTGGCCGAGGGGAGGCGACCGAGGATCCGAACGAGCTCTGAAGCCCGGCTCGCGATCGCACGACGGTCATCGGCCGACCGTGCACTGCCTTTCCCCTTCTCTTCTTTCCTTTCCTTCGAACTCCGCGCAATCTCCGCCGTCCGAATCGACGGCAGCGGAGCGCTGCGTGGCAAACACCAGGAGACACACATGTTATTTCCGTTTTCTCAATCGATCCGTTTCGGTGCGCCGCGGCTCGCCGCCGTGGCGCTGATGGCAGCGGTCGCCGCGCCGGCAGGCGCCCAGTCGGGCGGTTATGCCCCCATTCAAGCGATCGAGTCGCGATCCAATACCTCCGGCCTGCAAGATCAGGCCTCACTGATCACCTACGACGAATACAGCGGCCACCTGGACGTCGACCTCACGGTGGGTGTTCCGGGCCTCTCGGTGCCCATTCACTTCGGCACCGTTTCGAGCACCGTCGCCACCTACTACGGTATGCCGGTCGGCGAACAGCTCGGCGTCGGCTACGGCATGCTCGCCGCCTTGACTCCAGAGCCCCTCGAGATCTCGACGATACCGCAGAACGCGCCGCCCGCGAACTATCAGAAGGTTCTGCTCCGAGAGGCCGCGGGAGCCGAGACCGAGTTCGTGCCCGATCTCTTCTTTCAGCAATTGCCTCCGGGCGACGGCTGGTACAACTACCACTACATCGATTCCCGCCTGCGGCGCCTCGAGCGCACGATCGATCCGGCGAATCCGTCGGCCCACACCGCGGGGGTCTACACTCTGCTCGCCCGCGATGGCTCGCGGACTTTCTACCGGCCGCGCTCGGCAGGCGCCGCCGGCCTCTTCTCTCCGA
>CAZMEL010000084.1:0-26196 GCA_964565225.1 uncultured Thermoanaerobaculia bacterium | reverse complement strand
GCCACCAGCGCGACCTGCACGGCTTCAGCGACTACATGATGGGGCGGACGTGCCTGTATCCGCTACGGAGATTTGCCAGCGTGGACCCGGCCCGGGACGGGTGGAATCTGTATGCGTACGGGCGCAACAATCCGGTGAAGTTCGTGGATCCGGATGGGCAAAGGACCGCCGCTGCGTTTGCCGAGGTGATCCAGAGGTCTATCGAAAGACAGCGGGAGGAGACAACTACTGCGGTCAGTGATGGCTCTGTCTTTGGCGTGGCGCTGGCCACAATCGTAGGCAGCAGCCTCGACCTCGCTGCACTGGCAGTGGATCCGCTACGATTGGGGCAGGCCACCGGAGATGCCATAGGTAGCGGTGCAGGTGGGCTCGAAGCTACGATCGCCGTAGGGACGGATGTGCTTCGTGGTCTGGTGTTGGTGGCTCCGGCGGTCAAGGGGGTGAGCCTACTCCGTGTCCCAAGGGGACCAAGGCTCGGACCCAAGGTCACAAAGCAGATGGGGCCCCGTGGCTGGACGCGCGAGGCGATCGACGAGGCGATCCAATCCGGCGATCAGATCAAAGCGATCAACAAAGCGACTGGTAACCCGGCCTCGCGGCATGTCCATCCCAAGACTGGTCAATCAGTCGTTGTAGACAACGTGACAGGAGAGGTTATCCACGTTGGCGGCCCGGGGTTCAAGTATGGCCCGAGCAGCGGAGACTTGCCGTGAGTGGCGCCGCGCAGATCTACGTTGCCCTGCTTGACGAGGGCGTGGAAGTTTGGCGCCCCGTCGAGGCACAACACCTAAGCGGCGATACCTACCGAATAGTCGAGCAACAGTATGATCGCGAGACGGAATCATGGGAGTTTGGGCCAGGAGATACGGTCGTTTGTGAAACCATCGAGGCTAGCGATGGAACGATTCTCGCTGCAATCAGTAAGGCTCCGTACCTTCACAACGGCTCATAGCTCCTCCTTGTCTCAGGGGAGCAGATGACCTCGTTGACCTGAGTAGCTCAGCCGGACGACGCCACATTCTCGACGGTGACGTGACCGGTGGAGGGCACAGAGCAGGAACAGGGCTTCCGGGGAAGAATGAATTCCCCGGGTCATGGTCAGACGACCAGATCATGGATCACATCTCGGACATTGCGACGGATCCAGCGGCGACGGTCTGGCCGTGGATTGGAGGCCATTGGCCTTGATCGACAGTCGATACAATGAGTTGATGCGACGGAATCAACGATCGCACCCGAAGCCAAGAAAATCTCGACACGGCTCGCGGGTCGGTCTCCAGAGGTTGGTGAAGGTGGGTGCGCCGAGAGGTGGTAGCCTTGCGTTTCGCGACCCACAGAGTCGACGAAGGGAGCAACGATCGAGAAGCCGATCGAACCGGATGTTCGCGTGGAGTCGGAGCCCACCGAGGCTCTCGACGTCCCGCGAGCCATTGGCCCCTACCGTGTCGAGCGCCGGCTCGGTGCCGGGGGCATGGGGGAGGTCTACCTGGCGTTCGACGCACGCCTGGATCGCCGGGTCGCGCTCAAACGGTTGCGTCCGGATCGTCCGGGTGAGCAGGAGCGACTGCGGCGAGAGGCAAGAGCACTGGCCCGACTGCACCATCCGTCGATCGTCCAGTGTTTCGATGTGCTCGCGCAGAAGGACGGAGAATGGCTGGTGCTGGAGTACGTCGAGGGGCCGCGTCTCTGCGATCTCGTTGCCGAGAGCCCCCTGTCCATCCCCCGGGTCGTCTGCTACGGCCGACAGATCGCCGAGGGGCTCCAGGAGGCCCATGCCAACGGTATTCTCCACCGCGACCTGAAGTCCGAAAACGTGATGATCGACCAGGCGACGAATCGCGCCAAGATCCTGGACTTCGGCCTGGTGCGGCACCTGGAGGGCTCCGCGACGGAGTCGGAGAGCCTGACCGCGAGCGGCGCCGTGGTCGGCACCGTGCGGGCCATGGCGCCGGAGCAGGCCCTGGGGCTCGAGGTCGGGCCGCGGACGGATCTCTTCTCGCTCGGGGTGCTGCTGTACGAGATGCTCACGGGGCGCTCGCCATTCCAGGGCGAGACACCTACCACGACGCTCAGCCGGATTCTCTCCAGCCCACCTGCCGCCCTGCCGCCGGAGGTACCCGGCGCGCTCGCCGAGCTGATCACCCGCCTGCTCGAGAAGTCGCCGGAGCACCGGCCCGCCGATGCCGCCGAGGTGGCGGATTCTCTCGGGCACCTGCTCCCGGCTCTGTCGCCGTCCTCCGGCAGGGCGGACCCCACGCGGCGGCGATCCGGCCTCGTGCTGGAAGAGGCCGAAACGATTGTCGAGGGTTTGCCTCCGGAGGCGCCGGCCGACTCTCGGCGTCGTCGGGCTCCGGCCTGGATGCTCATAGCGGCGTGTGGCGTGGTTGGAGGCCTCGTCGGTATCGCCTGGCTGGGTACAGGCACTTCCTCGGACAGAGGGATCGCTGCGCCCGAGCTCGCCGCACCGGCTCTTCGTTCCGCGGATGTTGTGGCTCGGCGAGAGTCCGAGCCACCGCCGTCCGCGGCGGCCGGCTGGCAGGCGCTCGCGGCATACGACCAGCCACACCAGATCGATCGAGCGATCGAGATCTTCCAGGCGCGTCTCGAGGCGGCTTCCCATGCCAGCGGCGAGCCATTCGACAACGCCGCCGACGACCACAGCGGCCTGGCTCGGGCCTACTGGCGGAAGCTCGACGAGGAGAGCGCCGATGGGATGTGGCTCGAGCAGGCTCGAGCCGTCGCTCGCCGCGCGGTTTCCCTCGCGGAGAGTGAGGCCGCGGAAACCAGGGCGCGATCCATCCTCGGGCTGGTGCTGCTCGACGCCGGGGAGATCGAGGCGGCGCGGACCGAGCTGGTGAAGGCATTGGCGATCGACCCGGACAACGTGGAGGCGCACCGAGGTCTCGCCGAGGCACATCAGGCCGCCGGTCGCTTCGAGGCCGCGGAGGCGTCGGCCCGCCGCGCTCTCGAGCTGCGGCCCGACGACCGCGAGCTCCAGGACCTCCTCGGCGTTCTGTATTTCCGTTTCGGACGTCTCGACGAAGCCGAGGACGCCTTTCGTCGGAGCATCGAGCTGGCGCCGGATCTGGTTCACGGGCACCGCAACCTCGCTGGCGTCCTGATCGCCCGAGGTGAGCTCGAAGAGGCCGCCGTGGTGCTGGAGCGTGCCCTCGAGATCCGGCCGACGTCGACGGTCCACCTCAACCTGGGGACCGTCTACTTTTTCCAGGGTTTCTACTCCCGTGCCGCCGACGCCTACGAGAAAGCCCTCGACTCGGCTTTCGGTGTCCATCGGCCCATTGTCTGGGCCAATCTCGGCGATGCCTACCGGCAAATCCCCCAGCGCCGAGGGGAGGCGCGACGCGCCTTCGAGCAAGCGATCCGCCTGCTGGAGGCACGGATTGCCGAAGGGGAAGCGAACGACGATCCCTGGCAGCAAAGTCGGCTCGCCCTGTACCGGGCCAAGGCCGGGCTCGAGGCCGAGGCACGGCGGACGCTCGCCGGCCTCGAGGCCGAGGATCCCCGCTCGCTCCTGCGGTTGGCGATCACACGAGAGATCCTCGGAGATCGCGAAGAGGCGCTCGAGAACCTGGCTGCCGCCTTCGAGGCGGGGCTCGATCCGTCGGAAGTCGCGCGAGACCCGGAGCTGGTGGCGTTGCGCGCGGATCGGCGTTTCCACGAGCTTCTGAAGCCCTGAGCTCTCTTCTTGCGGCTCGAGGGCGAGTCGGCTTTGCTTCCTTTTCCATGTCTCGACGGGTGGCGCCGGCCGTCTGGGCTCCGAAACCTCTCTCGGCGATGTGCTCCCTAGCCGCCGCCTCCTCCCGTGCCGACGTAGATCTCCGGGTCCCAGTGAAAGGTCCGCATGGTCTCTTCGTTGATCACCACATCGAGGCGGGCCCGAAGGAAGTAGCTGCCGGCTTTCGAGCTGCTCGCGGTGAAGGCGAAGATCTGACCGAGGGGTGGCGGGGAGTTGTTCGGCCAGCCGAAGATCCAGCCGGTCGTGCTCTCGGGATAGACCGAGCTCTTGACCTCGGAATTCGAAGTATCGGGGCCGACCGAGGAGAAGTTGTTGCCGGAGAAAGCGCAAGGATTCTGTTGGGTGTTCTTCAGCGGAGAGTCGAGGTCGTTGAATCGATTCGGATCCACAAAAGTCACCATGAAACAGACGAAGCTGGCGGTCAGGCCCGGGGTGGTGGTGACATCCCACACGCGGAACGAGAGCGAGTCGTCGAGCTGCAGCTTCGAGAACCACTGCGGGTCGCCTTCTCCGGTTGCGGTGTTCGTGACCTTCACGAGACCACCGGTGAGAGGGAAGCCGATGCGCTCGGCTCCGACGTCGAGGTCGAGCCCGAAGTCGACGGTATAGGTCGTTCCTGACATGTCTGGTGTCTCCCTGTGTTCGTTGCCGTTGCCTGGGGACGAGGTCGAAACCTTTCAGAGTATGCCCGCAAGGCGTTCGAGAGTCCAAAACGTCGCGAGGGTACCGATTCCATAGGCGGGCAGGCGGGCGAGGCCGGACCTCTTGGGCGGGGCGATCCAGCGCAGGCCGCGATCGGCCCAGGAGCTCGCGACGAGCACGACCGCTACGAAGGCGAGCTGGCCGATCTCGATGCCGAGATTGAACGAGAAGAGGGCCACCGGAATGTCGCCCTCGGGCAGCCCGACGTCCGACAGGGCGCCGGCGAATCCGAGGCCGTGCAACAGACCGAAGAGGATCGCCATGGCCCAGGGTGCGCGACGCAGGAGGGATTCCGTCTCCCGCGGACGGGTCAGCTCCACGGCGAGCACGAAGAGCGAGATCGCGATCGCCGCCTCTGTCGGCCCCTGGGGCACGTGCACTACCCCGAGCGAGGCCAGGGCGAGCGTCACGCTGTGGCCGACGGTGAATGCGGTCACCGTGGCGACCAGGCGGCGGCGTCCTTTCACCAGGAGCACCAGGCCGAGCACGAAGAGCAGGTGGTCGAAACCCGAGGCGATGTGCTCCACCCCGAGCCGGCCGTAGAGCCCCGCGATGTCGGTCGCAGTGGCCGCCCGGGGAACGACGATCGACGGCCGATCCGCGGTCAGCACGTGGTGCGACGTGCCGCCGCCGAGCTCGAGACGGAGGAGGACGTCGGCACCGCTACCGGCGATGCCCTCCACCGAGATCTCCTCCCCCACCAGCTCGGCGCAGGTGACCCGCCAGGTGGTCAGCACACCGGTGCCTTCGAGGCGACTTTCCGGCCCGTCGATCTCTCGGCAGCTCGGGGGCAGCACCGGGCGCAGGCGACTGCCGGCGACCCGCACTCGGGGTTGTTTGAAAGAAACCACGACGCCGTAGGATTCCTGGCGCAGCGCGAGCAGGGACGGGGCGAAGGTGTGGGCCTGGAGCTGGGTGGCCGCCAGGAAGCCGAGTGAGAGCCAGACTCCGCAAGACGCGACGATCCGGCGGAGCGGAAGCGAGCCGTGGGGTTTCACGAGAGGTCTCCCTGCACCGCAGGAGCCTCCGGAAGCTCGATCTCGTAGCCCTCGCGGAGCTGGCGAAGGCGCTCCGCCAGCCAGCGCTCCGCGGCCTCCTCGCGCAGCAGGCTGCGGATCTGGTCGCCGACCTCGGCAGGCCCCGGGATCTCGCCCGGTCGGACCTCGTGCACGAAGACCAGGTGCGCTCCGTGGCGCGAGGTCACGGGTCCGGACCATCGGCCCACGGGAAGGCTCGCCAGGGCGTTCACGAGCTCGACCCCGAACCGCCGCTCGAGGGCGCGTCGGCCGAGCAGCGGCAGGCTCGGCGGCACGATGCCCGGATCGCCGAGCCCGGCCGCACCCTGTGGCGAGATCGCGTCGCGTCGCAGCCGAGCCAGCAGAGTGGTGGCGTCCCTCGCCGGATCGTGGCGAGTCGACCGGCTCCGGAGCACATGGGAAATCCGGTAGCGGTCTTCCCGGCGGAAGCGTTCGCCATAGGCCTCCAGGTACTCGGCGATCCTCGCTTCGTCGGGCTCCACCAGCCGCGCGGCGCCGCGGATCAGGCGCCGGGCCGCGTCGACGAGCACTCGCCGGGTCACGAAGTCTCCCTCGTGCAGCCCCAGGTCCACGGCGTGCTGGGCGAGTGCGGGGTCCACCCGGGCGAACGAAACCTCCGGTCCCGCCGGTGATTCGAGCGACCCGACGAAGGCGGCGATCTGTGCCAGGCGACGTTGCGGCACCTCGGCGCGATGGAGGCCCAGATCCATGGCGTGGCGGAAGAGGATCTCCTCGTCGACCAGGGTATCGATCAGCTCGTGGCGTTCCGCTGCCGTAGGCTCCCGCCGTTGCTCGATCCGGAAGGACTCTTCGGCATCGGCCAGGCGGGACGCCGGGATCACGAGCCGGGGTTTTTCGATGGGTGCTTCCGTGTCGACGGAGGGCTCCCAGGCCCGGGAGGCGAGGAAGAGGAGCGTGCCGAGCAAGGCGAAGTGCAGGGCGGGGGTTGCCGCACCCGGCAACCGTCCGAGGCGCTCCCGAATCGAAGACGTGCGCACGGCCTCAATCCCCTCCTGCCGAGAGGTGCAGATCGGCGCCCGGGGTGTACCAGATCGGCGAGGTCCAGGCTCGTTCCTGGATCACCGGCTGCACGATCGGGAGGGTCGTTTCGTTGCTGCAGCAGAAGGCCGCGTCCGCCGCTTTCCCCGGGTTCTCGCGCCCGAGGATCCGAAGCTGTTCCTTGCAGTCCTCGTCGAGGGGATTGACTTCGAAGTCCTGCTGGCAGAGATGGGTAGTGTAGCGACACACCGGGTTCTCGAGCACCCGGACGTAGTAGAACGCCGGCACCGAGGGGTCGAAGTCCTCGTCCTGCCAGGTCGCGCAGAGCCTTTCGTGGCCCGGGCCGGTGAGCTGGCACTGCTTGTCGACGCCCGCTCCGTTGTCGCCGCCGGCAACGGTGTAGACCATCTCGTGGGTCTCGCCCTGGGCATCGACCCAGCCCTTGATGATCTGGATCTGCTGCAGCGGCGTCTGCTGGTGCTCGTCTCTCCAGGCCGCGGTGATGAAGCGTGGACCCTCGGTACCGACCCTCGGCCGGAGATCGCCGCCCATCGGCACTCCCTGGTCGTATCCCAGGGAGACGAAGTCGCGGGCGCATGCGTCCTCCGGATACTCCCAGCCGCCGAAGAAACGCGCCTGGATCCGGGGACCGCTGGTGCCATAGGTCTCGCGGCGGCGCAGGGCACTGAAAATGGAGTCCCGGGTGTTCTCTTCGGCCCACACCACCGAGTGGCCGCCGGAGCTGTTCTGGAGCGTGGGGGAGCGGGTGGGCACGGCGTCCTTGATGCCGGCGTGACCGCGCAGGGTCGCGTTTTCCGGGTGCCAGCCCATGGTGCCGTTGTGGGTGTCGTTCGAGGCGACGATGCCGAGCTTGAACGGGTTGACGCCGTACCGGGGGTCCTGCAGGAATTTCAGGCCATCCTTGAGGATGTTGCGTACCCAGCTGCGCGGTGGATAGGGCGCCAGGCTGACCACCGGGTCTTGACTCACGGCGCTTCCGGCCGCGGCGTCGAGCAGCTCGAAGTCGCAGTGCTCGTCGGTGGTCTCGACACCCTGGCCCAGGCGAGGGTCCCAGCGGCACTCACTGCTTCCCTTGGTCTGGTAGATCTCGACCAGGGGCTCCCAATACTGGCGTTTCTCGGCGAATTCCTGGGTCGGAGGATCGAAGAAGGCCGGGGGCACGAGGGGGAGGCCTTCCGGTGATTGGACGCCTCCTCCGAGGTTCGAGTTGTGGGGAATCGTGAGCGCCTCACACGGCGGCTGGCATCTCTCGTCGAGGCGGTCCCAGAGCTTTTCGGGATCCTGCGGTCCGAGCCACTGCGGCGAAACGTTCTTCGGATCCGGGTTGTCCTCGCGCGCCATGTCGATGGCGGTCACCGGCCGGTCGACCACGTGATGATTGCGGAAGATCACATTGCGGTGCCAGGTCGTGCCCAGGGGCACGGAGGTCGCCTCGTAGCCGATGAAAGACGTGAAGTGGCAGGGATCGTAGGCTTCGTGGGCTGCGTGTTGCATTTCTTGCCAGACACCGAGCTCGGCGACCTCGCAATGGCCCTCGTTGCATACGGGAAGGGGGATGTTGCGGCTGCTGGGGCCGAGCACCGCCGAGCCGAGCAGGGCGAACGCCGTGCCGGCGAGCTCCTGCTGCAGGGGGGGCGGTGCGCCGGAGCCCTGCTGGCCCTCCTCGTGGGGCCGGATGTAGAAGCCGCGCAGGAGCTGACAATCGAGCGAGTAGTACCCCTTGGGTTTGTTGTCGTGGTCCTGGCAGATGCCGACGGCCCCGAAATACTCCGAGTGGTCGGTCACGGTACCCCAGTCGAGGGGTGGGAAATCGTTGGGGCAGGTCGGGTCGGCCCTCCGATTCATGCAGTACTTCCGGGTCACCCAGCCGTGGCGGTCGACCCCGGGCACGATCCCCTCGCCCTTGGCGAATGCGTAGGCCTGGCGCGGCGTCGCCGGGACCAGGTTGAGGGATGCGTCGAAGGAGCGGCTGGTGTGCACGTGGGTGGATCCGAAGAAGGCCTGTTTGTTCGGGTCGTAGTCCGAGCAGGGTTCCAGACTCTCGGTGCGCTCGTAGGGCGGATTCTCGGGAGCCCGGGCCGCGGTCGGAGGGGTGGCGCCGACCAGCGCGGCGAAGAGCACGAGCGCTGGAATCGGGTGGAGCCGGCGGGCTCCGTAGGGGGCAGGAATTCTCATGGCTTCTCCTTCGTCTCGATCCTTCTCCATGAAGGCTCGAGGGTCCGGTAGAGCACGGCCCGTGCCAGCCATCGAGAGCCCGCTATTCCTTGGAGAACCGCTTCCCCGAGAGTCTTGCGAAGGTTCGACGACGGTCCAGTCGACCGGTGCTGGACCGTGGATCGGTCCAGTGGACCGAGGCGTGTTTCCGGGTCCTATTCGGGATCGGGGCGAGCCGGCCGAGCCTGCGGATCGAGCCGGTCGATGCCGAGCTCGGCGCAGCGTAGCCCGAGCCCCCGGGCCGAGACCTCGAGAAAGAGAGCGGCCGCGCGCAGATCTCCGCCGTGCTCCGCCAAGGCGGCGCGGATCTCGGCGGTGCCCAGGTCGGCCGCCTTGCGGATCTTCGGCGAGTCTTCGATCAGGCGGTAGAGCGAGGTGCGGGAGATTCCGAGCGCCCGGGCGGTGGGGCGGGTGGCGAAGCGGTGCGAACGCAGGGCCGCGAGCAGCTCTTCGTCTCCGATCTCGGAAGGGGGCTTATAACCCGTCTCGGGGCTTCTCTTGCCGGGGGAAACGCTCTGCCGCAGGCCCGGTGCCTCGGCCGGCTCGGCCAGGAGATCGTCGATCGCCTCCTCGGGAACCCGGGGGTGGTCCGACCACGCCACGGCCAGGTGCCGCGCGACATTGCGCAGCTCTCGGACGTTGCCCGGCCAGTCGTAGCTCGTCAGCCGGGCGACGAGGGAGGCCGCGAGCCAGGGAAGCTCGGCTTCTGCGTCGTCCGATGTTCCGAGGCGCGACGAGCGGCCGAGGGTCTCGAGCTCTCGGCGCAGGAAGTGGACGAGAAGGCTGCCGATGTCCTCGCGCCGGGCCGCCAGATCCGGCAGCCGGATCGTGTAGCTCGCCAGGCGGTGGAGAAGGGGAGCGCGGAAACGTCCCTCTGCCACCGTCGCTTCGAGGTCGGCGTCCGTGGCGGCGACGATGCGAGCGCTGCCCGCGACCGGCTTGCCCCCGCCCACGGGCTGGATCTCCCCCGTCTCGAGGGTGCGCAGGAGCAGGGCCTGGAGATCACCCGGGATCTCGCCGATCTCGTCGAGAAAGAGGGTGCCGCCCGCGGCGCGGCGGAAGTAGCCGGGAGTGGCGGCGTCGGCACCGGTGTAGGCGCCCCTGGCGGCTCCGAAGAGCTCGGCCGCCGCCAGCGACGGTGGAATCGCCGCCAGGTTGACGGCCAGGAACGGGCCGCCGCTCCTGGGACCGTTCTGATGAACGGCCCGGGCGACCAGCTCCTTGCCCGTTCCCGTCGCGCCGCGCAGCAACACCGGGATCTCGAGCCCGGCGACCTTCCGGATCTCGGCTCGCACCCGCCGCAGGGCGCAGCTCTGCCCCACCAGGCCGAAGGTGGCCGCGGTGGGTGTCGAGAGCTCCCGCATCGAGTGCAGGAGGAGAGCCACCCGTCTCGAAAGGAGCAGTGTGACCCCTCGGCGAAGCCGCTCGAGATCGATCTCGACCGTCTCGTGGCTCGCGAGCGTCCGGCCGTCGATCACGAGATCGAGGCCCGAGCCCGCCCCGGCGATCCGCACCGATCCGGGCTCGGTACCCCGGGACAGAAGAACCGGTCTGCGGCTCAACCCGCGATCGGCGAGAGGGTAGGGCTCGACCTCGGGCGAAGCGAACCGTGGCGACAGGCGCGAGAGCTCGACCCTGGCTCCGGTGCCGGCGGCGCCCTCCGCCAGCTCGAAGAGAACCACCCGCTCCCCGATCCGCCCGACGTCCGGGTGCCAGGCGATGGTCATGCCCGGTACGCTCCGCTCCTCGGTGCGGCGGTCCGAGACCTGCTGGCTCTGGGTGCTCTCCGCCTCCAGGCGGGAGAAGGATCTCCGTCGGGTGGTCATCCGGGGATTCTATCGGGGCTTCGTGCCTGCGTTGACCACGGAAGCGGCATCGGCCCGAGATCGATCGGTCGCAACGAAGAGAGCGGGTGCACGCGGAAGGACTCGGTGGCGATTTGCCTGCTCGATCCATGATGACATTTCTTTCGAGAGTGATCGCCTGTAAGCTCTTGTTCCTGGCACTCCGTTCCGGCAGTTTTTTCGGTACGGTCCTCTCTGATCCGTTCGATCTGTCTCCCGGAACGCCGACTCTTCCGAGCTCGAGGTCGATCTGACGAAGTAGGAAGCTCGACGCAATCTTCACGACTCTCTGCAAAGGACGACACCAATGGTTTGGATCGCCTGGCTCGGTTTTGTCTTGTTCGTACTCGGCTTGTTGGCTTTGGACCTCGGTGTCTTCCACCGTGGCGATCGGGTCATCGGGATCCGCGAAGCCTTGGCCTGGTCGCTTTTCTGGATCGTCCTCGCCCTGGGCTTCAACGCCTTGATCTACCTCTTCTACGGCAATCATTGGCTCGGATTCGGGACGATCTATCCCGAGACTCTGAGTGGAAAACAGGCGGCTCTCCAGTTCTTCACTGGCTATGTCGTCGAGAAGTCGCTGTCGATCGACAACATCTTTGTCATTGCCATGATCTTCGCCTACTTCCGGGTACCGCTCGCCTACCAGCATCGTGTTCTCTTCTGGGGAATCCTGGGGGCGCTCGTGCTACGCGGGGTGATGATCGGTGTCGGCGCGGTGTTGATCGAACGCTTCGAGTGGATCGTCTACGTGTTCGGGGGTGTGCTGCTGCTTACAGCCGTCAAGCTCCTCGTGGTGCGTCACGACAACCTCGAGCCCGACAAGAACCTGGTGGTCCGGCTCGTGCGTCGGTTCTTTCCGGTTTCCGATGAGTTTCACGGCCGTCATTTCGTTGTAAAGATCGACTCTCGATGGGTCGTGACGCCGCTCGGTGTTTGTTTGATCGTTGTGGAATCGAGCGATCTGCTCTTTGCCCTCGATTCGATCCCGGCAATCTTTGCGATCACCCGCGACCCTTTTCTGGTATTCACCTCCAACGTCTTCGCTCTCCTAGGCCTCCGGTCGTTGTATTTCGCACTCGCCGGCCTCGTCGACCGATTTCGGTATCTCAAGATGAGCCTGGTTTTTCTGCTCGCCTACATTGGCGTCAAGATGCTGCTCTCTCATCACCATCCGATTCCGAACATCGTCTCCCTCGCCATGATCGGTGGGATTCTCGGTGTCGGCGTGCTGGCTTCGGTGTTCGCCGGGCATCGTGATACCGCGCGTCTGCGATCACCGCTGCAAGAGCAGCTCGGCGAGCTCGGCCGGGTGAGTCTGCGGCAGGCCCGCCGAGTCGCGATTCTCGTCAGCGGCTCGACGGTCCTGGTGATCGGGCTCGCAATGCTGGTGCTTCCTGGACCGGCGCTACTCGTCATCCCGCTCGGTTTGTCGATCCTCGCTATCGAGTTCCTGTGGGCGCGTCGCTGGCTCGGAAAGCTACGAGAGGCGACTCGCCGAGCGGCGGAGAAAGCGCGTTCTGCCGTTGGCACCAGGCGGAAGCCGAAACAATGACAGGCCATGAAGCGCCGATGCATCCGGGCACATGAAGGGAACCCTTCTTTCCGGCTCTCGGAGCCGATCAGCCCCGCCACGAGGTGCCGATTGGCTGGCCTTGGCCCAGGTCTTCGGTGCCACGGTTCTGGCCGATCTGGGGCTTGTTGCTGCCCACGTGCCCGGGGGCTATCTGGGCGCCAGCAACGACCTCTCGGGCACCGAAAGGGATTTCCTGGTCGTTCAGACAGCTCTGCTGGTCTCGATCCTCGTGGCGTTCTGGCGGCGTCACCACATGGCTCGACGACTGGCGACTGGCATGTTGGTGCTCAACATGGGCTTCTTCCTACCGACCGTGCTGGCGGCTCCGGTTGCCGCGAGTGCCCTGTTGCTGTGGCAGCTGGTCATGGTTGCTCAGATCGCCAGGCCCTCGAGCCTCCTCGAGGTGGGCTCCCCTCGGAGTCGGACCCTTCGTCCTGCAGTAAGCCACGGTCTCACCGCATCGCTTGCCTCATGGATCGTGACCTTCGGGCTCGAAGGGGATTCTCATCCTCTGGCGGTCGGTCTCTGCTCCGCCTTGTCATGTGTCGTGGTGATGGCGAGCCTGCCTCTGGTGCTGGAGCTCTGGCGTACGGGCTCGAGGTGGCAACTTCTCGTTCTGCTCCTGGCACCCGGGGTCGCGCTGGCATTGTCCACAGGGTGGGGCCGGCTCTTGTGGGCTGTGATCGCGTTCGAGATGGCGATGCTGGTCACGCTGCTCGTGCAGGCACCCCTACAAGCCACGCTGCTGCGTCGATTCCTTCGGAATCCACCGGCGTTGGTCGTGGGTACGTTCGTCGGGCTCGTCTTGGTGGGGACCGTGCTGCTGAGCTTCCCTGCTGCCAGCTCCTCCGGGCAACCGATTCGACCCGAGGATGCTCTCTTCACTGCCGCGAGCGCCGCTTGCGTGACCGGTTTGACGGTGCTCGATCCCGGCAGCGGATTTACCCTTTTCGGTCAGGTGGTGATCCTGGCCCTCGTCCAGGTTGGCGGGTTGGGGATTCTGGTACTTTCCGGGTTTGCGGCCGTTCTCCTGGGCGAGGGGCTGGGCCCCCGGGGAGATCGGACCGTGGGTGAAAGCCTGGATCTCGGCACGGGCAGCATGCACCGACTCTTGCGTTTCATCGTAATCTCGACCTTGGCTTTCGAAGCCGCTGGCGCCACCGTGCTCACCTGGTCGTTCGCTCGCCTCGGCATGAGCCATTCGGATGCCGTGTGGTTCGGGATCTTTCATGCCGTTTCAGCTTTTTGCAATGCCGGTTTCGCCTTGCGGGCGGACTCGCTCGAGGCGTTCGGCCGTCAACCCGCCGTGTTGCTCTCGATCGCGGCTCTGGTGACGGTTGGTGGCTTGGGTTTTCCAGTGTTGATGGCCGCCTGGGACCGCATACGCGACCGGAGGAGCGTCTTTCGCAGCCACTCTCGGGTCGTGGTGGCGGTTTCGGCGCTGCTGACGGTGACCGGAGCCTTCGCTTACGGCGCGTTGGAGTGGAGACTCTCCCTCGGACACCTCGACGAGGGGGATCGGCTGGTCGCGGCGCTGTTCCAAAGCGTAACGTTGCGAACAGCCGGCTTCACGATCCATCCGCTGGATTCTGTTGCGCCCGCAACTTACCTACTGATGCTGGTCTGGATGTTCATCGGTGCGTCGCCGGGTAGCACCGGAGGCGGCATCAAGACCTCGACGGTCGCTGTTCTCGCAATGGCGGTACCGGCCGCAGTCCGAGGGAACGCCCGCACGGTCCTGCTGAAGCGGACCGTGCCGCTGGAGTCCGTTTTCCGCGCGACCTCGATCGCCGTCATGACGCTCTCCACCGCCGTTGCGCTGCTCGGGCTTCTGCTCTTGACGCAAGCGATTCCGTTCGAAGCATTGCTGTTCGAAACTGTCAGCGCTCTCGCCACCGTAGGTCTCTCGCTGGGAGCCACAACCCAGCTCGATGCTCTCGGCAAGCTCGTCATCGTCGTCGCCATGCTACTCGGTCGAGTTGGTCCTCTGACGACGGTCTTGCTCCTCGGGCGCCGAACCGCCGACCGCCTGCGTTATCCTGAGGCGCGGATCATGGTGGGGTAGAGGAATGAAGCAGCGTTTTCTCGTCATCGGACTGGGCCGCTTCGGCCGTAGCCTGGCCCAGAGCCTGGCCGATCAAGGCGTCGAGGTCATGGCCGTTGACATCGATCCGGAGGTCGTTCAAGAGCTTTCGCCACAGCTCGATGCAGTGGTAGGGGCCGATGCGACCGACGAGGCTGCTCTCTCCGAGCTCGAGGTGGAGAGCTTCGAATGTGCGCTGGTCGCCATTGGCGCCGACTCGATCGAGAGCTCGATCCTGACCACGGCGTTGCTCCAGAAGCTCGGCGTGCCCCGAATCCTGGCTCGTGCAACCAGCGATTTGCACGAGCGCGTCCTGGTGGCGATCGGAGCCCACGAAGTGGTCAACCCCGAAGCTGAAATGGGGACGGCGCTCGGCCGCCGCCTGGCCATGCCGAACCTGCTCGAGCACCTCGAGCTGGGCAAGGACACCGCTCTCGCGGAGATTGCCGTACCGTCGTCACTGGTAGGTCGGCCGGTCACCGCCGCGGAGCTCCGTCGCAGCGGCACCAGCTTGGTGGCGATCCGTCGTGGAGAACGTGTCTTGGCGCCGCCGTCCGATCGTGAGCGATTCGAGGCCGGTGATGTGTTGATCGTCCTCGGGTCGAGCATCGGGATCGAGGATCTGGTTGCACGGGGAAGTCCCTGAGCCGTATGGGTCCGCGGCGAGAGGAGGCCCTCAGGGACTCGGCCGCGCCACCTGGCTCGCCGCCGTGGTCAGCAGATCGCGAGCTGTCGGGATTCGACCTTCCGCGTGCAGCACCGGCGCCAGAGCCGGGTCGGCCAGCACATCGAACACCGACTGCCACTCACCGTTCACCAGCATCCGTTCCCAGACCAGCCGCAGACCATGGCTGTAGTCCGCGTAGCGGGCGTCGTGGACGGTGCTCAATGGCTGGATCGCCTTGCCGCCCCGGCGGTGCCAGCCGTAGATCGCGATGCGGTTGCGACGTTGGAGGAGCCTGCCGGTCAGCACCACATCTTTCTTGTGGCCAGCGATCAAGTGATCGAGGGGTAGGTCTCCGCGTTCCCCTTCGATCGAGGCTCGGTGGCGTAGGTAGTACTGGCTCGTGCGCATCTGTGGGCCCGGCGGCAGCGGAGCCGGCGTCAGGTGGTGATCGGCCTGCTGCCAGATCGCGTCGACGATTCGGGGCGTCGGAGGAATGCAGTCGAAGGCCCGTGCAATCGCGGCCGCGGAAGGCCAGGTCAGAGGCATACGCAGAAAGTCTTCGTCGCTGCCGATCGCCACATAATCCGGGATCACCCAGACCGTCGCTTCGATCACGTCGCCGCCTACCTCCCCTTTCAGCTCGATGGGTCTCAGGACGCGAACGAAGCTCGGCACATTGCCTCGAAGGATTTCGGCGACCGCCGCGCCCTGTCGCGCGCGGCCGGTCATCTTTTCCGATTCATGAGCGAACTGGGTTCCGGTCGGGGCACCTGGAGGACGAGGCGGAACCGCCGCGAGGGTCGAGATCTTCGAGCCCTGTGCGACCTCTTCGCCGGCGGCGCCGCTGCAGAGGAGCAGAGCAGCCATCCCGAGAGCGACAGCCCATCGGAGCCTTTTCATTCGCCGGCCCCGGGACGGATGGTCTTGCAACAGCGAAATCCCAGATGGTAGTTGTGATGGCTCTTGGGATCGCGGACCCGGCTACCGTGCCAGAACGGAGCTCGCCACCGGCACCAGTCTTCGTGGGCTTGGTAGTGATCGAAGATGAACCAGCTGCCCTTCATCTCGGTGACGCCGAGGGTTTCCGAGCCACGGCTGGCCATCTGGTCGGCCGCCAGAGGCAGGCTCATGTGCTCGGCAGCATTGCCGTGTAGATCGTAGACACCGAGCGGGCTTCGGCACTTCTCGAAGTAGCCGGAAGGGTAGGTATTCGAGCCACAGGCCTTCCAGTTTCCGCCGTCGCAGCCGTCCGATTTGACGCTGGCAGCGGCACAGATACCACGCCGGGGCTCCGCACCGTAGCTCCAGCTCTTGCGCGCCGATTCCGCTCGATTGTGGGCTGATCGCATGCGCGCCACCGCTTCGGACGAGGGGGCTCCCGCCGCAAGCTCGAAACGGTAGTCCGGCGGCTCGAGCGCGCCGGCACAGGCGCCTTCCCACTCGTGGGCATCACACAAGCGTTTTCCCATCGCCTCGCAGAGCTGCGCCGCCTCGCTGGCGCGCACCCACACCACCGGGTAGGCGCAAGGAATCCCCGGGTACTCCAGCTGGTCGATACAGGCCCTGGCCTCCTCGATCGTCTCGGTGCTCGGGTCGTAGAGGGGTGCCATGAAGGGTTCTCCACACAGACGACGGAAGGTCGGGTCGGAAAAAGCCGGGGGCCGCTCGCCGAGAGTTTCGAGGCACATTTCGCGCGTCACCGGGTGCCGGCTCACGGCGGGGTTGCCGGTACCGAGGAAGGGAGAGGAGGCGAAGACGGCTCGAACCGCCTCGATCTGCGGTTGGCTCAGACCGTGCGCGGCGGCAATCTCCTGGATCAGTTGCTCCCGCTCGCTCGCGAGAGGCCCTGACGCGGCGTTCGCCGCCTCCTCGGCCACCAGGACGAACGGGAAAGCGAGCACGAGAAGGGTGAGTTTTCTCATCGCGAGGGCTCCTTGGGCCGCTGCAGGAGGTAGAAGAAGTCACGATTGTCGGGGACTGCAACGAAGCGGGGCAGATGTGCTCCGTCCTGCTCCGGATCGAGAACCGCCATCTCGTCGATGAGGTGCTCGGTTAGAAACCGTCCGTCGTTGCTACGGTAGAGGGCGAGGTAGGTATGCTCGAGAGCATTCATATCCAGGTGCAGGGCGTAGCGGCAACCGGCCGCCAAGAAGACTCGCGCCATGGCCGACGGCGTGGCCGCCGTGAAGTAACCGTAGACCAGGAAGCTCTTCTCGCCGGTCTCGATCTGGCAGAGGCCGGCACGCAGGCTACGCAGCTTTTCGTCTACCGAGCCCGACCAGTTGCCTTCGCCCCATCGCGTCACGAGGCTCCCCGGGCGTGGTGTGCCGTTGCTGGCGTCGGTCTCTACCAGTGGCACACCATTCTGCCGAGCGTGGCGGATCTGGCCCAGCTTGGAGTCGAGCGTCGAATGCCAGGTCAAGAGCTCGACCCGGCCGTTGGTCCAGACCACGAAGGTCGCGAGGTCCGGTTGCAGACGGCTGAGGATGGTTCCCGACTCGACGAAGCCGTAGTGGCTGCCCCGGTTCTTCTGCGACAGCTCGCCGAACTTGAAGCCACCGTGGGAGCGTTTGAATCCACCGGTGAACGTCGACGCGACGCGACCGAAGAGGTAGGGGGCCAAGATGCCGGTGCGCTGGAGCGGAGCGATGCTACCGATGCCGTCGGGACCGGGCAGGCCGGCGTCGCGGACACTGGCGGGCACCCGATCGGACCACACCACTCGCGGGTGGTCGGTGCCGAGGGCGAAGCCCACCTCGAGCTGCGAGAGGTCGTAGGCGACGAGGTAGACGAGAGAGGAAGCCTCGACCTCGTCGAGCGGCGCAGCCGTGCCCTGGAGCGTTTCTCCGAGCCCCGGAACCTGGCCCGCAGCCAGCGCCGTGACGAAGACTCCTGGCACGCCGGTCGCCTGGTACCAGCTCCCGGACTCGAGGCGTCCCTGGAGCACGCCATCGAGCGCCAGAGCGAGCCCGGAGGGAGCGACCGTGGCGCCATCGTGTCGGGTCGAGATGGCGACCCCTGGCGGTGCACCTGGCGGCTCCTGGTGTGCCCGGGGTGCCCGGTCGGCTCCGGAGTCTCGCCGATACCGATCGCGGAACACCGTGTCCTTCACGAACGTCGTGATCTTTTCCCCGCCGCGGACGCGATCCCGCAGCAGATCCGTCACCAGCTCGATCTTGCTCCGGCGCCCGCTCGCAGCATTGCGCACGAAGACTCTTCCGTTGCAGATGGGCACGAAGGGAAGGCCCGAGGCCCGGGCTCGCGCCAGCTCTCCACCCTCGTCGGGTCCGCTCCACGGCACGCACAGCTGCGGGGAGCCGGGGATGGCCAGCCGGATCGCGGCGCCTCGCTCTTCGGTGAGATCGAGGCGAATGCCTGCCGTTTCGAGGTGGTAGGTCTGGGGGACACCCTTGGTCTCCGGAACGGTGAGCAGGTACCAGGAGCCGACCCCGGGCGCGAGGTCGACCAGGCTCACCGAGGATGCTGTTTTCGGGTCCCCGAAGGCCGCCGATCGTGTGGTCGGTGCGACCTGGAGGGTAACCACCGACCCGTCGCGCGTTGCCTTCGGCGAGGTAGCGGTCTGAGTGGCTGCAGGAGTGGAGAGCACCAGCCCGAAGCAGAGCATCGAACCGATGGAGAATCCCGAAATGAAGCGGGAAGAAGAGCGCCGCGGTGCAAGTTCGATGCGCCGGACGGCCGCAGCTCCGGGCGCGAGAGACAATCTGCAGTGCATGATCAAAGAAGGCTCCAAGAGGAAGGTATTGGCCAAGAGGAGGGCGGTCGGATCTTCGCGGAGCACCGCCATCGCGACACTAGCATTTTTCGCAACGATACGATCCTCGGTCTGTGGTAGCAGATTCGTCCGGTCGTGTTTCGGGTAACCCTTGTGGAGCACTTAGCCACTACAATTCAGGGATGCAACGGAAAACCATGCTCCGAATCGGCCTCTTGCTCCTCCTGCTCCTGGGGATTCTGACCTACGCCGTGTCGACCCAGTGGCGTTTTCGGGCCGTGGCCCTGAAGCTGCGCGGTGAGCTGCCGACGGTGAGCTGGAGCCAGGTGGCCTCGAGCTTCGTGCTCGGGATCCACCACGACCCGCGCGAGGATCTCGACCTCGGCCTCGTGCAGCTCGGCAAAGGCGACGGCGAGAGCCCGTGCCCGATCCTCTGGACCTCTCCGCTCGGCGACTTCTGGGGCGACATCGACGATCGAGCGGGTCTCGAGCTGCTCGTGCGCGAGCAGCTGATCGACCGGATCTACCACAACCCCACGGTAGGTGTAGAGCCGGGCGACATCGTGCTCGACGTGGGGGGCCACCTCGGCACCTTCACCCGTTTCGCCCTCGATCACGGGGCCGGCAAGGTGGTGGTGCTCGAGCCCGACGAACGCAACATCGAGTGTTTCCGGCGCACCTTCGCCGACGATCTGCGCCAGGGCACCGTGGAGCTGGTCGAGGCGGCTGCCTGGCACGAAGAAGGGGTCTTGCGTTTCGGCGGTGCCGGCGCCACCGCACGGGTCAGCGACGGCGGTGCCGTGGAGGTCCGTGCGGTGACGATCGACGGCCTGGTCGAGGAGCTCGGCCTTCCGAGCATCGATTTCATCAAGATGGATATCGAAGGTGCCGAGGTCGATGCCCTGCGAGGCGCCCGGCAGACCCTGGCCCGTTTCGGCCCCGAGATGGCGCTCTCGACCTACCATCACCCCAGCCATCCCCGCGAGATCCCCGAGCTGGTGCTGGCGGCCCGGAGCGAGTACCGGGTCGAGCAAACCCGGGAATTCGCCTACTTTCACTGACCGCCCCGCCGCGCCCCGGGCTCCCCCCGACGATCGGGGCTCCGCCAGCCTCCTGCCGAGCCCTTCGGAACGCAGACAGAAGAAACGTGATGGGTTCTGCCGTCCGTTCTCGCCGATCCCTATATCCATGCAGAGCGGCGAGCTTCGGGACGGGAGCCTGGATCCCACCTCCGGGCCAGTGGGTCTCGAAGGCTCCCATGCAACACCTGGCGCCGACCCGGCCCGCTCTCCGGACTCGGCGTCGAACCCCGAGGAGCTGATCTTGATCCAAAACCGACTCTTGCTTTTTCTTGCCCTCCTGTGTTTCGCCGCCGGTACCGAGGCACAGTGTGCCTGCGACACCCGGCACGACAATTTCTGCTTCTATCAGCCCAGCACTCCCGGCTGCGGCGCCACGCAGCCCTTCGGAGTCTGCGATCCCAACGGAGACGGTAGTTT
Source organism: uncultured Thermoanaerobaculia bacterium (assembly GCA_964565225.1). Lineage (GTDB taxonomy): Bacteria > Acidobacteriota > Thermoanaerobaculia > Multivoradales > J023 > CAZMEL01. The sequence goes on along the minus strand of CAZMEL010000084.1, from coordinate 6,064 downwards.
TTCCGATGCAGACTGGGACGCGGGGTGGTTCGCCTATCAGGCGGAATGTGCCGGGCGCTGCCATTGCTTCGAAGGTCTGGACCCGCAGGAGCGGCCCATCGACCCCCTCGACGTGCCGTGTGGCACCCAGGTCTGCGGCGTCGACAACGAGCGCTGGGAATGCCAGGCAGGTATCGGTTACGTGAATATCGGCACCTGCGACGGTTGCCGCTGTACGGACGGGCGAGACCAGAACGACAACCCGATTCCGCCCGAAATCACCTACTGCGGCTACGAGACCTGCGGCAACAGCGGAGGGTATTGGCGCTGCAGCCCGGGCGGCAACGGAGGGACCTGGGTCAGGCTCGGTAACTGCCCGAACGCACCGCCCACCAATCCGCCGCCGACGAACCCACCGCCCACCAATCCTCCACCGACGAACCCACCGCCCACGAATCCTCCGCCGACCAACGATCCGCCGCCGAACAGCGGCCCCAACGCTCCCTTCGGGACCAACTCGGCGACCTGGATCGAGCCCGTCGGCAACGAGCTGACCGACCTCGACATCGGAGCCGCCAAAGGGCTCGGGTACCACCTCACCATCCTGGGCCTCGACGACGATTGGGCGAATCCGAACGACAAGGTGATTCCGATGATCGAAGCCGCCCACGCTCGGGGCATCACGCCGATTCTGCGGCTGTGTGTTGCGGAGAACTCGCCCTGCAGCTACCGCAACGAGCCCGAACGGGTGGTCACGCTGATCGACGGGATCCTGAATTCCGGAGCGGTCGATCGGCCGTTCTACGTGATTGCGGGTCCCAACGAGCCGCCGCGGGAACGTTGGATGTACGACCGTTCGTTCAACCTTCCCGATGGAGCGTTCAGCGACGAGCAGATCCGGATCATCGCCGAGGACATCCACAAGTTCTCCGACCACATCCTCGACGCATTCGCCGGACGGCGAGGGGGCCTGGTGCGATTCCTGAGCCCGGTGCTCGACTGCCACAACGCCAACACTCCGCGATTGATCCAGGCGCTGCACAACGACGGGTTCAGCTTCCACCGTTTCGACGGAGTGGGGTTCAACTCCTACAACCTGCACGGTTATCTCGCAACCCGCTATTTCAACCATTGCCGCAGCTACCTGCAGAACATCACCCGGACGATGGCCTACGACTACTACCAGACCGAGACGGGAATGTTCGAGATCCGGACCGGGCCGGAGGAGAACAACGTGCCCCGAGGCCAGGGGCTCGACAATCTCCGGAGCTTCTTCTCCGTGGTACGTCGGGAGCCGAGCCTGAAGGCGAGCCTGCTCTTCAACGGCAATGCTCGGAGCGGTGACGGCGATTTCGACTACAACGAGATCAGCTCCGGCGAGTGGGACTATGTGCTCAGCGATTGCGGCACGAATTGCCCGACCACGTACTCGATCGAGCTCACCGTCGGCCTCGACGGTTTCGACGGCGGCAACCAGCTGACCGCTCCGGGCTCCCCCGAGAAGATGATCGGCAACGTCTGGGGGCCCGACGGCACCCAGGAGCCCCACGCTGCCAATCCCGTGCCCAACCAGGAGCTCCTCGGCACGAGCTTCGGCGCCTACCGGCCCGGCCAGGGCGAGATCATGGGGCAGCTGCTGAGCGACCGCTACGAAGACGGCCGGCTCTACACGTTTCGCAGCTTCGCCGTGGGGGGAGCCAACCGCACCGGCGCCCTGCCCTACCTGCTGGGGTATGCCGCGGTCGACGGCGATCCCTCCAGCTTCGTGCTCCTGGAGGCGGCGCTGGTGGACCTCGACGGCCACTCCACCTGGGTGGAGACCGAAGGGGTCACCTGGGCGACGGCCGCAGGGGGCTCCGAGATCGGGCGTCAGATCATGATCGTTTTCGGCGACGATTCCTTCGGGGGCCGAGACGAGGTCTGGGTCGACGATGTGGAGGCCCTCTCGTCACTGGTCACTCCCGAGCTCCCCACGTCCCTGGTGGCGGCCTTCACCACCGACTCCGACATCGGCGTGGCGCCTCTCACGGTCACCTTTTCCGACACCTCCGTGGCCCACGGAACGGAGATCACCTCCTGGGCCTGGGACTTCGACGGCGACGGCACGGTCGACCTCTTCTCGACAGACCCCGAGAGCACGGACGGAGCGTTCACCTTCACCGAGATCGGAGTCTACGATCCGACCCTGACCGTGACCGATGGTCTGCTGGAGCACACCGTACGGTACCCGGGCCGGATCTGGGCCACCACGACCCCCAGCCTCGAAGCCGGCTTCACCGCCAGCTCCACCGTCGGCACGGCACCCTTCGCGGTGGCCTTCACCGACACCTCGGTGGCGGTCGGCGGCAGGCTTCTCGCCTGGGCGTGGGACTTCGATGGAGACGGCGCCGTGGACAGCACAGAGGCCAACCCGGTCCATATCTTCGAACAACCCGGCACCTATCCGATCACGCTGACGGTCTCGACCGATTCCGGTCTCAGCGCCAGCTGGAGTCTCACCGTGGAGGTTCTGGAGGCCGCCCCGGGTCACGACGCCGAGCTCGACGAGAGCTTCGACGTCGCCGGCAGCGTCGCGTCCTGGTCGTCCACGGCGGTGATCAGCCACGACAGTGGGACCCTGCGGCAGAGCAGCGGCTCGCCGGCCGAGCTCTTTTCGCCCTTCCGTCCCGGCGGTGCGCGGCGACGACCTCTACCTGAATTTTCAGGTCCGGACCGACGGCGGTGCCCTTCCCGGGATCGAGCTCGAGCTCTACGACGAGAGCTTCAGCCCCTTCCGTCGAGTGTCGCCGTTCTTCGACGAGGGGCGAGACTCGCACGGCCTCTGGGGCCCCGAGCGGTCCGTCGGCTTCTATGTCGACACCGAGTACTGGATCGGAAGCACGCCCCACGTTCCCGCCTACCTGCGTGTGGTCTTCTCGACGGCCGCCGGCTCGACCTGGCTCGACAACGTCTGGCTGTCGATCCACCAGCGCCCGGAGGCACGGATCTTGACCTATCGCGGGGGCTCGTTTGGAGAGGCCCTGATCCTCGACGGCTCGGCGAGCTACGATCCCGACGGTGATGCCCTCTCGTTCCACTGGCAGCAGGTCTCGGGGCCGAGCGCGACCCTCCTCGGCGCAACCCAGGAGCTGGCGCTGATTCCGCAAGAACCGGAAGAGCCGGGCACCGTGCGCATGGCTCTGCAGGCGGTCGACGCCCGTGGCGCCACCAGCCTGGTGGTGGAGGAGGACGTGCTCACCATCCAGGTGGCCGGCACCGATCTCGAGTGTGTCTTGGAGGAAGTGAGCGACTGGGGCGACGGATTCATGCTCGACCCGGTGACAGTCACCAACCACTCTCCCACGCCCACCGCCGGCTGGGAGGTGATTCTCACCTTTCCCCACCCGGTGAGCGGGATCGACCTGTGGAACGGCAACGCCAGCCTCTCCGGCGATGGCACGGTGCTGACCGTCACCGACGAGGCCTGGAACGGCGACATCGCCCCCGGCGACTCGGTTTCCTTCGGCCTGGTGGGAGATCACGCCGGCACCTTCGCGGCTCCTGGCTGCCAGCCGGTGCCCTGACCTCGCGCAGCCGCCGCTCCCGGGCGGCGGCTGCTACTTTTCCGGCAGCTCAGCGTTGCAAAACTCGAAAGACCACCCAATTCCTGCGGTCTTGCGCCTCGATCTCTCGAAAAATTGCTCACTCTCGCCAGCGTCGGCTGTGAGCGGCTCCGAGCTCTCCTTTGGCGCTGTGTCCCGGCGGCACCTTCGGCATGGTCCTCGACCCGCTCGACCTGGCTCCAGGAACGCCGACTCTTCCGAGCTCGAGGTCGTCCTCTGACAAAGTAGAATTACGTCAGCGCGACCAGGCGCGATAGGACGGAAACGAGTCTGGTCAGCAGTCGGTGAGAGCTGCGGCTTCCCGAAAGAAGACGCAGCATCCATCCGGCTCGTGCGACTGTCCGTAGAGCTGCCGGAGACAATTGACCTCGTGTGGTCGAACTTCTCGGACGGAGCCGGCGTAGGGGCTACTCATCAGTCCGCGCCCGAACATGCAATAGTGGCCAAGACCGATCGAGTGCCCGATTTCGTGCGCCAAGAGCGTGAGGAAATCGATCGGCGGCTCTCCATCGTCGCGAGATGCGAATGTCCAGTCAAAGGCAAGATTCAAGAAAACATTGCCATCTTCCGGTTCCTGGCCTCCAGGTCCTGGAGGCGGATTCGCCCAGCCGATGTCGCCACCGGGTTGGTGGACCCAGCGGATCTCGATGTCTGCTTCTGAGCGATCCCGAGCTCGCCTGAAGACAAACGACGTCGTGTCTTGCCACAGCTGGAAGGCCAAACCGACGAATCTGACCTGCTCCTTCTTTGGCAGCAATTTCGGATTGACATCCCAGATCGAGTAGGTCAGCTCGAACCGGTCCCATCGGCGATATTCGTCAGCCTTCATGTTTGTAGCTCCTTTCGGTAGGTGTTTCTAAGGGGGCCGGAGCTGGTCATAGATTCAACGCGCGAAAGTCTGCTCGGAGAGCCCATCGCTTCGGTGGCGGCACCTGCACCTGGCACTCCGCTCGTATCTCGCCTTCTTTGCGCCGATCAGACTTAGATTGCTTGCTCCTGGTCTCTCGGTGGACAAGTCGAATTGGGTGGCTCTGAGCCGAACACCCGATGCCTTGAGGGCGAATCGGGTGGCTCCTTCACGGATGCCTGGTAGGTGCGATGGGGCCGGCAGACCTCCCACGTGGAGCACCGATTTCACCGGACGTTGATGAGCTGCAGGGCGTCGGGAATCGGTGAGCCGTTGATCTCACGGGGAGAGGCGGGGTGTGGCTGACGAAGCTCGAAGATATGAGCTTCTAGGGCTAAGGTAACCGAAATCTGATCAAGACTTACTAAGATTTTGGAATAATCTGCGCCCGAGGGCCGTTCTCTTCTTCCAGAGAGCGGTCACCGCCTTCGCGACGGACGCCTCCGGAGCCTGCGGCGCTCCGCCGTCGCCCGCCGACAACTCGAAGATCTTCTAGAGAAACCAAAGCAAGAAGACCCAGAGGAGACTGACCATGAAGCTCGAAAAATTGGCCCCATGGAACTGGTTCAAGAAAGAAGAGGAGCAGGCTGGATCGTCGGTGCCGGTGCGGCGTCCCGAGACCGCGATGCGCCGTCAAGATCCGCTGCTCGCCGCGCACGAAGAGATCGATCGGTTGTTCGACAGCTTCGCGCGCGGGTTCGGTTTCCCGTCGCTGCGGCTCGGGCGGCAGCTGGGCTCGGCGCTGGAGGCCGCGTGGCTGAAGCCGTCTCTCGATCTCTCCGCCACCGAGAAGGAGTACACGGTGACCGTCGAGCTCCCGGGAGTGGAGCAGGAGGATGTCGAGCTCCAGCTCGAAGGAGATACCTTGATGATCCGAGGTGAGAAGAAGCACGAGGAGAAAGAGTCCAAGAAGGACTTCTACCGGGTGGAGCGCTCCTACGGTTCTTTCCAGCGCATGCTTACGCTGCCGCAGGACGCGGATACCGATGGTATCGGGGCCCGCTTCGAAAAAGGTGTCCTGGCGATCACCATTCCGCGCAACGCCGCCGCTCCTCGCTCGAGCCGGTCGATTCACATCCAGGGCTGAGGACTTATGAAATCCATCTCTGCCCTGCGACGAGAGCCCTCGTTTCACCTCTCGCGGCGTGACGGCGCCGAAGAATAGCCGGCCGGCTACTCCTTCGGCGCCGTCCCTGCGAGCAGCCCGTGGTGAAGGTCGACCGCAAGCGAGAGCGAGCCCTCGTTGCGGCCCAGGCGCGCCGGGCGAGCGCGGGTCCGAGCCATCCGCTCTTGGAATCAACGGCTTGGAGCAGGCAGGCTAGAAAATCGAGATCTCCGTCTTGGTGGTCAAGAGCTCCAGGGCCCGGGTTCCGGCCAGGGAGTTGCCGGTGGCGTCGAGGCCGGGCGACCAGACGGCGGCGGTGAAGTGGGCGGGCATGACCGCCACGATGCCGCCGCCGACACCACTCTTGCCGGGCAGGCCGACGCGATAGGCGAAATCTCCGGCGGAGTCATAGGTGCCGCAAGTCAGCATCAGGGAGCCCACGTATTTGGCCTGGCTGAGTGTCAACACCCG
>CAZMEL010000083.1:0-26530 GCA_964565225.1 uncultured Thermoanaerobaculia bacterium | reverse complement strand
ATCCGGCGCTCAACCAGAGCTCGAAACGGGTCGCCCGCATCGTCTCCTTCTGCCCGAGCCCGGTCACCCGCACCAGGCAGCGGATCTCGTCGCCATCCCATCGTGGATGGCTGTCGACCCGCCCCACCACGGTGACCGGCAGGTGGGAGTCGATCCGCTCGGCGATCTCTTCGGCGCGCGGCGGCTGGAGCGCCGCCTGCCAGAGAGCCAGGGCGAAGGGAATCACGAAACGGGCCGAGGGCCCACCGAGAGCCAGAGCGGACGCGAGCAGGGCCGCAGGCGCGAGCGGAGGAACGGAGCTGTCCAGGCCGAGCCCATGCCCGGCAGCGGTGCCGAGCAAGATTCCCAGACAGGGGACGAGAGCGGGTTTCGTTGCATGTTCCACATCGGGCTACAACGAAGAACCCGCTGCGAATCGACAGGGGATCCGGGAATTCAGGAGGATTCGGGGGTTTCCGGCTCCTCCTCGCCGGAAGCCGGCACCGAGGCGAAGAGAGACAACACGGGGAGCTCGAGCCGACTCCGCAGGATCTGCTCCTGCAGACCGACCTCGGCCCTCTCCAGCTCTTCTCGTGGCAACCGCGTCGCCAGCGATTCGAGGGCAGACTCCAGGCGAGCCTCCAACTCTTGTTGCTGCTCGGGTAAGAGACTTTGTCTCGCCTCCTGCAAGAGGCGGGAATCGAGCTCCGCGAGAGAGTCCTCTACGTGCTCCGGGTCTCCTTGCAAGGAGCGAATCTCCTGCCGCCAGCGATCGACCTCCGGAATCGTTTCCGGCAGGGACCCGGCCAGCCGCTCGAGCCGTTGGGGAAGACCTGGCGCCGGCTCCTCGCCCGGTTCGGTCTGCCCTGCCAGGGTGGCATTCATCTCCTGGTGTCGTTTCCAGGCTTGCGCCACCGCCGGCTTGAGATAGCGCAGCGTCGAGACCTTCTTGCCCGCCTTTTCCCGCTTCTCGAAGACCTCGTCGATGGTGCGGCAAACGAGCTCGATCGGAACCCCCTCCTCGAACCAGGTTTCCGCGAGCTCCGATTCGAGCTCGTTGAAGGTCAGAGGGGATCCGCGCCGGTCCAGGAAGTACTCCTCCAGCTGACGGAAGTATTTCTGCTGTTCGGAGACGAGAAAATCCAGATCCTCACCGTCCTCGAAGTAGAGATCCTCCTCGAACCTATCGGCGTTCACGATTCAGCTCGTAGATCAGCTTGAGCCCTACCAGGGTGAGCTCTTCGTCGACGATCTCGATGTACTCCGAGCCCGAGGCGATCAACGCTGCCTGACCGCCGGTGGCGATCACCGTTTCGAGCCCGGGGAGCTCGTCGTGTAGACGCCGCAAGATGCCATCGACCAGGCCGACATAGCCGTAGAAGATCCCGCTCTGCATGGCGCCGCCGGTGTTGCGGCCCACCAGTTGGGGAGGTTCCTTGACGTCGATTCGGTAGAGGCGCGACGCCTGGGCGAAGAGGGCTTCGGCGGAGATGGAGATTCCCGGGGCGATGATGCCTCCGGTGTACTCGCCCGCGGCGTTCACCACGTCGAAAGTGGTGGCGGTGCCGAAGTCCACCACCACCACAGGTGCTCCGTAGTGCTCCCGGGCGGCGACGGCATTGACGATCCGGTCGGCCCCCACCTCCGACGGGTTGTCGTAACGAATCGGCAGGCCGGTGCGGATCCCGGGCTCGATGAATACCGGGTGGGTTTCGAAGAACTTCGCGGCCAGGCGCTCCATGGCCGGATGAAGCGGCGGCACCACCGAGGACACCAGAAACCCTTCGCTCGCCTCCGGTTGCAGGCCGAGCCTCTGGAACAGGGGCAGGAGCAAGGCCCCGTACTCGTCGGCGGTGCGATCTCGCTCGGTCGACAGGCGAAAGCTCTCGACCAGCTCGCCGCCGCGCAGAATGCCGAAGACCGTGTTGGTGTTGCCCGCGTCGACCAGGATCACCTGGCCCGTCTTCTTCTCAACCATCGTTGTCCAGCTCTCCGGCGGCCAGGACCCGCTCGACTCCCTCGACCTGCAGGCGCAGGAAGCCGTGAGGGTCGAAGCCGAGAAAACAGCCTCGAACCATTTCTCTTCCCACCCGGCACGACATCTCCTCGCCGGGACGATGCAACGAACGAGCCCGATAGTCGGCCACCACCGCCGCCGCCGGGGTCTCGACGAGACACCTCTCGACCTCCGCGATCAGCTCGGTTGCGAGGTGGTCGAGGGAAGGCCGCTGCCCTCCTTCCGCCTCGATCGACGTGGCCCGCGGCTCCGCAAAATTGGCCAGCGGACCGCCGACGTTGATCCCGAAGCTGAGAATCGAGGTCTCACCCACGCGATCGATCAGGATTCCGCCCAGCTTCTTCGGGCCGACGTAGAGATCGTTGGGCCATTTGAGAAGGCAGGGCACGCCGCGATTTCGCACGGCGCCCGACAGAGCCAGGGCCACGGCGAGCGGAAGGAGCTGCGGCGCGAGATGCACCTGGGTGGTGCGCACCATCGTGACGTAGATTCCCTGCCCCGGGGGGCTCCTCCACCGTCGTTGCTGCCGCCCGGTGCCCGCGCTCTGTTCCCAGGCCACCAGATCCATGGCCGGCGGAGTCTCGCTCTCGCCACAATACTCGGCAACAATCCGCCGCGCCAGCCAATGGGTGGACTCCGGATTCCGCAGCACGACCAATCCGGGCTGGCGGCATTTCCGGCGCTCTTTCAGGCCGGCAGCATATTGGGCAAAATCCATCTTGGTGGGAATTCGAGGCATTGGCCCCGAGCTCCACGACAGGTGATCCGGCAGAGGCTCGCCGCTCGAATCGATGCTCATTCCCCCCTCGCGGGGTCCTACTCGACCTGGCTCTCCAGCTCCCGGATCCGCTCGCGAATGATCACCTCGGCGAGATCCGGCACCACTTCCCAGGCCACTTCCCGAAGCAGCTTCTCCCCGGCGAGATCGACGACCTTCTGGGCGATTCGTTCCACGTCCTGATCACTCAGGGTTCCCGCCCCGTTGCTCGACGGAGCGACGGCTGCAGGTGCGGGCTCCACTACCGGGGCCGAGGGCTCGGGTGGGACTCCGGGGGCCTCGACGGCATCCGGCTCCGAGGGCTCCTCGATCACAGGTGTCTGTGCCGGGGGCTCTTCGATCGCGGGCGTCGGCGCTGCGGGCTCGGGCTCGGGGGGAATCGTTTCCGGCTGGGCGACCTCGTGGGTGGGCTCTGCCGAGAACGGAGCCTCGGGAAAGGCGGGTGCTTCCGGCTCCGGCGCGCTCGGCGGAACCGGCCGTTCCATCGTGTCGAAGGCTGTGGGCTCCGGTGTTACCGGCTCGGTGCCGGAGTCGGCAAAGCTCGTGGGTTGCGGTCCGGAGAAACCCGCCGAGAGATCGACGGGAGGAGCCGCCTCGGCCTCGGAGGCATCGGGGCTCGTCAGGGGGGCCGCGTAGAGATCCTCGGCCGGCGCGGGAGGCGCCGGAGTGGCGAGAGGTGGCAAGCCCGAAGGTGTCTCCGATGGTGCGGGCGCCGCGGCGAGAGGAGGTGGCTCGAGGCTCGGCGGCTCCATGCTCTCGTTCGGCTCGAAGGCGGCGACCGAGGGCAACGTGCCGGAGGCGGAACGCTGGATCAGCTCTTCGACCCGGGCCAGGAGCACCTGGGAGTCGAAGGGTTTCTTCAGGTGTCCGTCGGCCCCGGCGGAGCTCGCCTGCTCTTCGTCGAAGGGCTCGAAAGTGCCCACGAGGAGCAGCACGGGGACTTCCGGCATCGCCGCCTTGGCCTGCCGGCAGACGTCGTAGCCATTGGTCCCCGGCATGTGAATGTCGGCGATCACCAGGTCGGGACGCACCTCCTGGAGCTTCTCGACGGCGCTCAGGCCATCGCTGACGGCGACGACCTGATAGTCGCCGTCCATAAACGTGAGCTCCACCACCTTCTGGATGGTGACGCTGTCATCCGCGAGCAAGATCGTCTTGGACATCGGCACTCCGTTCCTCGTCCTGATTACGAGCGACAAACATGATGAAACTGCGCTACGCCGGATCGCGGCTCTCGTCCGGTCGGGAGCGAGAGATCTCGGGGGCTGGTGATCTTCGAAAACCGAGCGATTCGAGTCCGGCGCAGACGCTGAATCGGAGGCATGGCTACACCTTCTCCGCAGCTGGTAAAGCTAGCATTCCCCGCGCTTGGGAGTCAATCGGAGCCCCCGAAGAGCATCTCCTCCCCTCATTGTTCATCCGGTTTGGACGCTGCCGTCACCCCGGGTGTCGCCGGTCGCCGGTCGCCGGTCGGGCGAACGTCCGTTCGATCAGAGATTGCGCCGGTATTCGCCACCGACCTCGTAGAGGGTCCGGGTGATCTGCCCGAGCGAGCAGACCTCCACCGCCGACATCAGCTCGGCGAAGATGTTGCCTCCCGAAAGGGCCACCTCGCGGAGCCGCTCCATCGCCTCCGCAGCAGCGGCGGCGTTGGCTTCTTGGAACTCCGCAAGGCGCCGAATGCAGGTCTCCTTCTCTTCCGGCGTCGCCCGGGTCAGCTCCACGTCCCGCGGGGTGCTTGCGGCCTCGGCATCTCGGGGCAGGAAGGTGTTCACACCGATGATCGGCAGCTCCCCCGAGTGTTTCAGATGCTCGTACTTCAGGGAGTCTCCCTGGATCTCGCCCCGCTGGTACTGCAGCTCCATCGCGCCGAGAACTCCGCCGCGATCACTGATGCGGTCGAACTCCTGCAGCACCGCCTCCTCCACCAGATCGGTGAGCTCTTCGATGATGAAGCTGCCCTGGGTCGCGTTCTCACACATGGTCAGCCCGAACTCGCGATTGATGATCAGCTGGATCGCCATCGCTCGACGCACGGACTCCTCGGTGGGAGTGGTGATGGCTTCGTCGTAGGCATTGGTGTGCAGGCTCTGGGCGTTGTCGTAGGTGGCGAGGAGGGCCTGCAGAGTGGTCCGGATATCGTTGAACTGGATCTCCATCGCGTGCAGGCTACGGCCGCTGGTCTGGATGTGGTACTTCAGCATCTGCGACCGCGCCTTGGCGCCATACCGCTCCTTGAGGGCCACCGACCAGATCCGCCGGGCCACCCGGCCGATCACGCTGTATTCCGGATCCATACCGTTGGAGAAGAAAAAGCTCAGGCTGGGGGCGAAGTCGTCGATGGCCATCCCGCGGGAGAGGTAATACTCGACGTAGGTCAGACCATTGGCCAGAGTGAAGGCCAGCTGGTGGATCGGATTCGCTCCCGCCTCGGCGATGTGGTATCCGCTGATCGAGACGCTGTAGAAGTTTCGCACTTGATGGTCGATGAAGTACTGCTGCACATCGCCCATCAGTCGCAGGGCGAACTGGGTGGAGAAAATGCAGGTGTTCTGCCCCTGGTCTTCCTTGAGGATATCGGCCTGCACGGTTCCCCGGGCCTTGGTCAGGGCCTCGTCGCGCTGCTGCCGGTACTCCTCGTCGTCGAGCAGGGCACGGACCTCGGACCAGCTCGAGCCCCGGAGGCGATCGGGCTGCAGCTCGTCCGCCTCGGAAATCTCCAGGCGCCCCTCGGCGCGCAGATAGCGGCGGCACTGCTGGCGCACCGCGGTGTTGAAGAAGAATGCCAGGAGGGTCGGCGCCGGACCATTGATGGTCATCGATACCGAGGTCGTCGGGTTGCAGAGGTCGAAGCCCGCGTAGAGCTGCTCGGCCTCCTCCACCGTGAAGATCGAGACTCCGCTCTCGCCGATCTTGCCGAAAATATCGGGGCGGCGCCCCGGATCCTCGCCGTAGAGAGTCAGGGAGTCGAAGGCCGTGGAGAGGCGTTTGGCCGGCTGGTCGGCCGCCAGGAGGTGGAATCGGGCGTTGGTACGCTCCGAGGTCCCCTCGCCGGCGAACATCCGGGTCGGATCCTCGGCCTGGCGTTTGAAGGGGAACACTCCCGCGGTGTAGGGAAACTCGCCGGGCACGTTCTCCATCAGACGCCAGCGCAGCCGGTCTCCGGCGCCGAGATACCGCGGCCGGGCCACCTTGGAGAGCTGGAGCCCGGAGAGGGTCTCGCGGTAGCTCGCCACCTCGATGGTCTGGTTCCGCACCTGGTAGCTGTAGGTCTCCCCTCGGTATCGTTCGTTCCACTCGTCCCAGCCGGAAACGATCCGCCGACACTCCGGCGCCAGCTCCTCGAGCAGCCGATCGTGCTCGGTCGCCAGGCTCGCGGCAGCGCCTTCCGCCTCTCCGATCGGCGTCCACTCCGAGCCGAGATCGACCCCCAGCCGAGCCAGCACCAACCGCAGCCCTTCGATCTCCCGGGCGAGCTCGCTCTGCTCGCGGGCCCAGCGGCGATAGCCGCGGCAGGTCTCGGCCACGTCGCTGAGGTACCGCTCGCGGCCGGTGGGAATTACCGAGCGAACGCTGGTGGTCACCCGGGTGGCGTCGGCCTGCCAGGAGCTCTTCCAGTCGAGGTCGAGCTTGTTGCCGAGGGCGGCGATCAGGTGGGCGTAGAGAGCGTTGATCCCGGAGTCGTTGAAGTGGGCGGCGCTGGTGCCGAAGATCGGCAGGGACTCGAGAGGCTGGTCGAAGACCTGGTGGTTGCGCTGGTACTGCTTGCGCACATCTCGCAGGGCATCTTCGCTACCCCGGCGGGTGTACTTGTTGATCGCCACCAGGTCGGCGTAGTCGAGCATGTCGATCTTCTCCAGCTGCGACGGCGCGCCGTATTCGCTGGTCATCACGTAGATCGAGAGGTCGCAGTGCTCGGTGACCGAGGAGTCTCCCTGGCCGATACCGGCGGTCTCCAGCAGGATCAGGTCGAATTCGGAGCGCGCTGCTTCGAGGATCTCGGAGATCGTCTCGGAGACTTCGCCCTTGGCGCCTCGGGTCGCCACCGAGCGCATGAAGACCCGCGGGTTGCGCAGGCTGTTGAAGCGAATCCGGTCGCCGAGCAGCGCACCTCCGGTTCGGCGCCGAGTGGGGTCGGCACAGATGACGGCGATCTTCTTGTCTTCGAAATCGGCGAGGAAACGGCGCACCAGCTCGTCGGTGAGGCTCGACTTGCCGGCGCCGCCGGTGCCGGTGATGCCCACCACCGGCGCTCGGGTCGCCCCCTTCGCGTCCGCCTCCACGGCGGCAGGCTCGCCGGTCAGCTCGGCACGGGTGAGACGCCGAGCCAGGTGCTGGTAGCTGCCGTTGGCCTCGACCCCGAGCCCCGCGACCGGGAAATCGCAGCCCGCGACCACCTGGTTGATCATGCCCTGCAACCCCAGCTCGCGGCCGTCGTCCGGTGAGAAGATGCGGTCGATCCGTGCCTCGTGCAGGGCCTCGATCTCCCGCGGCACGATCGTGCCACCGCCGCCACCATACACCTTCACGTGACCCAACCCCTTCTCGTCGAGACGTTCCCGCAAATACGTGAAGAACTCCATGTGGCCGCCCTGGTAACTGGTGATGGCGACCCCCTGGGCGTCTTCCTGGATCACCGCATCGACGATCTCGTCGACACTGCGGTTGTGGCCCAGGTGAATGACCTCGGCGCCGGTGGACTGCAAAATGCGCCGCATGATGTTGATCGAGGCGTCGTGGCCATCGAAAAGTGACGTCGCCGTCACGATCCGGACCGGATTCTTCGGCTGATAGGGCTGCGTCGTCGACATGCCGACCTCTTGCGAAAGGGTGATCTCGGCAGCGGCCGCCGAGGAGAGTGTTCGAGAGAAACGTTCCAGCCCACGCGGTGCGAGGGCGAACGTCTCTCGATTCTACCGCGCCACCACCGAAATGACACCTGCGCCCCGAAATGACACCTGCGCCCCGCGCGGGCCCGATTCAGGACGCAGCCGAGTCGGATCTCCTCGGCGAAGGGCTCTCCCGCCACAGCTCGATCGCCGATGCCAGCCAGCTGGCACGCAAGAAGAGGCGGCCGAGGTGGAAGACCTGGTAGCCGAAGAAGGCAACGAGGACCGTCGGGCCGGCGGAGGGACCGGCGGTTGGGGCCACCGCGGCGTAGAAGGTCATCCAGAGCCCGAGGAAAATGCCAAAGCCCAGGTAAGTACCGATGATTGCGAGCGGACGGCGCAGCACGAGCCCCAGTGATTCGCCAAGGGCGTGGAGCACATGGCTCCGGTCGCCCGCCACGACTCCGACCCTCGCGAGATCGAAGACCAGCCGGATGCCGTGCAACAGAATCCAGCCGAGCAGCGTCGCCGCCAACACGGCGAAGAAGACCGGAGTCTCGGCGGCTGCCTCGAAGGACCAGCGCTCGATCTCGCCGTAGAGCCAACGCACCGTGGCGAAGGCCAGGCAGTAGAGACCGCCGGAAAGCCCTGCGAGCAGCAGGAATCGCGGAAAATATCGCCCGCAGGCCTCGGCGAAGCTCACTTCCTTTCCCTGGGCCAGCCGGGCCAGCAGACCGCCGCTGAGGAAGGCCCAGAGAAGACCGTAGAGAAGGCCCGAAGCCACGACCTCGGCGGGCTGCAGGAAGAGCTCGCCCGAGCCCCACACCTCGAGAACCTCCAACAAGGCCCCCTTGCCCGAGATGGCGGGTGTAAACGTCCCGGCCAATCCCTCGGCGGTGGCCTGGTGCTCGGCGTACCAGTCGCTGTCGAAACCCCCGGCCATGCGCTCGGCCACCTGGCTGTCACCGAAGGAGCGGTCGAGGGCGGCCCCCAGGGCCAGGGTCAGGGGGACGGCCGCCAACAGATTGGTGAGCCACAGGAGGAGCAGCAGCCCCGGAATTCCCGCGGCGCGCTCGAGACCGCGGCCGATTCGTCCTGTCGCCATTCCCTCAGGCCTCCTTCATCCGGCGAAGAAGGTGAAGGCTGCGAGGGTTTCCTGCAGCCAGAGCATCCACTTCGAGGCCCATTTCGCCGTGCCGAGCTTCGTCGGCGACTGCAGGAAGCGGCTGTTGTTGGTGTAGCTCTCGTCGAAGAGCAGGACCCGATCCGGATCGACCACGGCGTGGTCCAGCTTCGCCTCGTGCACGACCACGAAAGATTTCCAGCGCTCGGCTCCATTCCACCTCTCGCGGACCTGGTGACCATCGGCGAAGACCAGGAGCACATCGACCGGGAAGATGCCGCCGTGCCGGCGGACCACCACCTCGGTGCGATAACCGTTGCCGTCCTCGCCCGAAGGCCGCGTCTGGTAGACACGTTCCGCCCCCTGCCCCACCCAGCCGTGCACACCGACGGGCCGACTGGAGACCGAATCGACGGCGAAGTCGAATCGCACGGAGCGATGGTAGACCTGGTCGAAGAAGGGGTCGAGATCTTCTTCGACCAGCTCGTCGAAGACCGCAAAGAAATCGTCGGGCTTCGGGTGGCGGTACTGCCAGCGCCTGAAGAAGGTCGAGAGCACCTGTTGCAGCTGGTCCCACCCGAGGTGGTTCTCGAGGGTTGCGAGCATCAAGGCCGTCTTGTCGTACGACAGGCGCGTACCCGTGGTGGGCAGATACCGGTGGCTCGGAGTGCCCAGCGGGTCGGCGGTAGCGGCGGTGGAGCCCAAATAACGTCCCAGGCGGTTGCCGTGGACCGCCCGCGAGAGCTCGATCCGCGGCCAGAGCACCGGTAGAAAACCTCGCAACCCGGTGCCCGCGGGCGCCAGGTATCGACGCGAGAATTTTCTCGGCCCGTAGACCACCTCGGCCACACGTGCGGTCGAGAAGGTGTTGAGCCCTTCGTCGAGCCAGGCGTGCTCGAACTCGTTGTTGGCCACCAGGCCATACCAGAACTGGTGGCCCGCCTCGTGAATGGTGACCCCTTCCGGAGAGCCGATCCCGAGCGGATTGAAGAGCCGGGTGCCCGAGGTGAAGATCGTCGGATATTCCATGCCACCGGTGCCGCTCTGGTAGGCCGGGTCGACGATGGTCAGATGGCCATAGGGATAGGGACCGTACCAGCGGCCGTAGTGCTCGAGGGTCGCCGCCGTGGCGTCGAAGAGTCGGTCCGCCTGGGACCGGTGCTCGGGCTGCAGGAGGAGACGCATGTCTACCAGAGGTAGGCCGTGGGCTTCGAACCGCCGCTCGTGCACCTCGAATTGCGGGCTGGCGGTCCAGGCGAAGCCGTGGACATCGTCTTGCCGAAAGCGGTGCAACGTGGTGCCGTTACCCAGGTCGCTGCTCTCGACCTTCCGCCCGGTCGCTCCCACCACCAGCTCCGACGGTAGGGTGAGCTCCACGTCATAGGATCCGAAATCCGAGAAGAATTCGGTGTTGGCGTGGAAGGGATGGCAGTTCCAGCCCTCGGGCTCGAGCACGCCGAGCTTGGGAAACCAGTGGGCGATGTAGTAGTACTCGGCACGGTTGCCGGTGCGGGCGAAGGTGTGTGGCACCCGAGCTCGCCAGTCGAGCTCTACTTGCACGGTTTCGCCGGGCTCGACCTGATGCTCCAGTGGCAGGATCAGGACCGTTCGGTCGTGGGGGTTGTCTTCCGGCGGGGCGTAGCGCAGGAGGCTCGTGCGATCGGTACCTTCGAATCGAGCGCCCTCGACCTCCAGGAATCCCCAGTCGTCCTTCCCGGGTTTCTTGATACTCGAGCGTTTGCGCAGGCGGTCCGCCAGCAACCAGGTGCTGTGGTCGTTACGAAAGCCGTTCCAGTAGAGATGGAAACAGAGCTCGTCGGTGGCGACGGGCTGGATATTGCGCCAGGTGAGCACCTGACGCCCCTCGATCTCCCTCGATTCGACGTCGAGGGCGGCTTCGATCCGGTAGCTGGCGTTGCGGGGAGAGACATCGAGCGGGGCCTCGACCGCGAGGCCGGAAGCCTCCTCGGCCGATTCCTGCTTCGCCGGATCTCGAGCTCGGACTTCGTGAGCGCCGAACCCCAAGAAGCAGACCACCAGCCAACAGAGGACGGCCGATCCTGGTCGGCTCGGGCCGGCTGTGGGCCCTGCCTCACGCCGGATGCTCACCCGCGGCTCACCGCAGGAGATGCCGCGAGATCACCAGACGCTGCATTTCGCTGGTGCCTTCGTAGATCGTGGTCACCCGCACGTCGCGATAGAGCCGGGCGATTTCGTAGTCCTCACAGAAACCGTTGCCGCCGTGGATCTGCAGGCTCTCCCAGCAGGCGCGGTTGGCGGCTTCGCTGGCGTAGAGCTTGGCCTGGGAGGCGAGGCGTCCGGCCTCGGGACCATGGGTAGAGGCCGCCTGGTAGGTCAGGGCTCGGGCCGCGGCGAGCTCGGTGGCCATGGTGGCGATCTTGAAGGCGATGCTCTGATGTCTGGCGATCGGCACCCCGAATTGCTGCCGCTCCTGGGCATAGGCCACGGCCAGCTCGAGGGCGCGCTGGTGAATTCCCACCGCCTGGGCGGCGATTCCGACCCGGGAGTGGTCGAGGGTCGCCATGGCGACACGAAAACCCTGGTTTTCCTCGGCCAGCAAGTAGCTGTCCGGCACCCGACAATTCGTGAAGTAGAGGGTCGCCGTGTTCGACGCCTTGAGCCCCATCTTCTCTTCCGCCGCGCCCACCGAGAATCCCTCGGTGTCCGCCGGCACCACGAAGGCGCTGATCCCCTTGGTGCCGACATCGGGCCGGGTCTTGGCGAGAACCACGAAATACTTGCCGTAGGCAGCGTTGGTGATCCAGGCCTTTTCACCGTCGATCACCCAGCTATCGCCATCGCGGCGGGCGGTAGTTTTCATCGAACCGGCATCGGACCCCGAGCCGGGCTCGGTGAGGCCGAAACCGCCCAGGCACTCGCCGCCGGCCAGGGCCGGCAACACGTCGCGCTTGAGCTCTTCCCTGCCGAATTGAGCGATGGGCCAGCAGCAGACCGAGTTGGTGACACTCATGGTCACCGCCACCGAGGGGCAGACTCGCGCCAGCTCCTCGACCGCCAGGGCGTAGGTCAGAACGTCGAAACCGGTGCCGCCGTACTCTTCGTCCACCAACATGCCGAGCAGGCCCAGCTCCCCCATCTCCTGCAAGATGTCGACTGGAAAGCGATGCTCGCGATCACGCTCCGCCGTGCCGGGACGAATTCGCTCCTCGGCGAATCGCCGGACCTCGTTGCGTAGCAGCTCTTGTTCTTCGTCGAAGGCGAAGCTCACGGAATCGGGAGCCGAGGCGACCTCTTGCATCGTGGTCCCCATTCCTCAGCTCTTGTTCAGCACCCAGTCGGCGATCACCATCTTCTGGATCTCGCTGGTGCCCTCGTAGATCTCGGTGATTCGTGCATCGCGGAAGTAACGTTCCACGTTGTACTCGCGGATGTAGCCGTAGCCGCCGTGGATCTGCAGCGCCAGATTGGTGACCCGCTGGGCCATTTCCGAAGTGTAGAGCTTGGCCTGCGCCGCCTCGAGGGTGTAGCGCTTGCGGCTGTCCTTGGTCCATGCCGCCTTCCAGGTCAACAGTCGCCCGGCATCGAGCTCGGTCGACATGTCGGCGAGGTAGTGCTGGATGGCCTGGAAGTTGGAAATCGACCGGCCGAACTGCTCCCGCTCCTTGGAATAGGCCAGCGCTTCCTCGAAGGCTCCCTGGGCAATTCCCACCGCCTGGGCGGCGATCCCGATCCGGCCGCCGTCGAGTGTGCTCATGGCGATCTTGAAGCCATCTCCTTCTTCTCCCAGACGCTGGCTCGCCGGAACTCGCATGTTTTCGAAGGCGAGCTCGGTCGTCCCCGAGGCGTTCACTCCCAGCTTGTACTCGTGGATGCCGTGGCTATACCCCGGAGTGTCCGCCGCTACCAAGAAGGCGGTAATGCCCTTGTGCTTCTTCGCCGGGTCCACGGTGGCGAAGACGAGGGCGATGTCGGCATCGGTACCGTTGGTGATGAAGACCTTGTTGCCGTCGAGAATATAGTCGTCGCCGTCGCGGCGAGCAGTGGTCCGCAGGCTGGCGGCGTCGGAGCCGGCACCGGGCTCGGTGAGGGCGAAACAGCCCAGCTTCTCACCCGCGGCGAGGGGCGTGAGGAACTGCTTCTTCTGCTCTTCGTTGCCGTACTTGAGGATCGGGTCGCAGACCAGCGAGTTGTTCACCGAGAGAATCACTCCGCTCGAAGCACAAACGCGGCTGATCTCCTCGATCACCAGGCAGTAGGACACCGTGTCCATGCCCGCACCACCGTATTCTTCCGGCACCGCGACGCCGGCCAGGCCCATCTCGCCGGCCTTGTCGATATTCGCCCGGGGGAAGACTCCCTTCGCGTCGATTTCCTTGGCGTCGGGACGAATCACTTCCTCTGCGAAACGGCGAACTTCTTCGCGGAGAAGACGTTGTTCTTCACTCAGCTCGATGTGCATTGGGGCACTCTCCAGAGAACCGGCGGCGCCGGATCTTCAAACTTGATCTTTTGTAAGGGCTACCCGGGATTCCTGGCTGCCAGTGGGTCGGGAGATCCTCGATTCGGCTTCTCGGTTCCAGCACCGGACGAGGCTCGCGGCGAGTCTCTCCGAACCGCAGCCGTGCCACTGTAGCAACGGCGCTCGGCCAGGGTCAAGGCGCAGGGAAACCGGGTCAGGAGCTCTCGTCACGACGGATGTCGTACTGCTCCATCTTCTTGTAGAGATTGCTCCGCGGCGTCTCGATGCTCTGGGCGGTCTGGGTGACGTTCCAGTGGTTCTCGTCGAGCTTGTGGACCAGGAAGAGGCGCTCGGAGAAGTCGCGAAACTCACGCAGGGTCTTGATCGCCAGCAGCGAGTCGGAGATCTCCGGCTGCCCTCCACCCGTCAGCTGCACCAGATCCTGCTTGGTGATGGTCGGCTCCGGGCTCAGGATCAGCAGCCTCTCCACCAGGTTCTTCAGCTCGCGAACGTTCCCTTTCCAGGGCATCGTGCGAAGATGCGAGAGGGCATCTTCGGCAAAGTCCTTGGAGCCGTAGTTGTTGGCTTCTGCGTAGCGCCGCACGAAATAGTCCACCAGCATCGGCAGGTCGTCGAGATGCTCGCGCAGAGACGGCGTGTGCACGGGGATGACGTTGAGCCGATAGTAGAGATCCTGCCGGAAGCTTCCCTCCGCGATCTCGGCCGGCAGGTCGCGGTGGGTCGCCGCAACCACCCGCACGTCGACCCGGATCGAGCCCGCCGCGCCCACCGGCTCGACCTCGCCGTTCTGCAACGCCCGCAACACCTTGGCCTGGGTGCGAGCGGACATGTCGCCGATCTCGTCGAGAAAGAGCGTGCCGCCGTGGGCCGCGACGAACTTGCCGATCTGCTTGCGGGAGGCGCCGGTGAAGCTCCCCTTTTCGTGGCCGAAGAGCTCCGACTCGATCAGCTCGTCGGGAATCGCCGCGCAGTTGACCTGCACGAAGGCCCGCTCCCGGCGAGCGCTCTGCTGGTGGATCGCCCGCGCCACCAGCTCCTTGCCGGTGCCGCTCTCGCCGGTGATCAGCACCGTAGCCGGCGTCGGCGCCGCCTTCTCCACCGTCTCCCGCAAACGCTTCATCGCCGCCGAGGTCCCGACCAGATCATCGGGCTCGTGACGACTCACCCGGTTCTCGGTCTTCAGCCGGTAGCTGTCGATGGCGTTGCGCAGGCTGAGCAACACCCGATCCCGCTTCAGAGGTTTCTCGAAGAAATCATAGGCACCGCGGCGGGTGGCCTCGACCGCGGTGGTGACGTCGCCGTGGCCACTGATGATCAATACCGGCATCTCGTAGCCGCGTTCGCGAAAGGCCGAGAGCACGGCCAGGCCGTCCATCTCGGGCATCTTGATATCCAGCATCACGGCGTCGGGGGCGCGGTCGGCGATCCGCGCCAGGGCCTGGGGACCGTTCGCCGCTTCGTCCACCAGATAACCCTCGTATTCCAGGATCATCCGCAGACTCTCGCGAATCGAGCCTTCGTCGTCCACGACCAGGACACAGGCCGCCGCTCTCCCACCGTTGTGCTCGCTCTTCCTCGTCATGGTTTCACCCTCTGCTGGTTGGGAGAGATTGCCGGTCTCCGCGAGCCCCCGCGGAGACGCCGAGCGGCCCGGCCCCCTCACGCCGAGGAGCCCGGGCCGCGCACGACACGTTGTCTGGGATTCCGGTCAGGGAACCCGAACGATCGCGAAAAACGATGCCGAGCTGCCGTCCCGCGGATTGACCCGAGTGACGTAGAGGCGCAGGAGGCCGCCGGAAGGGATCGAAGAGACCAGCTCCTCGAACCGCTCCACGTCGGTCACTTCCTGCCCACCGACATCGACGATGATATCGCCCGGACGGACGGCCTCATCCCACAGCGGGCTGGTGGGAGCGACCTCGGCCACCCAAACGCCGTTCAGATCGGGAAGACGGTGGGCCTCGCGGGCTTCCGGCGTCAGGTCGCGGTAGCGGATTCCGAGCCATTCGATCGCCCCGCTCTCCTCCCGATCCGGGGTCCTGGCCACCACACCCGGTGCCGACGGTCTCTCGCCGAGGGTGACCTTCTTTTCGATTTCCTTGCCGCCGCGGAACACGGTCACATTCACCGTCTGGTCGGGCATCTTGGCGGAGATCCGGTCGATCAGGTCGCGGTTGTCGACCACCTTGCGCCCTTCGACCTCGATGATCACGTCGCCATGGCGAAGACCGGCCTCCTCCGCGGGCCCACCGGCCACGACCTGGGTGACCAGGGCGCCATCGGTCGAGCTCAGGCCGAACGCCTCGGCTTCCTCGCGATCCAGGTCGTCGATATTGACTCCGAGGTACCCACGTCGCACCGCACCGTTGTCCCGCAGCTGCGGCAGGATTCCCTTGAGGGTGTTGGACGGTACGGCGAAACCGATGTTCTCGGCTCCGAAGTTGATCGCAGTGGCGATACCGACCACGGCACCCGTGAGATCCACCAGAGGTCCGCCGGAGTTGCCGAAGTTGATCGCCGCGTCGGTCTGGATGAAATTCTCCAGCGAGCGGTCGGGGGTGATGTCGATGCTGCGGCCCTTGGCGCTGACCACACCCACCGACACGGAATTCTGGAGCTGCAGCGGGCTGCCGATCACCATGATCCAGTCGCCGACCCGAACCTCGTCACTATCGGCGAGGCGCAGGTAGTCGAGAGGCGCGTCCGGCTCGATCTTGAGCAGGGCGAGGTCGGTGGCGGGGTCGTCTCCCTTGACCTCCGCCGGGTACTGCCGTCCATCCAGGTGGACGGTCAGCTCCGTGGCATCCTCGATGACGTGATGATTGGTGACGACGAAACCGTCGGAGCTGATCACGAACCCGCTACCGGCCGAATCCGACCGTCGGTCCCGGGGCTCCTGCGGCTGCCGCCGCCGGGGGCCGAAGAAGAGATCGAAGGGATCGTTCCCCCGCCTGCGGGTGCTCGCCTCTTCGATCTTGGTCGCCTGCACCGAAACCACTGCCGAGGAGACACCCTCCGCCAGATCGGCGAATCCCGGCAGACCGGTGGGGCTCGCAACCGCGACCGCCTTCCCCGAGCCGGCGCTGGAGTCTGCGCGGACGATCGGTGTCAGGTCCATGCCCCCCGCGATGACCATTCCGAATACCATCGCACCCACCACCAGGGCGACATTGACTGATTGCCGGCCACGACTATTTTTCATCGAACTCTCCTCGTGTTGGTCCGCTGGTCTTGCACTCGTAGTATCGGGTGACGCCGAAACATCTGCAATGATGATGACTGGGCCTCTCGAAAGAGATGAAGCTCCTGGCCTCTCGAGACACGATCGGCATCGGAAGCCTCACCCGACGAATTGTCCTCTAGCAAAACCGCTGCCAATCTCGAAACCCGACGGGTCGAGACCTGGGATGCAGCCGCAGCCAATGGTGTTCCGGGCCCGGCTGCGAGAATCTCGCGGCTCGGGAACCACGCTCGCTGCGACTCGTCCCGCGGGTCGAAGACCTTCACGGCTCCCGAGTGTACGCCAATTTGGCATCGCTCCCCGATTCGAGGGTCTCGAACACCAGGGGGCGAGGCGATTCCGAGGCGCTTCGTCTCGTGTCTCTCCTCTTCCTCCTCCGGAGGCAACACATGCTACTGGGAGCCTTGGGTCTACGGTTGCACCGGTCCCACCTTTGGTCTATAGTCCCTGGGCCGGCTTGCCCAGCTGGAAGGGTGGGTTTTGACCATTTGAAGCGAATCGAGACCGAAAAATACGCCTCTTGGCTTCCCACGAATTCCAGCCCGAGCCCTCAGGATCGAAAGCCCGACCTGCGGTACACGTCGCAGGGCCCGCTCGAGATCGAAACGGCTCCCGGAGCACGAGCCGGATGCCATCCCCAGCAGGATCTGCACAGAGGACATCAGGGCAAACATGTCACCGGTTGGGGCTGGAGAAACTCGCAAATAGACGGAAGTTGGAGTCGAGAGTCATCACGAAAGGCAAACGGGGAGCACGAATCGATCCAGAGATGGAGGAAGAGATCACGGCCATCGCCGAGAGCATTGGTTGTGAGCTGGTCCACGCAGAGTTCGTCAGCAACAAGCTGCGGGTCTTCATCGAGCGCCCCGAAGGAGGCGTCACGTTGGACGATTGCCAGTCGGTTTCCAGAGAAATCTCGGCCTTTCTCGATGTCGAAGACTACGGAAACGGGCGCTATCTCCTAGAGGTCAGCTCCCCTGGGCTCGACCGCAAGCTCTATCGCCCCCGCGACTACGAGCGATTCTGCGGCAATCTGGTTCGGGTCACCTACATCGGCGAGCCCGAAGGCAAGCAAACGATCATCGGGCGGTTGACCGGGTTCGAGCCAGAAGGCGGCGGACAGATTCGAGTCGCTGTCGAAGACACGGGTGAGGAGCTCCAGATCTCTCTGCCCGACGTCCAGGTCGCCCGGCTCGAAATCGAACTATAGGAACTTTCTCAGACCATGCCTCAAGTAAGAACGCCGGACCTGGACCTGATGCAGGTGTTGCAGCAGGTCGCGCGGGAAAAGAACATCGACATGGATCGCTGGATCTCGGCGCTGGAAGATGCCATGGCATCGGCCGCCAAGAAACAGCATCGGATCAAGGAGCCGGTTCGCGCCCGCTTCGACCCCGAATCCGGCAAGTTCGAGGCGTTCATCGTCAAGAACGTTGTCGAGGAAGTCGAAGACCCCGTCGCCGAGTGGACTCTGGAAGAAGCCCAGGAAGAGAAACCCGACGCGGAGATCGGCGAGGAAATCCTGCGTCCGATCTCCACCGAAGGGCTCGGGCGTATTGCGGCCCAGAGCGCCAAGCAGGTTCTCTACCAGAGGATCCGCGAAGCCGAGCGGGAGAAGATCTACAACGAGTACTACGAGCGGGTCGGCGAGATTCTCAACGGCACCGTGAAACGTTTCGAGCGCGGCGACATCATCGTCGACCTGGGCCGCACCGAGGCCGTGGTTCCCCGTGGCGAGCAGTCTCGCCACGAGCGCTACAGCCAGGGTGAGCGGATCCGGGCCGTCATCGTCGACGTGCACACCCAACCCAAGGGGCCCCAGATCGTGCTCTCGCGCACCGATCCTCGCCTCCTGGTGAAGCTCTTCGAGATGGAAGTCCCCGAGATCTACGACGGCACGGTGGTGATCAAGAACGCCGTGCGGGCTCCCGGCGAACGCGCCAAGGTCGCGGTGTTCAGCCGCGAGCGCGACGTCGATCCGGTCGGCGCCTGTGTCGGAATGAAGGGCTCCCGGGTGCAGTCGATCATCCGCGAGCTGCGGGGCGAGAAGATCGACATCATCGAGTTCAGTGAAGACCTCGTGACCTTCGCCCAGAGCGCCCTCGCTCCGGCCAAGATCACCCGGGTCTCCGTGACCCACCACAGCACCATGCCCCACCTCGACGTGATCGTGGAGGACGAGCAGCTCTCGCTGGCCATCGGCAAGCGAGGCCAGAACGTTCGTCTGGCCTCGGAGCTGATCGGCTGCAAGATCGACATCAAGAGCGAGAGCAACGTCAAGGACGAGGTGGCCGATGCCCTCGCCAAGATGCTGCAAGACGCCATGGACGACAGTGACCTGCCCGGTCTCGACGAGCCGATGCAGGCCGCCGTCTCGGAGGTCGACTGGTCCAGCGTGCCGGGCGTGTCCGAGCAGGCTGCCGCGGAGCTCTGGGCTGCCGGCTACACCACCCTCCAAGCCGTGCAGGCGGCCGACGCGGAAACCCTGGCGCAGGTAGACGGTATCGATGCAGACACCGTGCAGGCCATCTTGGCCTGGCTGGAGGCCAGCGGCGAGGAGGAGAGCCCGGAAGCGGCCGAAGAAACTGCGGCGACGTCCGGCCTGAACGACGACGAGTTCATGGCCGCCCTGAGCAAGGCATTGAAAGAGAGCGAGCAGAGCTCGGGACCGACGGCTGATCCCTTCGACGGCATGGCCGGAGAGCAGGAAGGTTCCGGGCAGCAGGAAGAGCCCGGACAGGACTAGAGGCCGTCGACAAGACCGCACGAGCAAACCCAAGAATTCAGAATCAAGAGCGGAAATCAGAGACACATGGGGAAGATTCGATTGCAGGACCTGGCCCGAAAGATGGGCCTGCCGGAGCAGGATTTGATGTTCAAGCTCCGCTCGATCGGTGTGCGCATCGAAGGCGAGGAAGCGGTCATCGACAGTGACATCATCCAGGCGATCCTGCTCGGCAAACGATTGCCACAGCCGCGGGAAGTCATTCTGCGCGACGACTCCACGGCCGTCGCCGAGCCACCGCCTCCACGGCAGCAGACTCCCTCGCAGCAGCCCCGGCGGACGCCGGGTCTGCGCCCGACTCGCCGCTCGATGATCCAGCGAGTGGAACCGCGGATCCAGGAAATCCCGGTCAAGGAAAAGGGCGAGGGGACACCCGCGGGAGCCGAAGCCCCTGCGGCGGCGGCCGGGGCGCCCACCACGCCGGTGGCCAAGGCACCCACCACGCCGGCCGGCAAGACCGAAGCCGCGGCGCCCGCTGCCCGAACGGAGGCTCCCGCTCCCCCGGCAACGGCCGAAGCACCGAGCCCGGCGGCAGAATCGGCTCCGGCCGAGCCTCCGGCCGCAAAGAAGGACGAGCCGAGTCCCGCGGCAGCCAAGCCATCGGAGCCCAAGAAGGCCGCCGAGACCGGCAAGCCGGCCCCAGCACGCCCGACCCAGCCGACCAAACCCAAACGGACCGCAGCTCGTCTGCTGGTCCGTGGCACCGGCACTGCCGAGCCGATCCGCCCCGCGACTCCCCCCGGAGGTGCCAACCGGCCGGGTGGCCGGGTGCGCGATACCGGCGGCCCGATTCGCCCCTCCGGTCCCAGCCGTGGGCGTCAACCCGGTGGGCGCCGCCCGCCCGGGCGACACCGCCCGCCGGAGATCGGCCGCAGGCGGCGAGGGCCGGCTCGAGGACCCTCCCAGCCGGCGGAGATCGTACCGCCGAGGAAACCGGCTTCCGCCCGAGGCGTACGCCGCGCCAAGCGGCGGGAGGAGGCTTCGGATCAACCAGCGGCGAGCGTGCAGTTCAAGGCCAACAAACCCGAGGGGCCGGTCACCATCACCGAACACATGACGGTTCGTGAATACGCCGAGAAGCTCGGGGTCAAGGCCAAGGATCTGATCAAGATCCTCTTTACCCACGGCATCCTGGTGAACATCAATCACGTGCTCGATCCGGAGCTGGCCGCGAAGGTGGCAGAAGAGCTCGATGTCGAGGTGATGGAGGTCTCGGTCGAGGAAGAAGTCCAGCTCCAACACGAGATCGAGGGATCGGCCGACGTCGAGCGCTCCCAGCGAGCACCGGTGGTGACCGTCATGGGCCACGTCGACCACGGCAAGACCACTCTGCTCGATGCCATCCGTTCGACCAAGGTGGTCGAGGGAGAGGCCGGCGGCATCACCCAGCACATCGGGGCCTACCAGGTCGCGGTCGGAGATCGCCCGATCGCCTTTCTCGACACCCCCGGCCATGAGGCCTTCGCTCTGATGCGCGCCCGCGGCGCCCAGGTGACCGACATCGTGGTCCTCGTGGTCGCTGCCGACGACGGCGTGATGCCCCAGACCATCGAGGCGATCGACCATGCGAAGGCGGCCGAGGTTCCGATCATCGTCGCGATCAACAAGGTGGACAAACCCAACGCCAACCTCGACCGGGTCAAGAAAGAGCTCGCCGACCACGGCCTGCTGGTCGAAGACTGGGGTGGCGACGTCGTCAGCCAGGAGGTCTCCGCTCTCAAGGGTCAGGGGATCGACGAGCTGCTCGAGCTCGCGCTCATCACCGCCGATCTGCTCGAGCTCAAGGCCGCTCCCGAGCTTCCCGCCCAGGGCGCAGTGCTCGAGGCGCGGAAGGAAATCGGCCGCGGCATCATCGCCACGGTTCTGGTGCAGGACGGCACCCTGAGCTCCGGAGATATCTTCGTGGCCGGCTCCTGCTGGGGCCGTGTGCGGACCATGACCGACGACCTCGGCAACCGTCTCGAGTCAGCCGGCCCCTCGATGCCCGTGGAGGTCACCGGCTTCACGGACCTGCCGAGCGCCGGCGATCTCTTCCAGGTCTTCACCGACGAAGCCAAGGCGCGTGGCATTGCCGAGCTCAGAAGCCAGGAAGAACGCCAACGAGAGCTCGCGCCACGGCCCGGCCGCATGTCGCTCGAGCAGCTCTTCGACAAGATCGAGAGCGAAGAGGTCAAAGAGCTCTCGGTCATCATCAAGGCCGATGTTCAGGGCTCGGTAGAGGTTCTGCGCGAGACCCTCGCCAAGGCCACCACGGAGAAGGTCAAGGTCAACGTGCTGCACGCCAGCGCCGGAGCCATTTCGACCAACGACGTATTGATCGCCTCGGCTTCCAACGCCATCATTTTCGGCTTCAACGTGCGCCCGGAGCGCAACGCCAGCGCCCTGGCAGAGAAAGAGCAGGTGGAGATTCGCCTGCACACCGTGATCTACGAGCTGATCGACGAGCTCAAGCGGGCCATGGCCGGCCTCCTCGAGCCCACGTTCAAGGAAGTCCGCAAGGGCACAGCCGAGATCCGAGAGACGTTCAAGGTCCCGAAGATCGGCGTCGTCGCCGGTTGCCTCGTGGTCGACGGGGTGATCCCCCGAAATGCCGAAGCCCGTCTGATCCGCGACAACGTCGTGGTCTACGAAGGGAAGATCGCTTCTCTGCGCCGCTTCAAGGATGACGTTTCCGAAGTGCGCGGCGGCTTCGAGTGTGGCATCGGTCTCGACCACTACCAGGACTTCAAGCCTGGCGACAACATCGAGGCCTTCATCCGCGAGGAGGTCGCCCCGACTCTCTGAGCGCGCCGCCTCCTGGCCCCACGGCTCGGAATGGCTCCGCGCGGCTCCGAGTCTCGGCCGAGGCTCGTTTGCACGCCCCGAGACGGAGGGATCGAAAGATGTTGATCGGTGTCTCCAACTTCGAGCTGCACCTGCCCCAGTCGGGTAGCTTGAAGGCAAAGCGGAAAGTCGTGAAAGGCCTGATCGATCGCCTCCACCACCGCTTTCGGATCTCGATCGCGGAAACGGATTTCCACGATTTGCACCAGCGAGCCGAGCTCACGCTGGCGATCGTGGTACTGAACGAGATGGAAGGACAGCGCCTCATGGACGCTCTATACGGACATATCGACTCGCTTCCCGAGGCGTTCTTGACCCGCTGGGATCCCCAGTGGATCGAGGGAGAGTGACATGAGCCAGCGTCTCCAGCGGGTCGAGGAGCTGCTGCGCAATGAGCTCTCGCTGATTCTCCAGCGAGAGGTGCGCGACCCCCGAGTGCAGCTGGCGACCGTTTCACGCATGACGGTGAGCCGAGACCTCGCCCACGCCGAGGTCTGGGTGTCGGTCCTGGGAGACGATCCGGAACAGCGGGAGGGTGCGATCGAAGCGCTGACTCGCGCGCAAGGATTCATCCGCTCCCTGCTCGCCCGACGGGTCAAGATCCGCGCCGTTCCTCACCTCGTGTTCAAGCTCGATCGTGGAGCGGAGCACAGTCAAAAGATCACCGAGCTGTTGGAAAACCTGAATCATGAGCACGGCGGCACCGATTGAGCAGCTGGCGGAGAGAATCCGCAAGGATCGCTCCTTTCTACTGACCAGTCACACCAATCCCGATGGCGACGCCATCGGTTCTTCGATCGGCTTCGCCCGAGCGCTCCGAGCCCTCGGCAAGGAGGCTCTCGTCTGGAGCCGCGACCCGGTGCCCGGGGTCCTCGAGGAGCTGGTCGACGGAGAGCCCTTCCACGTGGGCGAGGCCCCTCCCGACCGCTTCCCCGAACGTTTCGACACCGCCATCGTGCTCGAGTGTCCGAGCCTCGATCGCACCGGACTGGAGGCGGTGCTCCCCGCGCTTCCCCTCCTGAACATCGATCATCACCTGGGCAACGAGGGATACGGCGAGATCCAGTGGGTCGACACCACCGCGGCCGCCGTCGGCGAGATGGTCTTTCGCCTGATCCGGGCGCTCGGGGCCGAGATCGACGCCCGGACCGCCACTGCTCTCTACCTCACCCTGGTCACCGATACCGGTGGCTTCCGCTTCTCGAACACCACCGCTGAGGCGTTCGAGACCGCGGGCGCCCTGGTCCGGCTGGGAGCCTCCCCCGAGACCGTGACCCGCTGGCTCTACGAGTCGCAGCCGCTGCCGGCGATCCGCCTCCTGGGCGAGATGTTGCCGACCATCGAAGTGCACGCGGAGGGCCGGGTGGCCACCGCCTGGTTGCGAGGAGAGATGTGGGAACGCTCCGGCGCCGCTCCGGGCGATTCCGAAGGCCTGATCGACTATCCCCGCTCGATCTCCGGCGTCGAGGCGGTCGCCCTTTTTCGTCAGCTTCCGGACGGTGGTCACAAGGTTTCCCTCCGGAGCCGTGGTGATCTCGACGTCGAGCACATCGCGCGCCAACGAGGTGGCGGTGGCCACAAGAACGCCGCCGGCTTCTCCAGCGAAACGCCCCCCGAGACCCTGTTCCGGGAAACGATCCAATCATTGATTCAGCATCTGGAGTAATCTGTTGAGAGACGGTCTCCTACTCATCGACAAGCACGAGGGCTGCACGTCCCACGACATCGTGGCGTCGGCTCGTCGCATTCTGCGTTTGAAGAAAATCGGGCATTGCGGCACCCTCGACCCCGGCGCCACGGGCCTTCTCCTGTTGACGGTGGGCCGAGCGACTCGCCTCACCCGTTTCCTCATCCGGGCTCCCAAGATCTACGAGGGCCAGTTGCGCTTCGGTATGACCACCGATACCTACGATATCTTCGGGGAGACCACCTCGGAGCACCCGATCGATGGCCTCGAGGCGGCGAAGATCGAAGCGACCATGGCGGGTTTCCTCGGCGCCTACTTCCAGACCCCGCCGCCCTATTGCGCCAAGAAGATCAACGGCGTCAAATACTACGAGCTGGCCCGCCGCGGCGAGGAAGTCCCCCAGGTGAAGAAAGAGGTCACCGTCTACGACTTTCGTCCTCTCGAGCCCTGGGCGGGCGGGGCCGAGCTCGATTTCCTTCTCAGCTGCTCCTCCGGCACCTACGCCCGGTCGCTGGCCCACGAGCTCGGCCAGCTCATGGGCTGCGGCGCGGCTCTTTCGCGCCTGCGGCGCACCCAGGTGGGCTCGTTCCACCTGGAGAATGCCCTGACCCTCGATGCTCTGCGCGAGCGCATGGAAGCGGGCGAGGATGTGGGAAGCGCCTGGTTCCCCTTCGACGAAATCCCCCTCCCCTTCGGCGAGGTAGTTGCCGATCCGCAGCAGGAGCGGCGGATCCAACACGGCCAGACGGTGCTGGTTCGCGACCTGGAGAGCCGCGAGGGCGACTGGATCAAGGTCATGAACCGGCGACAGAAATTCATCGCCGTGGGCTCGGTGGTCGAACGAATCGGCGCCGGCAACGTCGGAGTCATTCAGCCGAAAGTGGTTTTTCAGTAGACCCCGGCCCCGGATCGGTTACAATTTTCGAGCGAAGAAGAAAAGAAAAAGAGAACTGGCGGCACGGCCGCCCCCCAGGAGGATCAAGCCTTGTCTCAATTTGCCGAAAAGAAGAGCGGAATCATCGACGAATACCGGACCCACGAGGGAGACACCGGTTCTCCCGAGGTCCAGGTCGCTCTCTTGACCCACCGCATCAACGACCTCACCGAACACTTCAAGGTCCACAAGAAGGACCACCATGGCCGCCGCGGCCTTCTGAAGCTGGTCGGTCGTCGGCGCCGCCTCCTGCAGTACGTCAAGCGGCAGGACGTCGAGCGT
This sequence comes from uncultured Thermoanaerobaculia bacterium, assembly GCA_964565225.1. Lineage (GTDB taxonomy): Bacteria > Acidobacteriota > Thermoanaerobaculia > Multivoradales > J023 > CAZMEL01. The sequence continues at coordinate 1,590 of CAZMEL010000083.1, read as the reverse complement.
TACCGTTCGCTGATCCAGCGCCTCGGACTGCGCCGCTGATCCCTGCTCCTCGATCCGAGCTCCGGGTTCACGGGCCGATTCGAGCCGGTAGGTCCCCGAGACCACCAGCCTCGAGTCTGGCCTGCTTCGCCCTGCCCTCTCCTCGGAGCGGGCTCTGCGAACGGCTTCCCGATCTCCAGGCTCGAGCACATACCTTCCCGGAGCCTCTCTGACCCGACGCCGACGCGCGGCGAGATCCGCGCGGGCGAAGATTCCCTGGGCAGAGGCTCCTGCTCCGGCGCCGCAGTGCGCCGGACCGCTCCCCGCCACCCGGTGAGCGTCCCAATCCAACAACACACGCAAGGTTTATTCCATGACATACACACGTGAATTCACGATCGGCGAGAATACGATCTCGCTGGAAACCGGTGCCATCGCCAAACAAGCCAACGGCTCTTGTGTCGTTCGCTGTGGCGACACCATGGTTCTTACCACCGCCTGTATGGCCGGTGATCCGACCGCTCCCCGGCCCTTCCTCCCCCTGACCGTCGAGTACCGCGAGTACACCGCCGCAGCCGGTCGGATTCCCGGCGGATTCTTCAAGCGCGAGGGTCGGCCGAGCGAGAAGGAGATCATCTCCTGCCGCATCACCGACCGTCCGCTCCGGCCGCTCTTCCCCAAGGGCTACTACGCCGAGACCCAGATCATTTCCACCGTCCTCTCCGCCGACGAGGAGCACGATCCCGACGTGCTCGCCATCAACGGCGCCTCCGCGGCGCTGGTGCTCTCGGACATCCCCTTCTACAACCCGGTGGGAGCGGTTCGGGTCGGCCTGATCGACGACGAGCTGGTGTTCAACCCCACCAACAGCCAGCGCGACGTCTCCGATCTCGACCTGATCGTCGTCGGCACGGAAGAGGCGGTGGTGATGGTGGAAGCGGGCGCCAATCAGCTCGGCGAAGAGGTCATTCTCGACGCCATCTTCTCCGCCCATCAGGAGCTGCAGAAGGTCATCCATGCCCAGCACCAGATGTTCCGCGATGGTGGCTTCTCCAAGCCCAACTGGGAAGAGCCCACCTTCTATCCGGCCGAGGTCTACCAGGATCTGAAGGACAAGGTAGAGGCCGCATTCACCGAGGCCCTGCACACCAAGGAAAAGTTCGCTCGCAAGAAGGCGATCGAGAAGGCCCTCGAAGGGTACAAGGCCTCGATCCCCGAAGACGACGAAGAACGCCACGCCCAGGTCAAGAAGGCCATCAGCGACCTGGAAGAAGAAATCCTCGCCCGCACGGTGCTCGAGACCGGAACCCGTTTCGATGGCCGCAAGCTCGACGAGATCCGCGACATCGACGTGAACACCCGGATCCTTCCCCGGGCCCACGGCTCGGCACTCTTCACCCGCGGCGAGACCCAGGCCATGGTCTCGGCCACTCTCGGAACTCGCCGGGACGCCCAGATCATCGAGGAATACGGTGGCGAAACCCTGCAGAAGTTCCTCCTTCACTACAACTTCCCGCCCTTCTCGGTGGGTGAGGTCCGGTTCCTGCGCGGCCCCGGACGGCGTGAGATCGGCCACGGTGCGCTGGCGGAGCGGGCGCTGTTGCCGGTAAT
>CAZMEL010000082.1:0-26561 GCA_964565225.1 uncultured Thermoanaerobaculia bacterium | reverse complement strand
TCCAGGAACGCCGACTCTTACGAAACCGAATATCCAATCTGACAAAGTAGAACTAACAGCCCGTGGTGAAAGTCGACCGCGAGCGAGAGCGAGCCATTTTTTCGTCAGATCGAGGCGCAGAATCGCAGGAATATCGGTGATCTTTCGAGATTCTACAACGCTGAGCTGGCGGAAAAGGGCCGCTCGCAGGGCGGTTCGAGTTTCACCACGGGCTGCTAACGCCTACGTGCCCGTGCTGGCATCCCGGTCCGGGTCTGTGCTCGGGAAACACGGGCAACACGCTTCCCCCCTCTCCGGCCGGTAGCATTCGACTTACGGTACCGGCCGGTACCTCGGGGCTACCTCTCGACGGAGGCCACGGGATTGGGCATATTCAGGCTGGCGCCTCGAACACGGGCTTCCCTTCATCGACTTCGGCAATGTGGAGGATGGCGTCTCCACGATTGACCAGGGGTCGTAGGATATGACCGATCACGATTCCGGTCACCCGCGCCGAGAGCGCACCGAGACGTTTACCGAACGGATCGTAGATCCTCGCCACCCGGGAGCCTCGCTCGACCTCGTCTCCCAGGGCGACGTCGAGATGAAGAATGCCGCTCTGCGAGGCCCGTACCCACTTCGTCTTTTGCGACAAGAAAACCGAATCCGAAGGTGTGGGGGCCTCTTCACAGATTCCCAGATGCTCGAGCACCCGAAGCACACCGGCGGTACCCGCCCGGATGGCGTGCTCGTCGAAACGGTCGGCTTCGCCGGCCTCGTAGAGCAAGACCGTGGCGCCGGCCTCGGTGGCGGCCTGGCGCATGGAACCGTCGCGGATCTTGGAATGGATCGCGACCGGTGCCGCGAAGATCTGCGCCAGCTCGAGGGTCTGCGGATCGGCGAGATCGGCGCGGATCTGGGGTAGATTGATCCGATGGTCGGACCCGGTGTGGAGATCGATACCGACGCTGCACCGGGCGATGATCTCGGTCATCATCAGGTGAGCGATGCGCGACGCCAGGGGGCCCCGTGAGGAGCCGGGAAACGACCGATTGAGGTCTCGCCGATCGGGCAGGTAACGGTCGCCGCGATTGAAGCCATGGACATTGACGATCGGAACAGCGATCACCGTGCCGGCGATCGAGCGCGGCTGCACCACCTCCAGCACTCGCCGGATGATCTCGATGCCGCAGAGCTCGTCGCCGTGCACTGCCGCGCTGATCCACACCGTCGGGCCGTCTTTCTTGCCGTGGATCACGAGCACCGGCAGCGCCACGGGCGTACCGGACATCAGCCGAGCGATGGGCAACTCGAGCTTCGCCTGCGTGCCCGGCTCGACGGTGTGTCCGGCGAACGAGAAGGGCTCTCGGTTCTCTCGATTCCTGGAGGTGGTTTTCGTCATCAGACCTCGCCAGTGTAGGAGAGAGGATGCTCGGGCAGGGGTTGTACCGTCGGCCGCGACCGCCGTCGGCGGCGTTCCGGCACGAGGCTGCGCATCGCCTCGAGCTTACCGAAACAGAGCAAGCGGTCGCCGACTTCCAGGATCCGGCTCGACTTCGGGTTCGGAATCACCTTCGCCCCCCGGGTCAAGGTCAAGACAGCGATATCCCGTTCCCGAAGTCCCGAGCTCTGGATGCTCTTCCCCAGGACTTCCGCGCCCTCTCGTACCAAGAGGTCCGCCGCACCATAGCCGGTGCTCACCGTCAGACGTTGACGAATGTCGAGCTCCGGGAAATCGACCTGGCTGGCGATGAAGTCGATGATAGCTCCCGCGATGTCCAGCCCGGACGCCCCCTCGATCCCCTCCAGCCCGGGGGAGCTGTTGACCTCCATCACCAGGGGTCCGTCGTCGCTCTCCAACAAGTCGACGCCGGCGATCTTCAAACCCATGATCTGCGCCGCCTGCACGGCAACGCGCTCGTACTCGGGCTCCAGCTCGACGACCTCGGTGGTACCGCCGCGGTGGACGTTGGAGCGAAACTCGTCTCCCACCGCGCTACGCCGCATGGCCGCGACCACGCGATCACCGACGACGAACGCCCGGAGATCCTTGCCTTTGCTCTCCGCGATGAACCGCTGGATGAGCACATTCTGGCGAGTGCTCTGGAGCGTTTCGATCACCGCTTCCGCCACTTTGTTGTCGGGGGCGAGGATCACCCCGATGCCCTGCGTGCCCTCCAGTAGCTTGATCACCACCGGAGCCCCGCCAACGCCTTCGATCGCGGGAATCACATCGGCCCGGTCGCGGACGAACATCGAGCCGGGGATACCGATCCCGTGGCGCGACAGGATCTGGATCGAGCGCAGCTTGTCCCTGGAGTTCGCGATGCCGGCAGAGGTGGTGGGCGTGTAGACGTCCATCTGCTCGAACTGGCGGACGACGGCCATGCCGAAAAAGGTGATCGAGGCACCGATCCGCGGCAAGACCGCGTCATAGCTCGACAGGTGCTTTCCTCGGTACTGTAGATCGGGAACGTCGGCGGACAGGTCGATGGCGAAGCGGAGGGTGTTGAGAATGCGGACCTCGTGTCCACGCTCCTGCGCGGCGGTCTTGAGCCTCTGTGTGCTGTAGGCCTTGGGAGATCGGGACAGGATCGCGAGTTTCATGAAAATTCTTCCTTCCTTGTTGCTGAAACGGCCGAGGATTCGTTGACTCGGGCTCGGTCGAGAACCGACTCTACCTCTCCTGGCCAGTTTTCTGGATGTCGGCTTCCACTGGAGCGCCCCCGCTTCAGACCCCGGTCCGAACGGTGAAGAGGTATACCTCAGCCGAGAAAGACACCACATTTCTTCTGCCGGTCACATTCGAATGTGACCGGCAGGCCAGACCCGGTGTCCTCCCTGTGAGGAGATCGTAGGGGTCGGATAGAGTGGTTCCAGAAACCAGAGAATCAGGAGCCGTCTTCGCAGAGAGCGTATACCCTCGCGGAAGCTCGATCGTTCGCCGTCATTTGATGGAAAGCTTGCACGACATCGAAAAACTATCGGACGAAATGTTGATCGAACGACTCCGCGAGCGGGGCCGAGAAGACGAGCGCTATTTCTCCGAGCTGTTCCGCCGCTACCGGCAGTTGATCTGGGGGGTCTGTAGCCGCTACTTCCGCCAGCCCGAGGACATCGCCGACATGACCCAGGAAACATTTCTTCAGGTCTATCGGCGCCTCGACGGATTCACCGGCGGACACTCGGGATCTCTTCCGTCCTGGTTGGTGCGTATCGCCGCGAATCTGGCCAAGAACGAGCTCAGAAAACGTTCTCGCCGGCCGCAGTCCAGCGACAAAGAACCCGATCCGGCCACCGTGGATGACGAGGCCACAGTGGTTCAGGACTTGGAGAATCGATCCGAGGTGAAAAAGCTGTATCGGGCTCTGAGAAATTTGAGCCCTTCTCAGCGTGAGATTCTGGAGCTGGCAGATCTTCGAGAGCTGCCCTATCCTCAGATCGCAGCCGCACTCGGCATCTCCCTGAGTGCGGTCAAGATGCGAACCGTGCGGGCTCGCGCTGCCCTGGCGGCGGTGGTTCGAGCTGTGGAAACCAAGGAACCTTCCCTATGATTGCCCAAGACGAACATCCAGCCCCCAGTGAGCTCCAGGCTCTGCTGGGGGGAGAGCTCGACGAAGCCGAGACGCAGCGCCTCTTCCGTCATCTCGAGGCCTGCCCCCGGTGTCTGGATTCTTGTGAAGGGATCTGGGCCGGGATCTCTCCCCTGACGGGCGAAACCGCTCCGCCCCTCGATGAAACGGCCGCAACGAGCATCGAGCGGGCTCTGCTGGGCAATGTCCGCCGCCTGGATCTGGCGGATCGTGTCACAGAATTCAGTAGCCGCGGCCTCGGTGTCGTCTGGCTGGGTTTGCTGCAACCGATCCTGGCCCTCCTTTCCATCTTCTTCCACCCATCGAAGCGGAGAGATTCATGACGCAGCTTCAACCGTTCCAAGACGCGATTCTCGGGCTCACAGAGCGCACCATCGCCTACCTTCCGACTCTCTTGGCGGCTCTGTTGCTCATCGTTCTCGGCGGTTTCTTGAGCCGCCTTCTGGCCACTGGCACACGCCACGTGATCCAACATCTCGAGTTCGAAGAGGTGATGAATCGTGCGGGCTGGTCGGCGGCGCTCGACCGTGCGGGTGTCAAGATCTCGCCCTCTGAAATCGTGGCCCGACTGGTCTTCTGGAGTGTCTTTCTCGTCTTCCTCGTCCTGGGCGTGCAGAACCTGGGATTCGAGCTCACCGCGGTACCCCTGTGGGGCCTCCTCGAGTTCCTGCCGCGGCTCCTGGGGGCCGTGCTGCTGCTCTTTCTCGGCTCGGCCATCGCCAGTCTCGTCAGCAGCGCCGTCGGAACCGGGCTGGCTCGGGTCAACTTTGCGCAAGACCGGCTCCTCGCCCGCCTCGTGCGGGGTCTGATCTTGCTCATCACCTTCGTTGCCGCCGTCGAGAATCTCGGCTTCGACCTCGACTTCCTGACCTCCACCCTGCTCAATCTGGTGAGCATCTTCGCGGCGGCGTTGGCCATTACATTCGCCCTCGGCGGCCGCGATGTCGCTCGCAACCTCCTGGCCGGCTACTACGCGCGGGAGCGATTCGGATCCGGAGACAGGCTCCGCTTCGACGAAGGCGAAGGCGAGTTGGTGGGCATCGGCACCTTGAATGTCGAGATCAAGACCCATGAAGGCACTCTCGTGGTTCCCAACGCACGGCTGATCGAGTCGACGGTCCATCGTCTCGATCCGGACGGGGACTAGGCTCGAAAAACCTGTCGAAAAACCAGGCGTCACCGCGGTTGTGGGCCCAGCGTGGCGCAAGAGAGGGGACTTGCGAAAAACCCTGCGGGCTCTCTCGATTTGCTTTCTCTGGAATCCGGTGTGACCAGGTGCTCTCTCCCGGTGTCTTTTCTATCAAACCCGCACTTTCCACCCAACCCATGGCGCCCGGCGCGCCTGGCCAGAACCCGGGAGATACCCATGAGAAATCATTTGTTTCTATGGATCGCAGCCCTTGCACTCTGCACGGCTGTGACACAGCCTACCCACGCACAGACCGCAGACCCGACCAATCCCCCGTCTCAGCCGGCTTCTTCGGCCCCGGCGGAGCCCGGCAACGTTCCACCGAGTGTCACCGCGGAGCCAGCGAGCAGCGGCGGGCTGCTGGATCAGGGAACCGAGATCTGGCAGGCTGCGCTCGTACCCATGTGGCAGCGTATGGCGGCCGCCATACCCAACCTGCTCGAAGCCATTCTTCTCTTGTTCGTCTTCTGGGTGGCTGCGATGATCCTCGGTGCAGGAACGCGCAAGCTTCTGATGATGACCGAGCTGGACAATCGTGCGGTCCAGGAGTGGGGCCTTTCGGGATTCATCGAAAAGGCGGGGGGCAAGAACAGATCCCTGGAGGATCTCGCCGGCCTGGTGGTGAAATGGATCGTCTTGCTGTTCGGTTTCGTTGCATTTTTCCAGGCCCTCGATCTCGATATGGTCGCCCGGCCTCTGCAGAACGTCGCGGATTCCGTCTTGAGCCTGGTTCCCAGCCTGCTCCAGGCCACGCTCATCCTGCTGGCCTATTGGATCGTCGCCAGCATCGTCCGGATGGCTCTCACCAAGGGACTGGCGCTGATCGAGTTCGACGCTCGGGCGTCGAAGTACCTGGCAGCACGGGAAGAAGACGGAAAGACAATCGCCCCCAGTGTGACTCTCGGGCGCCTGGCCTTCTACCTGATCTTGCTCTTCGGCCTGCCGCCTTTCCTCCACGCCCTGGGCCAGACTGCCCTGGTAGCACCGCTCAGCGCCATGCTGGCGAAGGCACTGGCGTTTCTGCCCAACATCGCCGCGGCCCTGGTGCTCTTCTTCGTCGGCAAGCTGGTCGCCACCATCGTGCGTGAGGTGGTGAGCAATTTTCTCGCCGCTTCGGGGATCGATGGTCGCGTAGAGACCCTGGGGCTCGGACGCGCGCTCGGAGGGCGGCGACTCTCGGATGTGATCGCCGCAGTGGCGTATTTCTTCATCCTGATTCCGGTCCTGGTCGCCTCTGTCGATGCCCTCGAGATCACCGCCGTTTCGGAGCCGGTGACGGCAACCCTCGAAAGCCTGCTGGCCGCCGTGCCTCTTCTCTTTGTTGCGCTGGTCGTTCTCGCCATCGGCTACGCCGTGGCGTACGCGGCCCGTGGGGTGGTCGAAGCGTTCCTGGTGAGCATCGGGTTCGACGACCTTCCCCAGAGCTTGGGTCTGGAGTTCCTGGCACCGAAGGAAGGACGCAAGCCCCTCTCCGCAATCTGTAGCATCGCCGTGATGTGGATCATCATGCTACTGACTCTGGAACAAGCCCTCGCCAGCCTGCAACTGGATCAGCTCGCCCTCATGACCGGGGCTCTGATCGCCTATCTCCCCAACCTTCTCGCCGGTGTCGCCATCATCCTGGTCGCCCTCAGCCTGTCGAGCTATGCGGCTCGACTGATCAAGGACGCACTCGGAGACAGTGCCCACGCCCAGATGGCTGGACGCATCACACAGGTTACGATCGTATTTCTCGGCTTCAGCATGGGCCTCGCGCAGCTCGGCCTGGGCGACGAGATCGTGAGCATTGTCGTCAGCTCGGTGCTCTTCGGTGCCGCCCTGGCGCTGGGACTGGCGTTCGGCCTCGGTGGTCGGGCAAAGGCCCGCGAGATTCTCGATCGACTGAGCCAAGCCTGACAGGCTTCCAGCTCGACACCGAGCCGTTTCTCGGGTCCCTCCTCCCGCCCCGGAGAGGGACCCGAGACGTATTTCGAAGTTGGGAATAGCCCGGTTCGTCCCCAGCAGCCCGTGGTGAAACTCGAACCGCGCTGCGAGCGGCCGACTTTCACCACGGGCTGCTAGCGCTGAGTGGAGGTTTGCAATGAAACAGGTTCGGTCGGCTCCGGATACAGAGATCGAAGCCGCTCCTGCGGTCGGAAAACGACTCCGACGTCTGCTTCTCGCAGGGCTCGTGGTGCTGGCGCCGGTGGCCCTGACGGGGCTCATCCTCTACCAGGTCTTCGAGCTTCTCGACGGTGTGTTCGAGCCCCTGGTGGTCCGGGTGCTGGGAACCCATATTCCGGGAATCGGCTTGCTCCTCACTTTCGTGCTGGTGCTATTTCTCGGCTGGCTGTCGACCAATGTCCTCGGCCGCCGGCTCCTCCTTCTGACGGAAGACTTGATGAGGCGGTTGCCCATCGGCCGCTCCGTGTACTCGGCCAGCAAGAATGTGCTCGAAATCCTTTCGGAGCGGCAGGCCGACGCCTTCAAGCGGGTCGTGTTGCTCGAATACCCACGCAAGGGGATCTATGCGATCGCCTTCGTCACCGGCAGAGTGAGCTGGGGGTGGCTCCACTCCGGAGTGGCCGACGCCCGGACGGTGTTCTTGCCGACCACCCCCAACCCGACCAGCGGCTTTCTGCTGGTCGTACCCCCGGAGGAGCTCATCGACCTGCCGATCACCGTCGAGGAAGGGATCCGCCTGGTGATCTCGGGAGGAATCTTGCTCCCCAAGGCGAGCGACCCTACCGAGCCCGACAGCTTCCCTGAGCCAACAGGTTCTGGTTGAGCCAGCGCGAAGACGATGCAAGGGCTGCCGGTTAATTAGTCGCAAGCCGCTATGCAGTCTTTCCAGACCTCGGCGGCTCCCTCGATACATTCGGTTCGAGCCAGGAGGTCGGTCGGAAATCTATCGAAACACTCCGTGACCTGCTCTTCGAGGTTTCGTTTGCAGATTTCTCGATCCTGAACTGGCGTTAGCAGTAGGTAGATACACGTCTGAAACTGCCTGATTGCGATGGTTCTACATTGCTTCTTCAACTCTGGATCCGCAAAAACCTTGCAGGAATCGATGCTGGCCTCGAATTCCTCGAGGCATTCGTTGAAGCTCTTTCGCTCGCACTTCGGCGGAACTGCAAACCCATTCGCGACCACCAGGCTGTTCGGCCCCGTGGCCACGGCGTCGGTACCGAGGCCGAAGCCGGCGAAAGCTCTCCAGATCCGGCAGGTATCCCGACCCTCGAAGTTGTCGATCGACGCCTGGATCACCGCGTCGCGGTTGTCGAGGAAGGTGGGCGAGCACGCGGTGTTCTTGAGCCCTTCGTTGACGTAGAAGAGAGCCCGCTGGTTGCCCGCCTCGAGAGGATCCCCGGGATCGAAACTCTCGAGATCCTCCTCGAATCCATAGATGTCGACCAGGGCCCAGTAGACCTCCCACAAAGCCTGGGCCCACCGCGGGCCGACCCCGTGGGGAACGGCGGCGCCGGTGATGGACTCGTAGGTCCAGTTGTTGATCGTCGGGTCGGTGGAGTACGGTAGATCACGGATGGTTCCGCCCTCTGCGGGCAGGCCGAAGATATAGGAGCCGATGCCTCGGGGGTCAGCGCCTTCGTCTCCGGTTTCGGCGGTGTAGACCAGGGTGAAGAAATCGCTCCAACCCTCCCCGGCCTGCTGGAGATTGTTCAGGCAGCTCGAGTTCGAAGGGCCTCCCACCTGCCGGGTCGAGATGCCGTGGCCGTATTCGTGGACCACCAGGCCATTGTCGAAGGCACCGTCGCGGACCGGGTGGGTCAGGTTGCAGGTGAACATCTGCATCCGCGGGTTGGAGCCGTCGGGCGGTGTGGAGAAGGTGGCGTTGCAGTTGCCGGAGCCGTCGCGGATCTCGACCTGCACCGAGTCGCTGCCGAGTCCACCCCCACCGAAGTTGACTTCCTGGAAGTTGCCTGCCGCTTCGTCGAAGCCGTAGTGGGCCTGAATGTCGTGCACGGTGTTGGTCCAGTAGAAGATATTGGTCAACGCTGCCGCTGCCCAGGTCGCCGGTGGCTGGGTGAAGTCGAGGGGAAAATCGCAGACACCGGCGGTGCAGGTCGGCTGCGCGGGGTCGCAGGCATTGTTGGCGTCGACATCGAGACAGGCGTGCACATTGTTGCCCGCCAGAATGCCGCTGCCCGGAAACCAGCCGACTGGCGAGAAGGTGGCGTCCTCCGGATCGACGGCCAGAGTGCGCGCATCGGCCGGAGGCAGGGGCGTGGTGTGGATCGGGCTCTCCACCGGGCGCTCGTAGACCCGGTAGCTGTGATCGTTCGTGCGGTCGAAACGGGTCCAGATCTTGCCGGTCTCGGCGTCGACGGTCATCTCGTAGAGGTGCTGGCCGTCCAGGGTCGAGATCTCGAGCAGCCAGACCAGCCGGACCTCTCCGGCGCGGATGGGCAGCCACAGAAGCCGTGCGGGAATCGGCTGTGACGACAGCTCTCCCCCTTCGAGCCAGATCGTCGGGTCGTCGGCTTCCCTGCCCTCCAGGCTGTCGCTGGAGCCCGGGGAAGACGGTGAAGGCAACCCCAGGTGCCGGGCCGCCGCCGCCACGGCGCTGGCAGGTCCGAGGCTCGGGGTGAGGCTGCGGAAGGGAGTCGTCTGCAGCCCCGGTACGAAGGAGTTGTTGACGCCGAGAACCCGGCCGTCGCGGTTGACGTTGACCTGGAGCTGGGCGGTGTAGACCGGAAACCCGCGGTACAGCTGGCGCCAGTAGATGCGGGTTGCGCCCGAGACCTCCGAGAACACCGAGTCCGTGACCTCCACCTCCATGAGGTCCGCCGCGGTGAGCCCGAGCGCCGCCAGGCGCCGGTGTACGTAGGCCCAGGCGATGTCCGAGGGCTCACCTTCAGCGGCTTCACTGAGGTACCCCGTTCGGTTGTAGAGAGAGCGGATGACACCCAGAGCCTCGTGCCGGGTGACGCCGAGGTCCGGGGTCCCGATCCGGAGGTCTTCGAGAGCTGCATCGGTCGCCGGGTTCCTGGTGGCGACAAAACCCAGGTTGTGCTCGACCCGGGCGTCGTAGCTCCGTGCGCTCGCCTTCTGCGGCTCGGACCCTGCATCTTCGGCGATGGCCAACAGGAGAAAGACGAGGAGCGGGGTGATCGATCGTTGGATTCGGGGACTGGCTGCGGAGAGGTAAGTCATGAGGGCCTCCTCGGCCGGTGTCTACCAGCCGTGCCGGGCGCTCGGCACCCCTCCTCACCACCCGCCTTGCCGGGCGCCGGTTCGAGAGTTACGGGCGAGTCCGGATGCAAACGCATCACAATCCGAGAGGAAGACTCTCGGGGAGGTCCATTTAGAAGGCAGAAGATATGCTCAAACTTTATCGATTTGCGATTCCTCTGTCAACACGCTTTCGTCCATCAGCGTATGATCAGCCAAACCGAGGAACGAAGCTCGAGCTCCGGTCGAGAAACTTTCGAGCGCTGCCGGAGCGCTGCGAACGAGGGAAGAGCCTCGCTGCGCCAAGGAGACCGCGACATGGAATCGAATGCCACCCACCCGGCGCCCGGCTCGGGACTGGCCCGCGAGATCGGCCTCCTGGGCCTCACGGCGACGGGAATCTGCTCGATGTTGGGCGCGGGAATCAATGTGCTGCCCTTCGTGCTGCAGCGCAACGCGCCCGGCATCGGCCCCTATGTCCTCGCGGCGTACGTCTTCGCCGCCATTCCCGCGCTGCTCGCCGCCCTCGCCTACGCCAACCTCGGCTCGGCGATGCCGCGGGCGGGTGGGAGCTACGTCTACGCCAGCCGGTCGCTCCATCCCTACCTCGGCTTCGTCGCCAGCTTCTCGCAGTGGTTCGGGCTGTCGATTGCGATCGGTGTGGTGTCCTACGTTCTGGTGCCCTTTCTCCGCGACGTCGCCGAAGCCCTGGGGTTGGCCCAGCTGGCGGTGGCTCTCGATACGGGGCCGATCCGGGTCGGTCTGGCTCTGGGGTTCCTGTGGCTCTTCGTGGCGGTCAATCTGCGCGGCTTGAAGCTCTACGAGCGCACCCTGATCCCCATGATGCTGCTGATGTTCGCGCTCGGCAGCATCGTGATCGTCGCCGGCTTCTCGTTCGACTCCGGTGACTTCGCGGCCGCCCTGGCGGCCCGGGGAGACGGCCCTCTGCCCGAAGCTCCGACACCACCGTTCGAGCCGTGGACCTTCCTCGCCGCCTCCGCCATCTTGTTCTCGAGCTTCATCGGCTTCGACTCGATCGCCCAGGCCGGTGGCGAGGCGCGCAATCCCCACCGCACGCTACCTCTGGCCATCGGTCTCGCGGTGGTCATCGTCGGCTCGTTCTACCTGCTGTTCACGGCGGCGGTGTACCACACCGTGCCCTGGAGCTACATCGCCGAGCAGGCCCAGCACCGCGACCTCACGGCGCCCGGGCTTCTGGGTACCGTGCTCTCCCCGGGCTGGACGGTGGCCATCGTCGCCGGCGCGGCCATCGCCCTGATCAACGATCTCCCCGCCATGTTGCTGGCGGTCTCGCGGCTGATGTTCGCCTGGGCCGGCGACGGCATCTTCCCCCGCGTGGTGGCCCGGGTCCACGAACGCTGGCATACGCCCCATGTGGCGCTGGTGGCCAGCGGCGCCATGGCGTCGGTCGGGATCCTGGGCAGCCACCTGGCCGGCGACTTCTTTCTCGGCGTCGACCTCCTGGTGACGTCGATGCTGGTGAACTTCCTGCTCATGTGTGCCTCGGTCCTCTGGCTGCCGCGCCGCAATCCCGAGCTCGGCGAGCAGATGAAAGTCCTGCGATCCCGCCCCCTCCAGCTGGCGACCATGACGCTGGGCATCGCTCTGCTCGGCACGTTTCTGATGGTCCACGTGTGGAAAGATCTGACATCCGACGTCGCCGCCTGGTACTTCCACTCGACCCCGGTCTGGCTCTCGGTCATGGCCGGCGCCAGCCTGATCTACTGGGTGAATCTGCGCAAGATGCGACGCCGGGGTGTGGATGTGGACCGGATCTTTCAACAGCTGCCCGAGCCTTGAGCTCGGCACCCAGAAAGCGGACGAAGACATGGAACGACGGATCCTGGCACCCGGCCTCGAGATCTCACGCATCGTCACGGGGCTGTGGCAGCTGGCGGACATGGAACGGGACGGCCGGCAGCTCGACCTCGGAGCCGCCGCCCGGTCGATGAAGCCCTACGTCGAGGCCGGGCTCACGACCTTCGATATGGCCGACCACTACGGCTCGGCGGAAGATGTGACGGGTCTGTTCCTGGAACGAAACCACCTCGGCAGCTCGGTGCAGGTGATGACCAAATGGGTGCCCAGACCCGGCCCGGTGACGGCGAGCTCCGTGCGCGCCGCCGTCGAAACGGCCCTGGAGCGTTTGCGCAGCTCCCGGGTCGACGTGTTGCAATTCCACGCCTGGAGCTACGCCGACCCGTCGTACCTCGACGCCCTCTTCCACCTCGCGGAGCTGCGCGACGAAGGCCTGATCGGCCACCTGGGATTGACCAATTTCGACACCGCCCACCTGCGCATCCTGACCGAGAGTGGCATCGAGGTGGTGAGCAACCAGGTCAGCTACTCCCTGCTCGACCAGCGCGCCCGTGGCCCCCTGACCACGCTCTGCCAGCGGTCGGGCGTGCAGATCCTGGCCTATGGCACCCTGGCCGGCGGGCTGTTGACGGACCGCTACCTCGGCCAGCCGGAGCCCGATCCCGAGGCCCTGCCCACCTGGTCGTTGATGAAGTATCGGCGCTTTCTCGACCAGGCCGGCGGTTGGGAGCGGCTGCAGAGCCTGCTGCGGGCCCTCGCCGAGGTGGCGAGCAAGCACGGTGTCTCGATCGCCAATGTGGCGACCCGTTCCATCCTCGATCGACCCGCCGTGGCCGCGGTGATCATCGGGGCACGGCTCGGGGAGAGCGAGCACATCGAAGACAACCTGCGGATCTTCCACCTCGAGCTCGACGACGAAGACCGTGCCGCCATCGCCGAGGCTCTCGACACCTTCTCGCCCATTCCCGGCGACTGTGGCGACGAATACCGCAAGCCCCCGTTCCTCACCGCATCGGGCGATCTCAGCCACCACTTCGAGTCCTCTCCGCCACCCTACGAGCCCCGGGTTGCCGCCGACGGCAGGGTCCGGGTGCTGAGCGGTGTGCCCTGGGAAGACCTCGCCGGCTACTGCCGGGCCACCCGCCGCGGGGAGCGTATCCATGTCTCGGGAACCACCGCCAGTCACGGCGAGCGCCTGATCGGCGGCACGGATCCGGCCGCCCAGACCCACTTCGTGATCGACAAGATCGAGGGCGCGATCATCTCTCTCGGAGGTCGGCTGGAGGATGTCGTTCGGACACGAATCTTCGTTCGCAATGCCGAAGACTGGGAGCCGGTGGCCCGAGCCCACGGGGAACGTTTCGGGCAGATCCAACCGGCCAATACCCTGGTCGAGGCCAAGCTGATCGGTGACGAGCTGCTCGTCGAGATCGAGGCCGAGGCGGAGGTTCTCGAGGATTTCTAGCCCGCCGCCCGACAAAGGCATCTGGGGCGATTCACTCGAGATCGAGTGAGATAGTTCTTCCCCTCGCACCACAAACCCCATGAAAGCTCCATGAAGGGCACTGCAATCGGCGCTCCCGGGACGTCTGCGGCGCCTTGCCAGAGAAGCGAACGGCCGTTCGCACACCTTGGTGGGAAGTGAGGAGCTGGGATCGTCGAACGAATCCATCGGGAAGGAGACAATCATGGCGAATGTAGAGAATGTCTGGCTGATCGCCGGAACGGGTAACGGCACCAACGACGGGTCTTCCGACTATGTGACCTTGGAGTTCAATCTCGCGGACGGTCAGGACGCCGCTCTGACCACGCAGACGGCCAACCGAACCGCGAAGTGGGGGTCGAAGGACGACCCGGGCGACGCGGTCATCTGGCAGTGGGGAAGCTCGGAGATCTCACCTTCGTTCAGCGTAGGCGATATCCTGAGCATCGAGCTGGAAGCCGGCGGGAACGATGCCTGGCTACCGGCCAACCTCTTCGTCGTGGTGGAAGACAGTGATTCCAACTACACGATGATGGCCGCCAACGGCAACTGGTCCGGATGTGTCTCGAAAGACACAGACGATTGCGGTGGCGACGCCAAGTCGGAGTACACGTTGTACTCCTCGACCTGATCCGCCCCCACGCGCGCTGGCATGCTCCCGATCGACCCGCGGCCGATTCCAGTCCCAACCCAAAGCTTGGCCATCGGGAGCCGGAGCGAGGAAGCGAGCCTCTCCGACGCCGGAAACGACACCGGAGAGGCTCTTTCCTTTTATCCGCGGAAGAGCCGAGGCTGTACCCGTGGCACCTTCAAGGGCGCTGTCGGCGCGGTCGTGGCCCTGTGCTACCTCCTACAAACTTTCGTGGTAGCGACACGGCTTTCGAATTCCTCGCCGAGAGCACCTCCCCCCGGATCAGCTATAAAGAGCCGACGAAGACTACACCGGCAATAAATCTTGCCATTTCCTCTTGCATCAAGCCTTCGCCCTCGACTATCATCGCTCCGCTCACAAACGATCGAGAGACTTGTCGTGGCAAATCTCAGCCTGAGTTCCAGCTGAGCTGGATGTTCTCCCAAGCGCTCCGCTAGACGTATCTTTAAGGAGGTAAGATGATCTGTCGAATCGCTCAACTCGTTCTGTCCGTTGCCCTGGTCCTTTCTCTGGGGACTGGACCCGCTTCAGCTATCTACGAGCCGTGCAAGCACTATTGCGACTCACCACAGGGTCCTAATGCTCCTTTCTGCACCTACTATGGCGAAGGCATCTGCATCCCAAATCCGAACCCGTGTTACATGACTTGTGAGGAATACCAGTTCTGCATGGGAGGTTATCTCGGAACGGCACAGAGTGCTCTCAACTCCTCTGCCTTTAGCCAAGTACTTTCTCTCCCCGTGGCGACGAATACCGAAACCTGGATCAACCATTTGATCTCTCTTGGGATAGGAGATCTGGCCTACGGCCCTTGCCGCCCTTACCTTAGGCCATTCGCCTCTTGATCTACCGCCGCACAATCGGGCCCTGAGCCATCCAGCCGATCCATCGGCTATAGGAATCAGAGGAGAGCGGGCGATCACAACCTCTCCTCTGATTCATCTTTCGAAAAAACCTGTCGGACTTTGAGCAACGATTCAACCGATCCTGGCACTCAGTGAATCGATCGCATGGCTCGGATGTTGATCTGAAGACGCAGTCGGCCACCCGAGCCGCGAAGTTACGTCGCGCTCGACACGAGCAACGCCCCGGGCTCCTGATCGCTTCGGATACCCGGGGCACCGCCTGGCTCGTGCTCACAGGGCACGAGCCAGGCTCTCCTGCTCGACGGCTGCTACTTCACCCACACATCGAGACCGTTGCCCCAATGCTCGGCCGCGCTGTCGAGCCAGCTCGGCTGGTTGAACGTGAAGCTGCAGACCCCATCGAACTCGGGGCGGCTGTCGCTGTCGGGGCGGAGGTGAATCGGCCCACTTCCGACGGGCAGGACCATGCCCTCGAGAAAGGTGCCGTCGTTCGTCTCCATGATTCGCCCCACCTGCTCGCAGGTCAGCTCCTCGGTGTCACAGACCAGAGTCGCAGAGGTGTCAGCAGGCGAGAACCAGGTGGCGATGGTCGAGGCGTCCTTGTACCAGGTTCCGGTCTGGCCCGGGGTGGCGTCGCCGATCTCCCCGAACGGATCGGCGTGCTCGGCGATGATGTCGAAACGCGCCACAGCCAGATCGAGACCGGCGAGCCACCCGGCGCCATACGCCGCGTACCCCGAGCCACCGGCCCAGTCGACGGTGCCCGGAACCAGAGCCTCGACCTGACCGGTTCCCGCAACCCACCAGTCCGCGGGCTCCGGCAGGTTGCTGGTACCGGTATGGGAGCGGAACACCTTGCCGACCAGCATCCAGCCGCCACCGCTCATATCGCAGTACACCTGCCGCTCGGCTCCGGCCGGATCCACCACGGTGTAGATCCCGTCGGGTGAGCCGGCGGGAAGATCCGTGCACCTGGTGGGCTCGCGGGCCGCCGCCTTCACCCACACGTCGAGGCCGTTGCCCCAATGCTCGGCCGCGCTGTCGGCCCACTCCGGCCGGTTGAACGTGAAGCTGCAGACCCCATCGAACTCGGGGCGGCTGTCGCTGTCGGGGCGGAGGTGAATCGGCCCACTTCCGACGGGCAGGACCATGCCCTCGAGAAAGGTGCCGTCGTTCGTCTCCATGATTCGCCCCACCTGCTCGCAGGTCAGCTCCTCGGTGTCACAGACCAGAGTCGCAGAGGTGTCAGCAGGCGAGAACCAGGTGGCGATGGTCGAGGCGTCCTTGTACCAGGTTCCGGTCTGGCCCGGGGTGGCGTCGCCGATATCCCCGAACGGATCGGCGTGCTCGGCGATGACGTCGAAACGCGCCACGGCCAGATCGAGATCTGCCAGCCACCTGGCGCCATACGCCGCGTACCCCGAGCCACCGACCCAGTCGACGGTGCCCGGAACCAGAGCCTCGACCTGACCGGTTCCCGTGACCCACCAGTCCGCGGGCTCCGGCAGGTTGCTGGTGCCGGTATGGGAGCGGAACACCTTGCCGACCAGCATCCAGCCGCCACCACTCATATCGCAGTAGACCTGCCGCTCGGTTCCGGTGCGATCGGTCACGGCGTAGACTCCGTTCGGCGAGCCGGCCGGGAAGTCCCCGCAATGGGCCTCGGAGGTCAGACTCCGCGGAACCCGCCACAAGACCTCTCCCACGGCGTCGTAGAGAGCGAGAGAAGCTCCGCCCAGCGGCGTCCGCTCCAGGCGTAGCACGGTACCTCCCGCGGGCGGCTGGCTCGACGCCAGGCAGCCGGATCCCTCTTCCCCGACCACCAGACGGCCATCGGCCCGGAATCGGGCCTCCGTCCCCGAGCACTCGGCACCTCCTCCGAGCGACCACAGCGGCGTCTCGACCCCGTCGATCGTGTCGTAGAGCACGAATTCGCCGGTGGGCTCCATTCGTGCCGCGGCACCGGAGAGGGTCAGGGCGTCACCCGGACGGAATCGCGCCCCCAACGAGGCGAAGGAGCTTTCTGCCGCCACGGGGTAACCGGTGATCCAGGTCACCACACCTTCCGCCTGCTCGATCAGGAGCTGGGCCGGCTGCCCACGAAAACCCTCGCGCAGGACCACTCGCTCGCCGACCACCCCGGCATCGAAACACACCCGGGCACCTCCGGCCGCCTGCGGATCGGAGACGACGACGAATCGCCCGTCGGCTCGCAGCTCGGCGTATCGCCCGATGCAGCTACCTTGTTGGGTTCCCATCGCCCACAGAGCAACTCCTTCGTCGTAGAGAACGAGGTTGCCATCGGTCTGCAGCAGCAGCTCGGCATCCCCTGCGACCACGGATTCCCCGGAAGCCAGGGAGGTCACGATGGTCTCTTCACCGCCGGTGCAATCGAGCAGCCCACCGAGCAGGCGGCAGCCGAGCTCGGCGACCTCCGCGCGGTCGATCTCCCCGTCCTCGCAGGCGACCGTGCCACGGTCGGTGGCCTGGCAGAAGCTATGCCGGGCCTCCACCGCTCCGAAATCGCAGGGGGTCGTGCCCGGCAGGAGATAGGACGCCGCGACGCCGGTGGGCTCGCCCCGGAGGTCGAGCCCGGGCTCCTCACACGGCAGCCGGTCGACCACCGGGCTCGCCGGCCGCGGCACGAAGAGACCGAGCCCATCGTCGACGAGACGCGGTTCGGCCCCGGTGAACGAATCTTCCACGTTGAGCTGTACGACGGGATTGGGGCCGCCGCTCAGGATCGACCGAGACACCGAAACACTCTCTCCGTAGAAACCGGCGAGCAGAGCACCGCCCGCATTTTCCGCCAGGGTCGACTGCACGATCTCGAGCCGGGAGCCGTAGTACGACGACAGGGCGATCAGCGCTGGAGCGTGGTTGCCGGCCAAAACCGAACGTACGATCCGGGCGGTGAAGGCCGGGCGGTTGTCGCCGAACTGGATCAGGCCATCGCCACCCGAGATCTGATTGCCGCTGAGCACCGAGTCCTCGATCGTCAGGTTGCCGTTGAAGACCCCGATCGCTCCTCGGTGCTCGGGAACCCATACGTTCTGCCCGACGAGCCGAAAACGACGCAGGGTCAGGTCTGCATTCGAGACTCTGACGATCGGTGCGCGATGCCCGTGGTCCGAGAGAAAGCTCAGGTCTTCGAAGCTCAGCCCCACCAAGGAAACGGCGCAGGCGTCGTCCAGGCGGTGCACGGTGCACCGAATCGAGGTCTCCAGGGCCCCCGCACCACGGACCAGGAGCGGCGGCAGAAAGGGATCGGAGTGGCTCGAGCGATAGTGCAGCAAGCGATTGCCCAGGGAATCGGTCAGCGAAAAGGCGCCGGGACCGAGCTCGATGATGTCGAGCACTCCCACCGGTGGATGCACACTCCTTCGCTCACTCCAGATCGCCCACCAGCCATCGACCACCGACTCGCCGCTCGCGAGCCGGGCGATGTACCCCTCCGGGGTCTGCTCCAGGGTCACGGCTCCCACCGGCAAGGCCAGGGCCAATAGAGTCGTAAGGGCACCGAGGCCCATCGAAATTTTGCGGAACCATCGAGTTTCCGACATCGGGTTCTTCCTCCTGTTGGTAAGGTTTTCCAGCCGGGTTTCGAATCGGCTGGCACCCGTTCCCGCGCAATCGGTGAAAAAACCTCTAACGAAAAATTCTCGGCCCGGCCTCTAATGACTATCGAGAGGTCGAAAACCCAACGCGTCGAGGCCATCCGGCAGGATCGGAAGGCCCCGGCCGAGCCAGATTTCGGAGAGAACATGCCGATGGAAGAATCCGCGGAGGTGACCCAGCTCCTCGCGGCGTGGGGCAGCGGCGGGGAGCAGACCGTCCCCGAGCGCCTGTACACCATGATCTACAACGAGCTGCATCGGCTGGCCCACGGCCGAATGCGACACGAGCGCGCCGGTCACACCTTGCAGACCACCGCCCTGATCCACGAGGCGTATCTCCGCCTCGCCGGACAGCGCCACCGCCCCTGGGAGAGCCGCGGGCAGTTCTTCGCCATCGCCGCCCGGATGATGCGCCGGGCGCTGGTCGATTACGCGCGCAAGCGACGGGGCCAGAAACGGGGTGGCGACGCCGTTCGCCTCGACCTCGACGACCTTCCGGAGATCGCGGTCCGGCCCGCCCAGGAAGTGCTCTTCGTGCACGAAGCGCTGAGCGCTCTGGCGAAGGTCGATCCTCGCCGAGCCCGACTGGTCGAGCTGCGTTTCTTCGGCGGGCTCGCCATCGAGGAAGCCGCGAGGTGCCTCGGGGTCTCCCCCGGCACGGCGATGCGCGACTGGACGCTGGCGAAGGCCTGGCTCAAGCGCCACCTCCGGAGCTCGGCCGTGCCGCTGCCCCCATGAGCTACGCCCGAGCCCCCAGCGAGAACGCCCTGGGAGAGACGGTCGAGGAGATCTTCTTCCAGGCCCTCGAGCAGGCGGCGGACGAACGAGACGCCTTCCTCGACGACACCTGCCGCGGGAATCCGCATCTGCGGTCGGAGGTCGCCTCGCTCCTGACCGCCCTCGACGAGCCCGAGATCTTTCGTGACGACGCCGCTTCGGAGCTGGCTCGGCAGCTCGATGCGGAGCCCGCGACCGGAGCCGACGAGGCGAGCCCTCTTGCCAGACCCGACCGACTCGGGCCGTATCGGTTGCTCGGAGTCCTCGGTCGCGGCGGCATGGGCACCGTGTTCCTGGCGGAGCAGGAAGAGCCTCTGCGCCGTCGGGTCGCGGTCAAGCTCATGCATTGGAGCGGTGCCGGCAAGCGGGCCCTTCGCCGCTTCGAGTTCGAGCGCGAGGCCCTGGCCCGAATGAGCCACCCGGCGATCGCCCAGGTCTTCGATGCCGGTACCTCCGAGCACGGACAGCCCTTTGTCGCCCTCGAGTACATCCCGGGGCAGCCGATCACCGAGTACTGCAAAGATCGCCGCCTCTGCCTCCGTCAGCGTCTCGAGATCTTCGTCGCGGTGTGCGACGGAGTCCGTCACGCCCACGAGAAGGCGGTGCTCCACCGCGACCTGAAACCCTCGAATCTCCTGGTCAGCGAGGTCCAGGGCAAGGCGACACCCAAGATCATCGATTTCGGAATCGCCAAGGGCCTCGGGAGCGCAGGCGCCTTCGACGAGCCCATGACCCACAGCCAGATTCGTATCGGCAGCCCGGGCTACATGTCTCCCGAAGCTCTCGCCGTCGGAGGGCCCGGGGTCGATACGAGGTCCGACATCTACTCGCTCGGCGTGGTGCTCTGTCAGCTCCTGGTCGGCACACGCCCGACGGCCCGGCGCTCGAGCTCTCTCCTCGATCCCGTCGAGACTCGACCGGACGACGACCTCCCACGCCCCAGCCGCCTCCTCGCCGCTCTCGGGCCGAACGAGCGCCAGCGGATCGCGGCCGAACGGAGAACCACGGCGCCGCGGCTACAGCGTCTGCTGCGCGGGGAGCTCGATTGGATCGTGATGCGGGCCATCGCCCCCGAGCCCGAGCAGCGCTACGCCTCCGTCGCCGACCTGGCGGCGGATCTCGAGCGCTGGCTCGGTGGCCATCCGGTCGCGGCGCGCCCGCCGAGCCTCGCCTACCGCGCCCGCAAGGCCCTGCGGCGCCATACCGCGGCGGCGACCGCGGCCGGGCTCGTGCTCGCCATGTTCCTCGGCTTCGGCGTCCGCGCCCACGACCTCTATCGCGAGACCCGAGCCGCCCGGGTGCAGGCCGAAGAGCTCGTGAGCTTCATGCTCGACGATCTCAGCACCCAGCTCGAGCCCATGGGTCGCCTCGAGCTGCTCGACGCGGTCTCGCGGCAATCGCTGGCCTACTTCGAGTCGTCGACCGACGGGCGTCTCGACCTCGCCGGGCGCCACCCCGCCGCAGCCCTGCGCCAGATCGGGAAAGTCCTCAGCTCCCGGGGTGACCTCGAAGCGTCCCTCGAAGCCTCTGAACGGGCGCTCGCCATCGACCGCCGCCGCTGGCGCGAGCAACCCGCCGCGCTCCTGCCACGTCTCGACCTCGCCAGAGACCTGCAACAGCTCGGACACCTCCACCAGACGCGGGGAGACATGGCCCTGGCCGCCGACGGCTTCATCGAAGCCGAAACGCACCTTCGCCATCTCGTCGAGAGCTTCCCCGAGCACTACCCCGCTCGCCTCGCCCTGGCCAAGAACCTCGCCAGCTTCCAGGCCCCGTTCTACCGCACCACTGGCGAGATCGAGACCGCGAGGTCACTCTCCGAGAGAGGCCTGGCCATGCTCCGCGACCTCCTCGAGCTTCGCCCGCACCATGTCGATACCCGGACGACCCTGGGTGAAGCCCTCTACTCCAACGGCCTGCTCGAGCTCTTCGCCTTCGGCAACGCCGAGGCCGCGGTGCTCCGTTTCCAGGAAGGTATCGCGATGTATCGCGACCTGGCTCGCAGCCGACCCGAAGCCTCTCGCTGGCGGTATCGCCTCGCGGTGCTCCTCGGCCATGGCCTGGTCACCGCCCACAAGTACAGCGGTGACCTCCACCGGGCCCGGGCCGCCAATCGCGAGGCCCTCGAGATCTACGAGGTGTTGATTCGCGAAGATCCCCGGCACGGTGGCTGGGCCCACGGCTTCGGCTGGGAGCTGACCCGGCAGGCCGAGCTCGCCCACCAGGCGCAGGAGCTCGACACCGCGGCCCGGGCCCTCGACCGCTCGGTCGAGGTCCAGACCGACCTCCTGGCTCGTTCCGTCGATCCCCCCACCGCCTGGCTCGACGGTCTCGCCTTCGCCCAGGAATTCCTCGCCAGGATCCGGGCGGAACGCGGCGAGATCCTTCCGGCACTCGAAGCCGCCGAAGCGGGTCTCCTCACCCGGCACCGAATCCAGGGCGGAGACGCCGCCCTGCCTTTCTACCGCATGGCGCTGGCCTCGGTCTCCCTTCGAATCGGCGAGATCCACCTCCAGATCGGCGACACGGAAGCCGCCCGCGGCCCCGTCCGGGCTGCGGCCGAGATCCTCGGCCGGCTCGGCGAAGAAGATCTCCTGGACGCCATCGAGCCGCAGGAGCTCGCCGAGATCCGTCGGCGCCTGGAAGCGAGCCGGAAGAGAATCTTCTCGGCGGCCTACCCGTAGTCTTCTCCAGATGCCACCGGCCGGCGCCCGAGGGATCGTCGAATCCACCGGAGCCCGACCGGGAATCGACCCATCCGTGCGCAAGAGAGGGGCCCTCTCCCTGTAGACTGATTCCCGCGGTCGGCGCCCGACCCGACCAGAGCCGGCCCGTAGCTGTCGTAGCGATCTCGAGGAGGATGAAGGATGAGCTGGAAGAAGATCTTGCAGGTAGCGGCCGTCGGCGGCCTGCTGCTGTGCGAGGCGCTGCCCGGTGACGAGCTGAAGGGCAAGTGGCTGGAAGTGAAGACCGAGCACTTCACGGTCATCACCAACGGCGGCGAGCGATCGGGAAAGAAGATCGCCGAGAATTTCGAGCAGATCCGCCGGGTCTTCCTCTCCGCTCTGCCCGCGCTGCAGACCCAGTCGGTGCGACCGATCGAGGTCATCGCGGTGCGCGGCGAGAGCTCGATGAAAGCTCTGCTGCCCCGGTATGCGGAGGATCCCAGGGCGGACCTTCCGGCGGGCACTTTCCAGAGAACCCTGCTGGGGCCGAAGATCCTGGTCCGGGAGGAAGCGGTGGGAGGCGAGGATTTCTCCGTCGTCTTCCACGAGTATTTCCATTTCCTGGTGCACGGTGCCAATCTCGAGCTGCCGGTGTGGCTCGACGAGGGGCTTGCGAGCTTCTGGGGGGAGGCGCGGCTGACCCGCGATCACGCCGAGATGGGACGCCCCAACTACCCACGGCTGGCCCATCTGCAGACCCACATCCACATGCCCCTCGAAGACCTTCTGAAGGTCGATCGTGCATCGCCGGAATATCGCGAGAGACACCGGGTCTCGCTGTTCTACGCGCAGTCCTGGGCGCTGACGCACTACCTGATCCTGGGCGAGAAGAGCGGTGTTCGACGCGAGCAATTCACCCGATACCTCCAGCTGGTGCTGGCGGGGAAACCGGGATTCGAAGCGGCCCAGGAGGCCTTCGGCGACCTCGAGGCACTGTCCCGCGAGCTGCAGAAGTACTCCCGCACCCTCCGCTTCAAGATGCTGCAGTACCCGGCTCCGCCTCCCATGCCCAAAGAGGCGTTCCGGGTCCGCAAGATATCGACGGGAGAGGCGTCTGCCGTGGTCGCGCTGCGGTTGATGATCACCGGCCGCACCCACGACGCCAAAGAGCTGGTGGCCCGGGCGCGCACCGAGGCGCCAGGGCTGGCGATCAGCCTCGAAGCCAGCGGCATGTACGCCGCTCGCACCGGCGACATCGAACGTGCCTCGAAAGATTTCGAGAGCGCTGTCGAAGCCGGGATCGAGAGCCCACTCTCCCACTACGGCCTGGCGGTGACCACGCTACACCGGACGACCGGTCACGAGAGCCTGCAGAAGTCGGAAAGACTACTCGCCCGGGCCATTGCTCTCAGCCCTCGATTCGCACCCGCCTACGCTCGGATGGCCGAAGTCTACCGACGCGCGGATCCGGATCTCCGCCGCGCCCTGGAGATGATCTTCCAGGCGCGGGCGCTGGGCCCCGAGGGCCAGTACTCCCTGGAGCAAGCTCATCTCCTGCTCGAAGACGGGCAGCGCGAAAAGGCGCTCTCGATCGCCGCCGACGCCGCGACCAGAACCCTCGCCGACGAAGATGCCGTCGACGCCAACCGGGTCTGCTGGCGGGGGAGCCTCTGGGGCCTGGCCGAGGCCGTGCTACCGGCCTGTGAGAAAGCCCTCGAGCTCGAACCGACCCGCGGAACCTATCTCGACAGCCGCGGCCTGGCGCGGGCCCTGACCGGAGATCTACCGGGCGCGGCGGCAGACTTCCGAGCCGCCCTCGCGGCCCAGCGGGACGAGTGGGAATCGATCCTCGTCGAGCGGCGGGAACGGTGGCTGGCCGCCCTCGAGAACGGCGAGAATCCCATTCCCGAAGAGCTCGACAAGCTCAAGATCGCCCCCGAGGAGATCGGCCTCCTGTGGTGGAGCTGACGAGCTCAACCGGTGCGCTTCTGCACCACCAGGCTCTGGGCGCTGCGGCCGAAGACCCCTCGAGGATCGCGTAACCTCGCCTCCGATAGACCTCCCCCCGAATCGCCGGCAAAGGAACGGATGTCGAGCCCTACCCAGCCCGTCTCCGGGCGGCGGCCGAAGTAGACGGTCAGATCGGGGTTGACGTAGGTCCAGACCATCGGGTCCAACGGTGGCCCCATGCCACTCTCCGCATCGGCCAGGATCAACACATGGGCCTCGGGCCGGGTCTCCCGCCCGGCGATGAGAGGCACCCGAGCGCGGGCCCAGCAGCGCACGGGAGTGTTGCCCCAGGGCGGGTCGAGCACCCGGATATCCACCGCGGTCTGGTACCCCTCGTCCCACGGAAAAAAGGGAAAAACAAACGGCGGGTGGTTGTCGGGGGCCGGCCAGGCATCGCCGAAATCCTCGCCGTCGGTGGGCTGCTCACGGATGAAGAGCGCCGTCGCCTCCATCACCTCCCGCTCCGCCAACAGCCGCGCGCGACGTCGCCGCACCAACCGCCCTTCGGTCACCTCCTCGACCTCTACCCGCAGGGGAGCGATCGGCACCGGCCGCAAGAACTCCAGCGTGATGCGGGCCAGCGCCAACCCCTCGACCCCTTCGAGCAACGCCGTGGCGAGCAGCGCAGAAGGCGGCCCTCCGTGCTGGAAGCCCCGGTCCCAAGGACCGCGAGTCAGCACCGTCGACACGAAGCGCTCGCCCTCCCGGACATAGAACGACTCGGGATCCATACAGCGACCCTCCTTCCTGCCGGAAGCCTACCACCGCCGGACCCTGTCGATGAGCCGCGGTAAGAGATACCCTCCAGCGACTCTCGATGGTTTCGCGACCTGACTTGCGAATGCCTCGATTGTGTCTTGTCTACCCATCGAGCTCCGACTTGACGCGCGTTGGATAATCAGCAGATCAGGGGTTCGAATCCGCTCATCGGCTCCATGAAATCCTCTTTTTTTCCAATAGCTTACAGATTCTTGTCTGCCGGCCGGATGGCCCTCATAGGGCCTTGAGGGTCTCCATAGGGTCCGTTTGGCATGTAACTTGGTGCAACCAGTTCACGCACCAGATACCAAGGGCTGCCTTCCTGCCAACCGGCCCAACCCAGCCCCTGGCCGGTACTACTGTGGAACCGAGCAGCCCGTTTCGCTTGGGACCGCCCCCGAGTGCGTAGATTCCCTCACCTTCTGGTCTGCCAAGAACAGCGGGAATTGGTCTGGCGGAATGTAGCGGTAGCTCTGAGGTGGGCGGAATTCTGGCCATCCCGACTGCAGGTCACGGAGCGCAATCGGACGACTAAATGCGATCGGCCTTTCGACGAAGATCGCGTGTGCGATGCTCGCGCCTTTATAGTATCTCTTGAACTCGGTCAAGGATACGCCTGCCTCGGTTTCGACTAATTTCCAGAGAGCCTCTGCTGGTTGGCTTATGACACGGCTCACCAGGCAGTATCCGACCACTGCTTGGATCGGAAGAGTCGCATATAGGAAGACCGGGGCCTTGGCCTCGATTCTTGGTCGTACCCGGCGTAGCTCAACCGTCTTCGAACCCTCTAGGATCAAGGTCGAGAACCTCGGGCGTATTGAAATCAGGAGTGCCAAGTTCTCTCCTTCAATTCTTCTCCGGGAATGCAAGGCTGAGTATAGCTGCCAGACACTGATTCCCAATTCTCACTGGTGACTGTATGAAGTCTAGCCACCATTCGGTCAGTATCTTTCCATCTTTGCCCCTGCCGGCACGCTCCCCAGTTGCGACGAAGCCAAGCCGCGGCCAGACCCGGTTGGCTTCATAGTCCCTTCGGCATCTGACGTGAATGCCTAGGCACTGCTGGTCAAGGGTTTGCTTCAGGAAGTCTAATAGTCCACGCGCAACACCCCTGCGCCTTCCATCCGCCGCAGCGCAGAGGTGAACAATGCAGCACCTACGGCCGGTAATTCGGAAGGTTAGGAACCCAAGTACGCTGTCATCGTCGACAGCAGTCAAGATCTGCCCTTTTGAGTAGTATTCCCTGAAGGCTCCTCGGGGGAAGAAGCCAAGAGTTGCCTTGTGAAGATCATGAAGGGCGATCACCCTGTCGAATAGATCTCGCTGATCAGAAAGTATGCAGATTTCCATTTTTCTTAAGAACTCTGTCGGATACTGTTCGCCGCCGATACCTCGAGGTCTTTTCTGCCTATTTCCGCTAATCGTTCACTACAGAGCAGAACGAGGCAATCTGTTTCCTGTGGAATGAGGGGTGATCGCGGCACTGTATTGATTCTGTGCCGGTCCTGGCCTCGGCCCTGGTTGACTTCCGGCGATGGTCCCAAATACCACTGGCCCCATAACCGGCCGGGTTTCCGGCCAGAGAGGGCCAGATGCCAGACTGCAAACCGACTCCTCGAATCCAGACCCTGAATCCAGCTCCAGGCGGTTCGTCAGCTGATGAAAGCCGCCGAATGGCATTCCCGGCAAGACTTGTCGTTTCGACGACGGCGATCACGGGTTGGAATCCCGCCTGACTTGGCATGGGCCGGTGTCACAGCTTCTCATAGCTCGATGTCACAGCTTGTCACAGCTCCCCTGGAGACTTCAGCTTTCATCCGCAATGCGCAGCACCGCAGACCGCCTTGTCGGATCGAGCCAGAATCCGAGCACCTGAAGCTGATCCAAGATCGGACGTATAAGCTCTAACCTGGAAAATTCATGAAGGGGTATTGGCAAATGGGGCAGCCACGGCTAAGT
>CAZMEL010000081.1:0-26581 GCA_964565225.1 uncultured Thermoanaerobaculia bacterium | reverse complement strand
CCATCTCGCCGCCGAGATCGCCCGCCTGCGGGCTCGCCATGGCACCGCGGCCCCGGAGGCTCTGCCCACCCTCGTCGCCGACCTGGCCCGGCGCGACGAGCCCTTTCCTCTCAACGAGGTGCAGCAGGCCTACTGGGTCGGGCGGATGGAGGGGATCGAGCTCGGCAATGTGGCGGCCCACTCCTACACCGAGGTGGAGAACGTCGATTTCGATCTCGCCGCCTTCGACCGCGCGCTGCAGCACATGATCCGCCGCCACGACGCCCTGCGCACGATCATCCAACCCGACGGTCAGCAGAAGATCCTGCCCGAGGTGCCCGTGTACGAGATCGCCGTGCTCGACCTGCGCGGTCGCTCGCAGGCCGAGGTGGAGGCCGCGATCGCCGGGCTGCGGGCCGAGCTCTCCCACCAGGTGCTGGCCACCGACCGCTGGCCGATCTTCGAGATCCGGGCCACCCGACTCGACGGCGACCGCACCCGGCTCCACCTCTCGTTCGATCTCCTGATCTCCGATGCCTGGAGCTCGCAGATCCTCTTCCGGGAGCTGGCTCAGGTCGCGGCCGACCCGGAGCTGGAGCTGCCGCCTCTCGAGATCTCCTTCCGCGACTACGTGCTGGCCGAGAAGGGTCTCGAGGGCACCGAGCTGCACCGTCGCTCGATGGAGTACTGGCAGCGCCGGCTGCCCGAGATGCCGCCGGCACCGGAGCTGCCGATGCTCGCCGGGGCGGACCTCGGCGCCGCTCCGCGTTTCGTTCGGCGCACCGACCGCCTCGACGTCGCGACCTGGCAGCGCCTGCAGGAGCTGGGCACCGAGGCCGGCCTCACCCCCTCGGGCCTGCTGCTGGCGGCTTTCAGCGAGGTGCTGGCGCATTGGAGCAAGAGCCCGCGCTTCACCCTGAACCTCACCACCTTCAACCGCTTGCCGTTGCACGAGCAGGTGAACGACCTGATGGGAGATTTCACCTCCCTCACCCTGCTCACCGCCGACCTCTCCGGCCGCGAGGCCTTCACAATCGAAGCTCGACGCCTCCAGGAGCAGCTGTGGGCCGACCTCGACCACCGCTACGTCAACGGGGTCACGGTGATGCGCGAGCTGGCGCGGATCCAGGGACGCCCCGCCGCCGCCCTGATGCCGATCGTCTTCACCAGCCGCCTGTTTCGCGACGGCCGTTTCGGCGAGGTCGCCGACCTGCGCTACGGCGAGGTGGTCTACAGCGTGTCGCAGACGCCGCAGGTCTGGCTCGACCACCAGGTGGTCGACGAGGCCGACGGCCTGGTCTGGACCTGGGACGTGGTGGACGACCTCTTCCCTGCCGGCCTCGTCGATGATCTGTTCCGCGCCTATGGCGCCCTCCTGCGCCGGCTCGCGGCGGAGCCCGAATGCTGGCAGAGCCCGGTGCGCCCGCTCCTCACTCCCGCCGAGCAGGTGGAGGTGCGGTCGGCCGTCAACCGGACCGCCGCGCCGGTCTCCGACGAGCTCCTGCACACCCTCTTCCTGCGCCAGGTGGAGGCACGGCGCGACCAGGCGGCGGTCGTCGATCCACGCCGCACCCTGACCTATGGCGAGCTGGCCGACGCCGCCTGGCGCATCGCCCGCTGGCTGCGGCAAAAGGATGCCCGGCCGGAAACCCTGGTCGCGGTGGTGATGGAGAAGGGCTGGGAGCAGGTGGCGGCGGTGCTCGGCACCCTCTGCTCCGGCGCCGCCTACCTGCCGATCGATCCCGGCCTGCCGGCGGAGCGGCTGGCCTACCTGCTCGACCGGGGGCGGGTGGAGCTGGTGCTCACCCAGAGCTGGCTCGACGGCCAGATCGACTGGCCCGACGAGCCGGGCATCGAGCGCCTGGCGGTCGATGCCGCTGCCTTCGACACCAATCTCGATTCGGGACCTCTCGACATCGTCCAGGGTCCCGACGACCTCGCGTATGTGATCTTCACCTCGGGCTCGACCGGCCGACCCAAGGGAGTGAGCATCACCCACCGGGGCGCGGTCAATACCGTGCTCGATGTCAACCGCCGTTTCGCGGTGGGCCCGGAAGATCGGGTCTTCGCCCTCTCGGCCCTGAACTTCGATCTCTCGGTCTACGACATCTTCGGTCTGCTCGCCGCGGGCGGCGCCCTGGTGCTGCCCGCGCCCGGCAGCGAGCGGGATCCGGTGTCGTGGGCGAAGCTGCTGCAACGCCACCGAGTGAGCCTGTGGAGCTCGGTGCCGACCTTGATGGAGATGTTGGTCGAGGCCGACGGCAGCGCGTCCTCCGGCAGCAACGGAGCCGCCACGAATGGAGCCGGCGGCAACGGAGCCGGAGCCCGAACGACCGAGAGCCCGGGTCTGCCGGAGTCTCTACGGCTGGTGTTGCTCTCGGGCGACTGGATTCCCCTGAGCCTGCCGCCGAAGATCCGGGCCCGCCGCCCCGAGGCTCGGGTGATCAGCCTGGGAGGCGCCACCGAGGCTTCGATCTGGTCGATCCTGTTTCCCGTCGAGGAGGTCGACCCCGAGTGGAAGAGCATTCCCTACGGCAAGCCGATGGCGAACCAGACCTGGCACGTGCTCGACGAAGGGCTCGTGCCCCGCCCCGAGCACGTGCCCGGAGAGCTCTACATCGGCGGCATCGGCCTCGCCCGTGACTACTGGCGCGACGAAGAGAAAACCGCCGCCGCCTTTAGAATCCACCCCGAAACCGGGGAGCGGCTCTACCGCACCGGCGACATGGGCCGCGCCCTGCCCGACGGCTCCATCGAGTTCCTCGGCCGTGAAGATCTGCAGGTCAAGGTCCAGGGCTATCGCATCGAGCTCGGGGAAATCGAGGCCGCCCTCGCCGAGCATCCGGCGATCGCCTCGGCGGTGGTCACCGCGCCGCCGGTGCCCGGAGGCGACGAACGCAGCCGCCGGCTGGTGGGGTATGCCGTTCCGGCCGAGTCGGGCACCCCCGGCTCCCATCCGGTGGAGAGCCCCCCCGAGCTGCCCACCTTCGAGGCGATCACCGATCCTCTCGAACGTCTGCAGTTCAAGCTCGCTCGCAAAGGGCTGCGGCGCGACCTCGACGACCGTCCGGCGGTAGGGCTCCCCGGCCCGGCCCTGGACGATCACCTCCTCGCCACCTTCGCCCGGCGCCGCAGCCACCGTCGTTTCGCCACCGGGCCGATCCCTCGCGACGCCTTCGGGCGCTGGCTCGCCTGCCTGCGGCAGATCCAGCCGGAAGGGGTCGCCCTGCCCAAGGCGCGATACCCCTCCGGCGGCGGCCTCTACCCGGTGCAGGCGTACCTCCAGCTGCGAGCGGGAGCGGTGGAAGGGCTCGAAGGAGGGCTCTACGCCTACCATCCGAGCCACCACCAGCTGCTCTTCCTCGGGCCGGCAGAGATCGACCCCGCCGCCCACGGGCCGGAGAACCGAGGCATCGTGGAAGGTGCGGCCTTCTCCCTCTTCCTGGTCAGCCGGCTCGCGGCCATCGCACCCCTCTACCCGCAGACCGCCCGCGACTTCTGCCTGCTAGAGGCCGGCTACATGGGGCAGCTGCTGATGGACGAGGCGGCGGGCGAGCAGCTCGGCCTCTGCCCCCTGGGCGGACAGGATTTCGCGACCCTCCGTCCTCGGCTCGGCATCGATCCCTGGGACGAGCTGGTGCACTCCTTCGCCGGAGGTGCCCTCGAAGATCAAGAGATCTCCCTGCTCGAGGCCCTCCAGGAGGAGTCGGGCCCGCCACCGCGGATGGAGACCGACGGGGAAGCCGCGACACCTTCGAAGACCTCTTCGAAGACCGGCGCAACCGGCGACACCAGCGCCACCGTCTGGAGCGGCGAAGCCCTCGAAGACCCGGTCGCCCGGCTCGAGTTCAAGCTGCGCCGACACGGCCTGCCCGAAGCCGGCGGCCCGCGGGTGGACCTCCCCGCGCCACCTCTCGACCCTGCCCTGCTCGAGACCTACGCCGAGCGGCGTAGCTGTCGCCACTATCTCGAAGAGGAGATCTCCCTCGAAGAGCTCGGCGGCTGGCTCAGCTGCCTGCGTTCTCTGCAACCCGAGGGTCTGCCCCTGCCCAAGTACCGCTATCCCTCGGGAGGCGGCCTCTACCCGGTGCAGGCCTACCTTCACGTCGAGCCCGGCCGCGTGTCGGGCCTGGCCGGTGGCACCTACCTCTACGACCCTCGGGAGCACCGGCTGGTCCAGCTGCACGCGGCGACCCGGATCGACCCCGGCGTACACGGCGAGGGCAATCGCCCGATCGCCGAACGTGCCGCCTTCAGCCTCTTCTTGGTGGGCGACCAGAGCGCCGTGGCCCCTCTCTATTCGGGCCTGGCGCGAGACTTCTGCCTGCTGGAAGCGGGCTACATGAGCCAGCTGCTGATGAGCGAAGGGCCGGCCCACCGCATCGGCACGGTACCTCTCGGCGGTCTCGACTTCGACACCGTCCGCCCGCTGCTCGACCTCGGCCCCGAGCACCAGCTGGTCCATCTCCTGGTCGGGGGACGGATCCCGGCGGAGACGCCGAGCCTGGCGGACGCCGAGACCCAGGACGTCTCGGCCCCGGCACCCGCCGCCCACAGGTCGGCTCCGGTTCCGGTCGCGGTGACACCGGGCGCCGGAGTCTCCGGCGTGAGCGCCGAGGATCTGCGGACGTTCCTCGCCGACAAGCTGCCGAGCTACATGGTGCCGCCGACGATCACGATTCTCGAGGCCTGGCCGCTGACCGCCAACGGCAAGGTCGACCGCCGGGCCCTGCCCCTGCCGGAGGCCTCGATCCCGGCAGCGACCCCGGCCGCGGCGCCGGTTGCCCCGCGCTCGGAGCTGGAGCACCGGCTGGCGGCGCTGGTGCGGGAGCTGCTCTCCCTCGAGCAGGTAGGAATTCACGACAATCTCTTCGAGCTCGGCGCCACCTCGGTGCAGATCATCCAGCTGCAGCTCAAGATCCGCCAGGAGCTGGGTCGGGAGCTGGCGATCACCGATCTCTTCCGCCACCCCAACGTGCTCGCCCTGGCCGAGGCCCTGGCGGGGGATGGCGCCGAAGAGACCGTCGAGCTGGGGCAAGAACAGGCCCGTCGGCGCAAGGCCGCCGCCCGCAAGCGACGGCGGCGCAAGAAGACAGGAAAAGGGGAAGACCGTTGAGCGAGATCGAGCCCGAAGAAACCATCGCCATTGTCGGCATGGCCGGACGTTTTCCCGGCGCCCGCAACCTCGAGGAGCTGTGGGAGAACCTGCGCCAGGGGGAGGAGGGGATCTCCTTCTTCTCCGCCGAGGAGCTGGCTGCGGCCGGGGTTTCGCCCCAGGAGATGTCGGCCCCCGGGTATGTGCGCGCAGCGCCGATCCTCGAAGACATCGACGCCTTCGACGCCGGTTTCTTCGGTTTCAACCGTCCCGACGCCGAGGTCACCGACCCGCAGCACCGCCTGTTCATGGAGTGTGCCTGGGAGGCTCTCGAGGATGCCGGCTGCGATCCGCGGCGGGTCGACGGCCAGGTCGGGGTCTACGCCGGCTGCAGCCTCAGCTCCTACCTCTTCTTCAACCTGCGCGACACCTTCACCATGTCCGAAGGAGGCTTCCGCTCCCTGATCGGAAACGACAAGGACTACCTCGCCAGCCACACCTCCTACCGGCTCGACCTCGGCGGTCCGAGCGTGGGCATCCAGACCGCCTGCTCCACCTCCCTCGTGGCGGTGCACCTGGCGAGCCAGAGCCTGCTCTCGGGCGAGTGCGCGGTGGCCCTGGCCGGCGGCGCCACGGTGAAGAACTTCCGCAAGGTGGGGTACCACCACCAGGAAGGTGGGCTCTTCTCCCCCGACGGCCACTGCCGACCCTTCGACGCCGACGCCCGCGGCACTCTCTTCGGCAACGGCATCGGCGTGGTGGTGCTGAAGACCCTGGCCGACGCCCTCGAGGCCGGGGACCGGATCTACGCCGTGGTCCGCGGCTCGGCGGTGAACAACGACGGCGCCCACAAGGTCGGCTACACGGCCCCCGGTGAGGACGGCCAGGTGCGGGTGGTGAGCGAGGCCCTCGACGTGGCCGAGGTCGATCCCGCCTCCATCGGCTACATCGAGACCCACGGCACCGGCACGATTCTCGGCGACCCCATCGAGGTCGCCGCCCTGCAGCGGGTGTTTCGCGAGGTGCCGGCCGGGGACCACTGCGCTCTCGGAGCGGTGAAGTCGAACCTCGGTCACCTGGAGTCGGCGGCGGGAATCGCCGGCCTGATCAAGGCGGTGCTGGCCCTGCATCACGGCGAGATCCCACCCAGCCTGCACTACGAGACCCCGAATCCGCGCATCGATTTCGAGGCCGGCCCCTTCTATGTGAACACCGAGCTGCGTCCGTGGCCGCGGGCGGCGGATCCCCGGCGGGCCGGGGTGAGCTCGTTCGGCATCGGCGGCACCAACGCCCACCTCGTGCTCGAAGAAGCACCGGCGGCCGACGCCGAGGCACCGGCGGCCACCCCGGCGCCGGCCCGGGCCGAGATCCTGCCGATCTCGACCCGCGATCCCGAGGCTCT
Source organism: uncultured Thermoanaerobaculia bacterium (assembly GCA_964565225.1). Lineage (GTDB taxonomy): Bacteria > Acidobacteriota > Thermoanaerobaculia > Multivoradales > J023 > CAZMEL01. The sequence goes on along the minus strand of CAZMEL010000081.1, from coordinate 20,105 downwards.
GCGCACCCTGGCCGCGGCCTGGCGCGAACGCCTGGCGGGGGCCGACGCCGCGGCACGCGCCGATCTCGCCGCGGCCGCGGCCCTGCGCCGGGGCCATCATCCCCACCGGCTGGCCCTCGTCCTGCCGCCGCAGGTCGACGACCCGGCCGCCCTGCTCGACCCCTTCCTCGAAGCCGATGGCTCCGACCCCGGCTCCGACCCGGAAGGCGTGCCCGGCCTCGCCTGGGCACGGCAACCCGCCGAGCGGCAGCCGCGGGTGGTCTTCGTCTTTCCCGGCCAGGGAGCCCAGTGGCTGGGCATGGGACGCCAGCTGATGGCCGAGGAGCCGGTCTTCCGCCGGGCCCTCGACGAATGCGCCGCGGAGATCCAGCGCCATGCCGGCTGGTCGTTGCACGAGGTGGTCCAGGCGACGCCCGAGACGTCTCGCCTCGACGAGCTCGATGTGGTGCAGCCCACTCTCTTCGCCCTGCAGGTGGCCCTCGCCCGCCTGTGGCGATCCTGGGGCATCGAGCCGGCGGCGGTGATCGGCCACAGCATGGGGGAGGCGGCCGCGGCCTGCATTGCCGGGGCCCTCACCCTCGACGACGCCGCCAAGGTGATCTGCCGCCGCAGCCGACAGGCCCTCGAGGTCCGAGGCCAGGGCGGCATGTTGCTGGTGGAGCTGCCTCTCGACGAGGCGCGGCAGGCCATCGCCGGGCGCGAAGACCGGGTGGCGATCGCCGCCTGCAACAGCCCGCGGACCACCGTGCTCTCCGGCGCCGACGACACCCTCGATTCGATCGCCGCGCGGCTCGAAGAGCGCCAGGTCTTCTGCCGCCGAATCCAGGTCGACTTCGCCTCCCACAGCCCCCAGGTCGACCCCCTGCTGCCGCGGCTGGTGGAGCTGCTCGCCGACGTCCGGCCGCGGACCGGCGAGGTGCCGATGTACTCCACCGTCGGCGAGGCACGCCCGATCGACGGCGCCGACTGCGACGCCACCTACTGGCGCGACAACCTCCGCCAGCCGGTGATGCTGGTCGACGCCGTGCGCAAGGCGCGGAGCGACGGTCACACGATCTTCCTCGAGATCAGCCCGCATCCGGTGCTCCTGCCCTCCCTCGCCGACTGCCTCGCCGAAGCCCTCCCCGGCTCGGAGGAAAACGCGCAGCCCGTGGCCCTGGCCTCGACCCGCCGCGAGGACGACGAGCGGGCCCGCCTGCTCGACAGCCTGGCGGTGCTCTACGCTCGCGGCTGCGAGGTCGACTGGCAGAAGGTCGCCCCGGCCGGCCGGCCCTTCGTCGACCTGCCCCGGTACCCCTGGCAGCGCCAGTCCTACTGGCTCGAGGAGGAAGAGGCCGAAACCACCGCCGGGGGCCTCGCGACCCGCGACACCGGCCCCCGCGACCACGCGCTGCTGGGGGCCGCGGTACGCTCTTCGCTCGACCCCGACACCTGGCTGTGGCAGCTCGAGGTCAGCACCCGCCGCTTCCCCTACCTGGAGGAGCACGGGGTCCAGGACACCGTCATCGTGCCCGCCGCTTTCTACCTCGAGCTCGCCTTCGCCGCCGCCCGCAAGGTTCTCGGCCAGGACCGGCCGACGGTGGAGCGGATGCGCCTGCGCCAAGCCCTGTTCCTGCCCGCCGGTCACCGCGAGCTGGTGCAGCTGGTGGTCACTCCCGAGGGTCCCGGACAGCTCGCCTTCCAGATCGCCAGCTGCCCGCTCGAAGGCCAGGCCGAAGACGACGTGGTCTGGACCCGCCGAGCCGACGGCCTCCTGGCCCGGCAGAGCGCCGAGAAGGAGCCTCCGGCCCTCGACCTCGAGGCCGCGAGAGAGCGTCTCACCGAGGCCCTGGAGCCCGAGACCTTCTACCAGCAGCGTCAGGACGCGGGATTCGAGTACGGCCCCGCCTACCGCGGCCTGGTAGAGATCCGCGGCGGTGCCGGCGAGGCCCTCGCGCGGCTGCACCTGCCCGGTTCGCTGACCTCCGAGGCCCGTAGCTACCGCATCCACCCCGCGCTTCTCGACGCCGTGCTGCAGGCGCTGGCCGCCGCCGCGCCACCGGCCCGGGAAGGCACCATCCACCTGCCGGTGGGCTTCGATCGGGTGCGGCTGCTCGCCGAGCCCCGAGGGGAGCTGTGGGCCCACGCCCGGGTCGCCCTCACTCCCGAGGAGCCGCCCAGCGGAGTCACCCTCTACGACATTGAGGGCCAGCCCGTGCTCGAGGTCGACGGCTTCGTGACCGCCCGTCTCGAAGAAGGCGCGGAAGCTATCGACCGCCTCGACGACTGGTTCTTCGAGATCGCCTGGGAGCCCCGGGAGCCCTTTCCCCCGGCCGAGACCTCGAAACCGCGGCGCTGGCTGCTGTTGGCCGACGACGGCGAAACCAGCAAGACCCTGGCCGCCGCTCTCGAAGGCCGCGGCGATTCGGTGGTGACCGCACACGTGGGAGCCAGCTTCTCCCGCGACGATTCCGGTCTGGTGCTGCCGGCGAAGGACCCCGAAGCCTTCCGCCAGATGTGGCGCGAGATCACCGCCGCCGAGCCGGTGCAGGGCATCCTCTATCTCTGGGGCCTCGATGCCAGCCTCGAGACCTCTCTCGAATCCCCGGAGGATGGCGAAGCCGCCACCCGACGCACGACCATCGGCCTTCTGCACCTGATCCAGGCGGTGGCCGGCGCCGACGCGAGCCACGCGCCTCCTCGGCTGGTGGTGGTGACCCGTGGCGTCTTTCCCCTCGAGGGCTCCGCCGCCGCTCCGGCCTCTGACCAGACCCTCGCCGCGGCCGTGGCCCAGGCTCCGCTGTGGGGCCTGGGGGCGGTGGCCGCCAACGAGCATCCCGACCTGCGCTGCCTCAACCTCGACCTCGGCACCGAGGGACCGTCGGACGTCGAGGTCACGCACCTGCTCGGGGCGCTCGACAGCCAGGACGAGCAACGTCTCCTGCTGCGCGGAGACCGCGTCTACCAGGCCCGGCTGCGACGACCGACGACAGGAGCCGACGAGGCGGCCGGATCAGCGGAAGAGCCGCCGCGAGAGCCGGCAGGTGATCGCCCGTATCGCCTGCGCCTGCCCCGCCCCGGCGATCTCCACTCCCTGCATCTCCAGGCCCTGGACGGTGATGCCTCCCTGGCACCCGAGGAGATCCTGATCGAGGTCGGGGCTGCAGGCCTCAACTTCCGCGACGTGCTCGGCGCCCTCGGTCTGCGCCCGGGCCAGGACGAGAGCTCCGTGCCTCTGGGCGGCGAGTGTTCCGGAGTCGTCGTGGCCTGCGGCAGCGAGGTGGCGCGGATCCGCCCCGAGCTGACCCCGGGCACTCCGGTGATCGCACCGGCCCTACACGCCTTCGGGCGCTACGGCCTGGCCACCGCCAGATTCGCGGTGGTCAAGCCCGAAAACCTCGATTTCGAGCAGGCCGGCGGCCTTCCCATTCCCTACATGACGGCCTACTACGCCCTGGTCGAGCTGGCCCGGTTACAGCCGGGAGAGACGGTGCTGATCCACTCCGCCGCCAGCGGCACCGGCCTCGCCGCCCTGCAGATCGCGCGACACCTCGGGGCACGGGTGCTCGCCACCGCCGGCAACGAAGAGAAACGGGCCTTTCTGCGCGAGCAGGGAGCCGAGCTCGTGATGGATTCCCGGCGCCTGGGCTTCGTGGCCGAGGTCCGGAAAGCCACCGACAACCGAGGGGTCGACGTGGTGCTCAACGCCCAGAGCGGGGAGGCGATGACCGCCAGCCTGGGTCTGCTCGCCCCCTACGGACGGTTCCTCGAGCTCGGCCTGCGCGACATCTACCAGAACCGCCAGGTCGGGCTGCGCGCCTTTCGCGAGAACGTCTCCTACTTCGCCATCGACCAGGCGCGGATGATGGGCGAGCGCCCCGAGCTGATCCAACGGCTGATGCAGGAGATGGTGGCGCTCTTCGCCGACGGCCACCTGGCTCCGCCGCCGGTCACCCCTTTTCCCCTGTCCCGAGCCGCGAAGGCCTTCGAGGCCATGACCGAGGCGCGCCACCTCGGGCGGATCGTGCTGGTGCCCGACGCCGACCCCGCGGCCACCCCGGTGGCGCCGCCCCGGGCCGGTGACGCCTGGCAGGACGCCGGGGAGAGCGAGGGACGGGAGCTGCAGATCCGGGCCGATGGCACCTACCTGGTCACCGGCGGCCTCGGGGGCCTCGGCCTCACCTTCGCCCGCTGGCTGGCGACCCGCGGAGCCGGCGCCCTGGTGCTGCTCGGCCGCGGAGCACCGAGCCCGGAGGCCGCACCGGTGCTCGAGGAGATCCGCTCCCTCGGCAGCGAGCTACGGACCCTGGCGGTGGACGTCGGCGATGCCGGAGCCCTGCGCGACGCTCTCGGATCGATCGGAGACCTGCCGCCCCTGCGCGGCGTGTTGCACGCCGCCGGTGTGCTCGCCGACGCCACCCTCGAACGCCAGGACGCCGACTCCTTCCGCCGGGTGCTGCGACCCAAACGCGACGGCGCCTGGAACCTGCATCTCGCCACCGCCGAGAGCCCGCTCGACTTCTTCGTGCTCTTCTCTTCCACCGTGACCTTGTTCGGCTCACCGGGCCAGGGCAACTACGCCGCCGCCAACTTCGCCCTCGACGTGCTGGCGCGGCAACGCCGAGCCGCCGGGCTGCCGGCTCTCGCGGTGAACTGGGGTGCCTTCTCGGAGGTCGGCCTGTGGGCGGCGAAAGACCCCGAGACGGCACGGCGCCAGGAAGAAGGGCTGGCGGCCGGCGGCATGTCGTCCCTACGGCCGGACGACGGGCTGCGCGCCCTGGCCCGGCTGTGGAACGCCGAGCGGCGCGGGCACACCGCCGCGCAGATGGCCGTGGTCCCCTTCTCCATGAGCCTCTGGCGCCAGCACGATCCCCTCGGCAGCACCGCCGCTCTCTTCGCCCGCCTGGCGGAAGAGGCCGACCTCGGCGACGGGCAGCAGGGCGGGGCGCTGCGGGCGGAGCTCCTGGAGGCACCCGGCGCGGAACGCCAGGGCCTGCTGGAGCGATACCTCGCCGAGCAGATCGCCGGAGCGCTGCGCGTCGGAGCCGACACCGTGCCCCTCGATACTCCGCTCGGGGGCCTGGGGCTCGACTCCCTGATGGCCCTCGGGGTGCGCAACCGGATCGAGCACGAGCTGGCCCTGCCGGTGCCGATCGTGCAGTTTCTCCAGAGCCCCAGCCTGCAGGATTTCGCGTCCCATCTCCTGCAGCGCATGATCCTCGAGCAGGTGGTGGTCTCGCCGGTCGAAACCTCCGCGGAAAACGATGTCGACGACGAAGAATGGGAAGTGGTGAGCATCTAGCTCATCTGCTCCTGATCGATAGAGCCCGAACAAAAGATGACGAAGAACAAAAGTCTCCTCACGGTTACAGACCTCCTCGGCGAGCTGGCCCAGCGGGGTATCCGACTCTCGGCACAGGGCAACCAGCTCCAGCTGCGGGCGCCCAAGGGAGCCCTGACCCCCGATCTGCGCGAGCAGCTGGCGGTCCAGAAGGGCGAGATCCTGCGCCTGCTGCACGCCCGGGCCGACCTCGAGCGCCTGTCGGTCCTGCCGCAGATCGTGCCCGACACTCGGGCCCGCCACGAGCCCTTTCCCCTCACCGATATCCAGCAGGCCTACTGGATCGGCCGCTCCTCGGCCTTCGAGATGGGCAATATCTCGATCCAGATCTACCTCGAGATCGAGAGCCCGGCCCTCGATCTCGAGCGCTTCACCCGGGCCTGGCGGCGAGTGGTCGAACGCCACGACATGTTGCGCGCCGTGATCCTCGCCGACGGCCGGCAGCAGATCCTCGCCGAGGTGCCGGACTACGAGCCGGTGGTGCGGGATCTGAGCCAGTGCTCGCCCGAGGAACGGGAGGCGAAGCTCGAGGAAGTGCGCGAGAGCCTGCTGCACCGCACGCCCCCCGGCGACGACTGGCCCAGCTTCGAGATCCACGCCTCGCACCTCGACGGCGGCGCCACTCGGCTGCATTTCTGCATGGACATGCTGCACGTCGATGGCGGCAGCCTGCGCCTGCTCTTCGCCGATCTGGTGAGCTTCTACCAGAACCCCGACGTCGAGCTGCCGCCCTTCGAGCTGAGCTACCGCGACTACGTGCTGGCGGAGATCGCGCTCCAGGAGAGCGAGCTCTACCAGAAATCCTTCGCCTACTGGCGCGAGCGGGTCAAAGATCTGCCGGCCGCTCCGCAGCTGCCCCTGGAGCGCAACCCCGGCGAGCTCGACCGCCCGCGCTTCGCCCACCACCAGTTCTCCCTCGACGCCGAGACCTGGAGCGAGGTGAAGACACGAATCTCTCAGCGCGGCCTCACTCCCGCCGCGGTGCTGCTCACCGCCTATGCCGAGGTGCTCGGCCTGTGGAGCAAGAGCCCGGACCTGACGATCAATGTCACTCTCTTCAACCGTCTGCCGCTGCATCCCCAGATCGACCAGATCCTCGGCGACTTCACCTCGATGGTGCTGCTCGGCGTGGCCCACGCTCCCGACGACAGCTTCGAGGCTCGGGTGCGCAGCGTCCAGGAGCGGCTGTGGAGCGACCTCGAGCACCGCCAGGTGAGCGGCGTGAAGGTGTTGCGCGAGCTGGCCCGGGTGCAGAGCTCGGCCCAGGGTGCGCTGATGCCGGTGGTCTTCACCAGCTTCCTCAACCTCGACTCCGAAGGTTCCTCGTCTCCTTCGGCCCTGCTCGACGAGCTCGGTGAAGGGGTCTTCACCGCCAGCCAGACCCCCCAGGTGTGGATCGACCACCAGGTGCTCGAAGACAACGGAGAGCTGGTTCTGAGCTGGGACGGCGTCGAGGAGCTCTTCCCCGCCGGCCTGCTCGAAGAGCTCTTCCACGCCTACCGCCGCCTGGTGGGCCGTCTGGTCGACGATCGCGGCTGGGACCGGCCGCCGCGGGGCCTTCTGCCGGAGTCCCAGCTCGAGCACAGAGCCGCGGTGCTCGAACGCGCCCGGGAGCCGGACACGATCCCCGAGCACACCCTCTTCGATCTCTTCACCCAGAGCGTCGACCGGCGGGGCGAGCACCCCGCGGTGATCGCTCCCGAGATCACCCTGAGCTACGACGAGCTCCAACAGCGCGCCCATCGCCTGGGGCGGTGGCTGCGCGAGCGCTTCGCGGCCCACGGGCTCGATCCCGCGGACGAATCTCTGGTCGCGGTGGTGATGCCCAAGGGCTGGCACCAGGTGGTGGCCGCCCTCGGCACCCACGCCAGTGGTGCCGCCTACCTGCCCATCGATCCCGAGCTGCCGGCGGAGCGTTTCCGTTATCTGCTCGACCACGGACGGGTGCACATCGCCCTCACCCACTCCTCCCTGGCGGATCTCGACTGGCCCGAGCACGTCGAGCGGCTGGAGCTCGACCGCGAGACCGAGACCGCCGAGCTCGACGACTCGCCCCTGCCCGCCCTGGAGGTCGAGCTTCCCAACCGTCGCCTGGCCTACGTGATCTACACCTCCGGCTCCACCGGCCTGCCCAAGGGAGTGATGATCGAGCACCGGAGCGCGGTGAACCGTTTCCTCGACATCAACCGCCGCTATGGAATCGGTCCCGAAGACCGGGTGCTCGGGGTCACGGCCCTGCACCACGATCTCTCCGTCTACGACGTCTTCGGCATCCTCGCCGCGGGCGGCACCCTGGTGTTGCCCGAAGCCGCCCAGCGCCAGGAGCCCTCGCATTGGGCGGAGCTCATGCGGCGCCATCGGGTGACCCGCTGGAACTCGGTGCCAGCCTTTCTGCAGATGCTCGTCACCCACCTCGAGAGCCTGCCGCCCGAGGAGCGCGACGAGCGGCTGCCGCGGGACCTGCGCTGGGTGATCCTCGCCGGCGACTGGATCCCGGTCGACCTTCCCGACCGTCTGCGCCGCCTGCTGGGCGAGCCGGAGATGGGCGAGCTGGAGATCATCGCCTCGGGAGGCCCCACCGAGACCACCATCTGGGATATCCACTACCGCGTCGGCGAGGTCGATCCCGCGTGGTCGAGCATTCCCTACGGCCAGCCCCTGGCCAACACCCGCTACTACGTGCTCAACTCCTCCCTCGAGCCCTGCCCCGACTGGGTGCCCGGCGAGCTCTACATCGCGGGCGACGGACTCGCCCGCGGTTATTGGGACGACGAAGAACGCACCGCTGCGAGCTTCCTCACCTTCCGGCGCCCGGCAGGGGCGAAGGAGCATCCGGGCCTGCCGCGCGACGGCGAGCGCCTCTACAAGAGCGGCGACCTCGGGCGCCTGCGGGCCGACGGCAACATCGAGTTCCTGGGCCGGGCGGACTTCCAGGTCAAGATCCGCGGCCACCGCATCGAGCTCGGAGAGGTCGAGTCGACCCTGCTGCAGCACCCGGCGGTCGACCAGGCAGTGGTCACCGTGCTCGGCGAGCGCCACGGCAACCAGCGGCTGGTGGCCTACCACGTGCCGCCCGCCGCGGCCGGAGGGGCGGCGGAAGCCACCGACCTTCGAGCCTTTCTCGAGGCCAAGGTTCCTTCCTACATGGTGCCTACCGCGTATGTCGCCCTCGACGCCCTGCCGCTGACCGCCAACGGCAAGATCGACCGGCGGGCCCTGCCGGATCCGGAGGAGGAGGGAGCCAGTGGCGGCGCCGCCTTCACCCCGCCACGCAATCCCCTGGAAGAAGAGATCGCCGGCATCTGGCGGCGCCTGCTCGACCTCGAGACTCTCGGCGTCTTCGACAATCTGCTCGATCTCGGCGGAAACTCCCTGGTGGCGATCCAGATCGCCGGCCAGCTGCGGGAGTCCCTCGACGTGGAGATCCCCCTCGGTCAGCTCCTGGCCAATCCCACCGTGGCCGGCCTCGCCGAGCTGGTCACCCACTTCCAGGAGAGCGGCGACTCCGCGGCCGCGGCCCTGCCGATGCTCACCCCGGCCCCCGAGAAGCGCCACGAGCCCTTTGCGCTCAACGAGATCCAGCAGGCCTACTGGGTCGGCCGGCTGGAGGTCTTCGAGCTGGGCAACGTGGCCGCTCACTACTACCTGGAGATCGACGGCGGCGCCGACGTGGACCTCGACGCCTTCAGCCAGGGCTGGCAGCGGGTGGTCGCGCGGCACGACATGTTGCGGGCGGTGATCCACTCCGACGGCAGGCAGCAGATCCTCGAAGACGTGCCGCCCTACCGGGTCGAGCTCGAAGACTTTCGGGACCTGCCGCCGGAGGAGGCCGAGGCCAGCCGCGAGGCCCTGCGACAGCGCATGTCGCACCAGGTGCGACCCACCGACCGCTGGCCCCTGTTCGAGTTCCGCGCCTCCCAGGTCGACGACACGGCGACGCGCTTCCACTTCAGCCTCGATCTGCTGATCGTCGACGCCTGGAGCGCACAGATCCTCTTCGACGACCTGCGACGCTACCTGCAGCATCCCGACGAAGAGCTGCCGCCCCTCGAGGTGACCTTTCGCGACTATCTCGAAGCCGAGCGCGAGCTCCAGGACTCGGAGCTGGTCGCCCGCTCGCGAAGCTACTGGAAGGAGCGCATTCCCGAGCTGCCGGCAGGCCCGCAGCTGCCCCTGGCCACGGATCCCTCCAACCTCGGCACACCCCGCTTCCAGCGTCGCTCCCTGATTCTGGAAAAGGCACGGTGGGATCGGCTGCAAGAACGCGCCCGGGAGCTCGGCCTCACTTCCTCCGGAGTGCTCATGGCGGCTTTTGGCGAGGTGCTCGGCACCTGGAGCCGCAGCCGCCAGCTGGCGCTCAATGTCACCACCTTCCGGCGTCTGCCGCTGCACCGACAGATCGACAACGTGGTGGGCGACTTCACCTCCCTCACTCTGCTGGCGATCGACAACCGGGCCGCGCAATCCTTCGCCACTCGCGCCCAGCGCCTGCAGGAGCGCCTGTGGCAGGATCTCGAGCATCGTTTCGTCAATGGGGTCGAGGTGTTGCGCGACCTGGCCAGCTTCCAGGGGCGGGCTCCCGGTGCCCTCATGCCGGTGGTCTTTACCAGCCTGCTCGCACGTTACGAGGGCCAGACCAACGAGGCGTCTCCCGACGCGGCCCCCGCCGCCGGAGACGGGGCGGCCGAAGCCGACGATTGGAATCGCGATCTCGGCTACGCCATTTCCCAGACCCCACAGGTGTGGCTCGACCACCAGGCCGTGGAGCAGGGCGGGAACCTGCAGCTCAACTGGGACTCGGTGGTCGGCCTCTTCCCCGAAGGCCTTCTCGACGCCATGTTCGACGCCTATCGCCGCCTGCTGCTGGGCCTGGCCGAAAGCGAGACGACCTGGCACCGGGTGCCCTGCCGCCTGTTGCCTCCCGAGCAGGAAATGCTCTTCGCCGAGACCAATGCCACCGAGCAGGCGCTGCGGGACCCGGACGCGCCCGCCGCCACCCTGCACGGCCTCTTCCTCGAACGGGTCGACGAGCACCGTGACGACCCGGCGGTGATCACCGGCAGCCACACCCTGACCTACGGCCAGCTCGAATCCCACAGCCGCGACCTCGCCGCCTGGCTGGTCGACGCCGGAGCCCGCCCCGACCATCTGGTGGCGGTGGTGATGGACAAGGGCTGGACCCAGGCCGCGGCGACTCTCGGCATCCTGCGGGCGGGCGCCGCCTACCTGCCGATCGATCCCGAGTGGCCGGCGGCGCGGCGCGACTATCTGCTCGACAATGGCCGGGTCGAGGTGGTGCTCACCCAGAGCCACCTCGAGCTCGAATGGCCCGAGTCCGTGCGCTGCCTGACTCTCGACGAGGCGCGCCCCGAAGACCTCGGCCTGCCCGCCACCCCGGTCGATATCGCCCTGCCCACAGTCGGTGAGCGGGACCTCGCCTACGTGATCTTCACCTCCGGCTCCACCGGCGAGCCCAAGGGTGTTGCGATCGAGCACCACAGCGCCGCCAACACCGTGCTCGACATCGACCACCGCTTCCGTGTGGGCCCGGACGACCGGGTCTTCGCCCTCTCGGCGCTGAACTTCGATCTCTCGGTCTACGACCTCTTCGGCACCCTGGCCGCGGGGGCCGCCCTGGTGCTGCCCGAAAGCGCCGCCCGCCGCGATCCGAGCCGCTGGGCAGAGCTGCTGGCGGAGCATCGGGTGAGCGTGTGGAACTCGGTGCCGGCGCTGCTCCAGCTGCTGCTCGAGCACGCCGACGACCTCGCCGCCACGCCGGGGAGCGAGCCCGCGATTCCCGAGTCCCTGCGGCTGGCCATGCTCTCCGGCGACTGGCTGCCGGTCGACATCGCCGACCGCCTGCGGAGCCATCGCCCGGGTGCGGAGGTGGTCAGCCTCGGCGGTGCGACCGAGGCGGCGATCTGGTCGATCGCCTTCCCGATCGGCGACCGCGATCCCGAATGGGCCAGCATTCCCTACGGCAAACCCCTCGCCAACCAGCAGCTCCACGTGCTCGACGAGAATCTCGAGCCGTGCCCGGTTTGGGTGCCGGGCGAGCTCTACATCGGCGGTGTGGGCCTCGCCCGCGGCTACTGGCGCGATCCGGTGAAGACCGCCCAACGTTTCCCGGTGCTGCCGGGGGGCGAGCGCGGCTACCGCACCGGCGACCTCGGCCGCCGCCTGCCCGACGGCAACATCGAGTTCCTCGGCCGCGAGGACTTCCAGATCAAGATCCAGGGCTACCGCATCGAGCTCGGCGAGATCGAGTCCGCCCTCCGCGAGCACCCGGCGGTGGCCAATGTGCTGGTCGAGGTCACCGGCGAGGCTCGCGACGAAAAACGTCGCCTGGTGGCGTACCACACGCCGTCCGAGGCCGGAGAGCCCGCCGCCCCCGAGGAGCTGCGAGCCCTGGCCGAGGAGCGCCTGCCCTCCTACATGGTGCCCGCGGCCTTCGTGCCCCTCGCGACCTTCCCCCTCACCGCCAACGGCAAGATCGACCGCAAGGCCCTCCCGGCACCCGACTCCCTCGAGCTCGCCGCCGAGGAGCAAGTGGCGCCGCGGACCCGGCTCGAGAGCGACCTGGCGGAGCTGTGGAAGGAGCTGCTCGAGGTCGACTCCCTCGGCATCCACGACGAGCTCTTCGACCTCGGCGGCAACTCCCTGGTGGCCATCCGCATGCTCTCGCGGCTGCGCCAGGCGTTCCAGGTGGAGATCTCCCTGCGCGAGCTCTTCGAGCATTCCACCATCGCCACCCTGGCCGCGCAGATCGCCCAGCTGAAAGCGGACTCCACGGGCGGCGGTCTGGCGGAGAGCGACGAGGAGAAGCTCGTGGTCACCCCGGCTCCGGAGGCCCGGTTCGAGCCGTTCCTCCTCAACCAGGTCCAGCAGGCCTACCTGCTCGGCCGGATGGACAACCTGGAGCTGGGCAACGTCGCCGCCCATTCCTACCTCGAGGTGGAGATCACCACCCGAGAGCCGGAACGAATCGAGCGGGCCTGGAGACGTCTGATCGAGCGCCACGACATGTTGCGCTGCATCTTCCCGACCGATGGCAGCCAGCAGGTGCTCGAGACGGTGCCCGACCTCGAGATCCCGATCCTCGACCTCACCACCATGCCCTCGCAGGAGGGTCGCGAGGCGCTGGCTCGGCTGCGCCAACGCCTGTCGCACCAGGTGTTGCCCACCGATCGCTGGCCTCTGTTCGAGCTCTACATCAGCCGCCACGGGGAAGATCGCTACCGCATCCACATCAGCTTCGATCTCCTGATTTCCGACGCCTGGAGCTCGGAGATCCTGCTGCGGGAGTTCGGCCTCTTCGCCGAGAACCCGGACCTGGAGCTGCCTCCGCTCGAGCTCACCTTCCGCGACTACCTGCTGGCCGAAGAGCAGATGACCGAAACGATGGCGTACCGGCGTTCGAAAGAGCGCTGGACCCGGCGCCTGGAGGAGATTCCGCCGGCCCCCGATCTGCCCCTGGCCCGCGATCCCGCCAGCATCGAGCAGCCGACCTTCGTGCGCCGTCGGGCCCACCTGCCGGCCGACGCCTGGGGTCGGGTACAGCAGCGAGCGTCGCGAGCCGGCCTCACCCCTTCGGGGCTGGTGCTGGCGGCCTACGCCGAGGTGCTCGGCACCTGGAGCCGCAATCCGCTCTTCACCCTCAACGTGACCACCTTCAACCGACTGCCGGTGCACCCGCAGATCAACGAAGTGGTCGGTGATTTCACCTCGCTGACCCTGCTGGCCGTCGATCGGTCGACACCCGCGAGCTTCGAGCTGCGAGCCCGCCGGGTCCAGGAACAGCTCTGGGACGACCTCGATCACCGCCACTACAGCGGTGTCCAGGTGGTCCGCGATCTGGCCCGGCGCCAGGGTCGGGCGCCGGGTGCCCTGATGCCGGTGATCTTCACCAGCCGCCTCTTCCATCGCAACGCCGGAGTCGAGACGGAGGCCGAAGAGGTCGATCGTCCGCGGGGCGAGGTGGTCTACAGCATCTCCCAGACCCCGCAGGTCTGGCTCGACAAACAGGTCTCCGAAGAGGATGGCGACCTGGTGTGGACCTGGGACGCGGTGGAAGACCTCTTTCCCGAGGGCCTGCTCGACGACATGTTCTCGGCCTTCTCCCAACTCCTGGAAAACCTGGCCGCGGACGAGGAGAGCTGGCAGCAGGAGAGCTTCGAGCTGCGGCCGGCCGCCCAACGGCAGCTGGTGGCCGAGGTCAACCGCACCGAACGGCCGCTTGTGGAGACCACCCTTCACGCCCTCTTCGCCGAGCAGCTGCGCCAGCGGCCCGAGCACCCGGCGGTGCTCACCGCCGAGCGCAGCCTGAGCTACCTCGAGCTGGCCCGCCATGCCCAGGCGGTGGCGGACCGGCTGACGGCGCGAGGCGCCGAGGCCAACACCCTGGTGGCGATTGTGATGGAAAAGGGCTGGGAGCAGGTGGTGGCCGCGCTCGGCGTGGTGCGCTCGGGAGCGGCCTACCTCCCCATCGACCCCGCCTGGCCGGCGGAGCGTCGCGCCTATCTGCTCGACAACGGGCGAGTGCGGCAGGTGCTCACCCAGGCACGGCTCGTCGAGGAGCTGGCCTGGCCCGAGGGCATCGAGCTCCTGGCGGTCGACGAGCTGCCTCCCGTGGCGGAGATCACCGGCTCGTTCGCCAGCGCTCCCAGCGGCCCGGGTGACCTGGCCTACGTGATCTTCACCTCCGGCTCCACCGGCCAGCCGAAGGGTGTGGCGATCGAGCACCGGAGTGCGGTGAATACGGTGCTCGACATCAACCGCCGGTTCGGGCTGACCCCCGAGGACCGAGCGCTCGCCCTCTCGGCCCTGACCTTCGACCTCTCGGTGTACGACGTCTTCGGCCTGCTCGCCGCGGGCGGCGCACTGGTGATGCCGGAGCCCTGGGCCAACCGCGACCCGTCGCGCTGGTCGCAGCTGCTGCACGAGCACCGGGTCACGGTCTGGAACTCGGTGCCGGCCCTGCTCGAGATCCTGCTCGAATACGCTGCCACCCGCGAGAACCAGATCCCCGAGTGCCTGCGCCTGGTGCTGCTGAGCGGTGACTGGCTGGCCCTCGACGTGGCCGAGCGGTTGCGGGCCCAGGCCCCGGGAGCCGAGGTCGTCAGCCTCGGCGGCGCCACCGAGGCTTCGATCTGGTCGATCTCCCACCCGGTGCGGGATCTCGACCCGTCCTGGCCCAGCGTGCCCTACGGCAAACCCCTCGACAACCAGACCTTCTTCGTCCTCGACCGCTACCTGCGCCAGGCGCCCACGTGGGTACCCGGCGATCTCTACATCGGCGGCATCGGCCTGGCGCGCGAGTACTGGCGCGACGAGGAGAAGACCGCCACCAGCTTCGTGACCCACCCGCACACCGGCGAGCGCCTCTACCGCACCGGCGACCTCGGTCGTTTCCGGCCCGACGGCAACATCGAGTTCTTGGGGCGGGCGGACTTCCAGGTCAAGGTGCAGGGCTACCGCATCGAGCTGGGCGAGATCGAAGCGGCACTGCTCCGCCACCCCGCGGTCGCCTCCGCGGTGGTCACCGCCCCCGAGTCGCGCACCACCTCGGGCGGCCGCGGCCCGCGGCGGCTGGTGGCCTACGTGGTCCCCGCCGAGGGCTCGATCCTCGACCGCGAGGAGATCCGCAGCTTCCTCGGAGACTCCCTGCCCTCGTACATGGTGCCGGGCCTCTTCGTAGAGCTCGGGAGCCTACCCCTGACCGCCAACGGCAAGGTCGATCGCAAGGCTCTACCCGCCCCCGATCAGGCCCAGGACGAGGACGAGAGGAGCGGCGCCCGGACTCCCATCGAGCAACGCCTGGTCGCCCTGTGGACGGAGCTCCTGGAAGCCGAAACGGTGGGGATCGAAGAGAATTTCTTCGACCTCGGCGGCGACTCCATTCTCGCGATCCAGCTGATCAACCGCCTGCGCGAGGAGCTCGGGATCGAGATCTCCCTGCGCACCCTCTTCGATCACCTCACCATCGAGAGCCTGGCGGAGGCCGTGGCCCAGATCCGCGCCAGCGGCGGCGAGGCGGCGAACGTGGCGGCGGTGCTGCCGGATCTGGTGCCCGACCCGCAGGCGCGCTACGAGCCCTTCCCCCTCAACGACGTGCAGGAAGCCTACTGGGTCGGCCGGCTCTCGGCCTTCACCCTCGGCGGGGTGGCGGCTCACTCCTACACCGAGATGGAGAGCGCCGAGTTCGACCACGCGGCGTTCACCACCGCCTTCCGCCGCATGATCGATCGTCACGATGCCCTCCGGCTCGTTTTCCTGGCCGACGGACGGCAGCAGATCCTGGAGCACGTGCCGCCCTACGAGGTCCGGTGGCTCGACCTCGGCGAGGCTACGGAGGCCGAGGCGGAACGGCAGATCGAGGCCATCCGCCAGCAGATGTCGCACCAGGTGCTGCCGGCGGACCGCTGGCCCCTCTTCGAGGTCCGCGCCACCCGTCTGCCGAGCGGCCGCACCCGCCTGCACCTCAGCTTCGACCTCCTGATCTCCGACGCCTGGAGCTCCCTGATCCTCTTCGGGGAGCTCGCCCGCTCCTTTCCCGGCAGCGAGGAGACCCTCGAGGAGCTCGAGGTCAGCTTCCGCGATTACGTGCTGGCCGAGGAGACGATCCGCGAAACGGATCTGTACCACCGCTGCGAGCAGTACTGGCGACGCCGCCTCACCACCCTGCCCCCGGCTCCCCAGCTACCCCTCGCTCGGGCGCCGGAAGCGCAGGAGACGCCGCGCTTCGTGCGCCGCGCGGGCCATCTCTCGGAGGGCGAGTGGCAGGTGCTCCGAACCCGCGGCAAGGAGCTCGGGCTCACTCCGTCGGGCCTGTTGCTCGCGGCCTTCGCCGAGGTCCTGGCCACCTGGAGCCGCAGCCCCCATTTCACGCTCAACCTCACCACCTTCAATCGCCTGCCGCTGCATCCGCAGATCAACGGCGTGATGGGTGATTTCACCTCCCTCACCCTGCTCGAGGTCGACAACAGCTCCGACCCGCGCGGCGAGACCTCCTTCGCTCTCCGGGCCCGGCGCCTGCAGGAGCAGCTGTGGACCGACCTCGATCACCGCTACTACAGCGGCGTGCGGGTTCTCCGCGACCTCGCCCGAGCCCAGGGACAGGCGACCGCCGAGCTGATGCCGATCGTCTTCACCAGCCGGCTGTTCCGCGACGGTCGCCCGGAGGAATCGAGCGCGGGCTCCAGCGCGGCCGGAGGCGAAACGGAGGCCCGGGACGCCCAGGAGCCGCGGGCGGGCGAGGTGGTCTACAGCGTCTCCCAGACGCCGCAGGTGTGGCTCGACCACCAGGTAACCGACCAGGGCGAGGGGATCAGCTGGACCTGGGACGTGGTCGAAGACCTCTTCCCCGAAGGCCTGGTCGACGCCCTCTTCGGTGCCTACAACCACCTGCTGGCGAGCCTCGCCCACAACGAGGAGCTGTGGAACGCGAGCTCTTTCGATCTGCTGCCCGCCGAGCAACGGGAGCTGCGGGCCGCCAGCAACCGGACGTCCGGCGATCTCACAACTCTCGAGCCGCTGCGCCTGCACACTCTGGTGTCCCACCAGGCGATCGAGAGGCCCGACTCCCTCGCCCTGGTGGCCGCCCGCGCGACGGGCGAGCGGCGGATGAGCTACGGAGAGCTCGAGCGCCACGCCGCGGGAATCGGCGCCTGGTTGCGGGAACGGGGCGCGGGCCCGAACCAGCTGATCGCCATCGTCATGGAGAAGGGTTGGGAGCAGGCCGTGGCCGCCCTCGGCGTGCAACACAGCGGCGCCGCCTACCTGCCGATCGCCGCCGACCTGCCCGCGGCGCGCCTGCAGTACCTGCTGGAGGTCGGAGAGGTCCGGCTGGTGCTCACCCAGTCGTGGCTGGAAGACACGGTCCCCTGGCCCGAAGAGCCGTCTCGTGAGCGGCTGGCGGTCGATCGCGCCGTCGACCACGGCCTTCTACCGGCCGCAGAGCCCTCGGTGGAGCCGCCCCAGAAGGCCTGTGACCTCGCCTACGTGATCTTCACCTCGGGCTCCACCGGCCGGCCCAAGGGTGTGGCGATCGAGCACCGGGGAGCTGTGAACACGATCCTCGACATCAACCGTCGCTTCCGGGTCGGTCCCGAGGACCGGGTGCTGGCGCTGTCGTCCCTGAGCTTCGATCTCTCCGTGTACGACCTCTTCGGCGTGCTCGCAGCCGGGGGCACGATGGTGATTCCGCGCGTCGGCAGCGACCGGGATCCCGGGCATTGGCGAGAGCTCCTGTTCCGCCACGAGATCACCCTCTGGAATTCGGTACCGGCCCTGCTCGACCTGCTGCTCGAGAGCCGCTCCACCGACGGTGACGGTGACGGAGGAGTCGATGTTGGCACCCTGCCGCCGAGCCTGCGCCTGGCCCTGCTCTCGGGAGACTGGGTTCCCCTCGGTCTGCCCGACCGCATCCGCGCCGAGGCACCCGATGCCGAGGTGATCAGCCTCGGCGGCGCCACCGAAGCCTCGATCTGGTCGATCCTCTACCCGATCGGCGAGGTCGACCCGACCTGGGCGAGCATCCCCTACGGGCGCCCGATGGACAACCAGACCTGGTATGTGCTCGACGAGGCCCTGCGCCCCCGGCCCACCTGGGTTCCGGGCGAGCTCTACATCGGTGGGATCGGCCTGGCGCGCGAGTACTGGCGCGACGAAGAAAAGACCGCGAGCTCCTTCCTCACCCTGCCCGACCCCGAGGATCCCGAACGGACCCTGCGGCTCTACCGCACCGGAGACCTCGGCCGCTACCTGCCCGACGGCCAGCTGGAGTTCCTCGGCCGCGCCGATTTCCAGGTCAAGATCCAGGGGCACCGGGTGGAGCTGGGAGAGATCGAGGCGGTGCTCGCGGAGCACCCCGAGGTGCCCGCGGCGGTGGTCACCGCCCCCGAGCTGAGCGACGCCGAGGATCCCTCTGCCCGCCGTCGCCGCCTGGTGGCCTACATCGCCCGCGGTTTCCAGGAAACCCTCGAGAGCGAGAACGGCTCGGCCGGACCCTCGCCCGACGCCTTGCCGGCGGCGCCGGACCGCCTGGCGGGCCTCGAGATCGAGCCCATCTACACCCCGCTCGAGCGTCTGGAGTTCAAGCTCCGGAAGCTCGGCCTGCGGCACGACCTCGACGATCGAGCGCTCGTCGATCTACCCGCGGCCTCCGAGAGCCTCGATCTCTTCGCCTCTCGGCTGAGCTACCGCCACTACCTGCAAGACGAGATCTCCCTCTCGTCCCTTGGCCTGCTCCTCGCCAACCTGCGGCAGATCCAACCCCAGGGGTTTCCGCTGCCGAAGTACCGCTACCCCTCGGGCGGCGGGCTCTATCCGGTGCAGCTCTACCTCTCCGTGAAGCCGGGTCGGGTGGAGGGCCTCGACGGCGGCATCTACTACTACCAGCCCAAGGCACACCGCCTCGACCGGCTCTCTCCGGAGCCCGCGGGCGACGAGCTGCACCCGCCGGACAACTTCCCCATCGCCGAGTCCTCGGCCTTCACCCTCTTCTTCGTCGGCCGGCACACGGCGGTGGGCCCGCTGTATCCCGACCTCGGAAGGGATTTCTGCTTCCTCGAGGCGGGCTACATGGCGCAGATGTTGATGGAGGAGGCGCCGTCCCTCGGCCTCGGCCTCTGCCCGCTGGGCGGCATCGCCTTCGAGCCGGTGCGTGAACACTTCGGGCTGCTACCCACCGACGAGCTGGTGCACGTGGTCGTGGGTGGTGGGATCCGGCACGAGTCCCGGAGCCTGCAGGAGGCCTTCCTCGGCGAGCAGGTCGACGCCCGTGATTTCGACCAGATGCAGCAGGCCAAGGCGGTGGTGACCTCCGGCGGCCCCGCCGCCCCCCCGGGAGCCGGCGCCGACCTCCAGTGGTCGATGACCCAGGACATCGAACGCCCGGATTGGTCGCAGCGAGCGATCTACGATCCCCTCGGGCGCCTGGAGTTCAAGCTGGCCCAACACGGCCTGCGCTCAGACACCCCGGCCGAGCCGATCGCACTGGCCCAGCCCCCGTGGGACGAGTCGGAGGAGCACAAATTCACCGCTCGCCGCAGCTACCGCCACTACGAGCCCGAGGAGATTCCCCTCGCCGCTCTCGGCGCCTGGCTCGGCTGCTTGCGTTTCGTGCAACCCACCGGTCTACCGCTGCCGAAATACCGCTATCCCTCCGGCGGCGGCCTGTACCCGGTGCAGACCTACCTGCACGTCAAAGAAGGCCGCGTGGAGGGCCTGGCCGGAGGCACCTACTTCTACGACCCGCAGCACCACCAGCTGCGCCAGCTCCGCACCGGGATCGAGATCGACCGCTCCCTGCACGGTCCGCCGAACCAGCCGATCTTCGACGAAGCCGCCTTCTCCCTGTTCCTGATCGGCAAGCTGCGGGCGGTAGCGCCCCTGTACCCCGCGCTCGCCCGCGACTTCTGCCTGCTCGAGGCCGGGTACATGGGCCAGCTCCTGATGCAGGAGGCCTTCGATCGACGCCTCGGGCTCACTCCCCTCGGCGGTGTGGGCTTCGAGCCGATTCGCGAGGCCTTCGATCTCGACGACGATCACGAGCTGGTCCACACCTTCGTCGGCGGTCGGGTGGCCGGAGTCGCCGACTTGAAGACCGTGCTCGCCGAGCAGCAGGGGAGCTCCAAGAGCCTCTCGGGGTACGGCGACCCGCCGACCTCCGGCCCGGGTCCGTTCTCGCCCCCGGCCTTTCCGCCCCCCGGCACCCCCGGTGCCCGAGAACTCGACCCATGACAGGTAGGTGGCTTCGAGGGGCATGGAGGTGACGCCGGGAATG
>CAZMEL010000080.1:0-26660 GCA_964565225.1 uncultured Thermoanaerobaculia bacterium | reverse complement strand
ACCCTCTTGAGCGCTACACAACCCATGGATCTCCTGGTCGTCGGCGGCGGCCCGGCGGGCATCGCCGCCGCGGTACGAGGCCGAGAGCTCGGACTCTCGGTGCTGGTGATCGAAACCGACGATCTCATGCGCCGCATCCGCGATTATTCGAAAGAGAAGCTGATCCTCCCGAGCTTCGGCGGTGGCAGCCGCATGGCCTTTCCTGCCGGTGGCTCCTCAGTAGCCGGGCTGGCCTTTGCTCCCATCGACAAGGACGAGCTCTGCGGCCGCTACCGCGGATTGTGCTCGAGCTGCGAGATCCAGCACCGGGTGGGAGTCGAGCTCACCGGTCTGGAGCCGAACGCCGGTGGTTTCTACGCCGCCAGAGCCTACGACCACCGCGAGCGGCAAGAGCTCCTGTTCCACGCGCGCCACGTCGCCCTGGCCCTCGGACGCGGCGTGCCCCGGAGCTTCGACATTCCCGGGGATACCCAGGGTATCGCCTTCCGCCTCGACGATCCCGAGCGTTATGTCGGCTCACCCGCCTGCGTGGTCGGCGGCGGTACCTCGGCCGCCGAGGCGGTGATCGCCCTCTCCAACGCCAAGGCCGCGGCCGGTGACTCCAGCGCCGTGCACTGGTCGTACCGCGGCGACAAGCTGCCCCGGGTCTCCAAGGCGCTGGCGGAGGTCTTCTTCGAGGCCTACGCCGGCAACGGCAACATTCGCTACCACCCCCACAGCGAGCCCCTGATGGCCCTGCCCGGCGACGACCGCCGGTCGCACCTGGCCCTCCGGATCGACCGGCGGCAGGTGCCCGGGCGCAGCACCGAGGCTTCCCTGCTGGAGATCCCCAACGAGTCGGTCATCGCCTGCATCGGCGAAGACCTGCCCGAGGCCTTCCTGCGCTCCATGGGAATCCACATGGCGGTCGGCGGCCCCCGAGGTCGCAAACGGATGGTGGTCAACCGCTACCTCGAGACCATCCGGCCCCAGGTCTACCTGCTGGGCGACATCCTCAGCCAGGCCTATCTCGAAGCCGACGACTTCCGCGCCGATCCCGCCACGTTTCGCGAGATCAAACACCGCGGCAACATCAAATCCGCCCTGCGCGACGGGGTGCTCGTGGCCCAGGTGGTGCGCCAGCGGCTCGATGGCGTCGTGCCAATCGATACCCGGGTCGAGGATTCCGTCTTGCCCGAGCCCGAAGCGCCCGCGGACCACTCGGTGTCGGCGGTCATGTCGGCGATCTTCGACAAACCCCTGGCCGAGCTGGCAGCTCCCCCTCCCGAAGAAGCCGGCGCCTGGCTCGTACGATTCCTGCCCTCGGGAGCGGAGAGCGAAGAATATCCTCTCGCCGCCGGCTGCCCGACCACCGTCGGTCGCCAGGGCTGCGATCTCTGCTTTCCCGACGACGCCCACCTCTCGCCGCGCCACGCTTCGGTCACCCTCGACGGCGACCAGGCCATCCTGCAAGACGAAGGAGCCGAGGCCGGGGTGTTCCGGGTGGTTCCCTCACGGCGCAAGATCGAGCTCCACCACGGCGACCTGCTGCGCGCCGGTCGTCAATTCCTGCTGGTCGAGGGCGCCGCGGGCGCCTTCCGCCTGATCCACTACGATGCCCAGGGCCAGGAACGTGCCCGGCACGCCGCCGGCCCGGGCTCGACGGTCTTCGGGCGCAAGGGCTGCGACGTCGTGCTCGATGCCTCCGATGGCACCCTCTCCCGCCGGCAGCTGGCGATTTCCCTCGATCGCGGGCGTCTCCTGGTCAAAGACCTGATGAGCGCCAACGGCACCCTGCTCCGGGTCCAGGGACAGACCCGCCTCGAGCACGGCGATCAATTCCTGGTCGGCCAGCAACGATTCACCTTCAGCAGCCAGCCGGACGCCGTGCTCGACTCCGGCCTCGCCCAGTCGACCTCGGCCTTCCGCCTCCCGCACACCGAGGCGCGAGCCGCCCAGACCCCGCCTCCGGTGCCCGGCGGCCCCAGCGTCACCTTCCAGCCCGCGGGCAAGATCTGCCCCGTCACCCCCGGCCAGACCCTGCTCGAGATCGCCGAGGCGAACGGCCTCCAGATCGTCGCCGAGTGCCGCTCCGGCATCTGCGGCAGCGACCCGATCCGTGTCCTCCAGGGTCGCGAAAACCTCGAGCCCGCCCCCGATGCCGGCGAATCCGAGACCCTCGAAGACCTCTGCGGCCTCGAGCCCGGCCCCTGCCGCCTGGCCTGCAAGGCGCGGGTACGGGGCCCGGTGGTGGTAGAGATCCTGGAGCAGTGACCCGAGGAAGCCGCCGAGGCCCGAGGCCTCGGCGGCGCGCTCGTTCAATCCAGGACGGCGGCCCAGGAGTACGCGGTCTTCGTGTTGCCGGCATTGTCGGTCACGTCGACCCGGATGTTCTGGTTCGGCCCCTGGTACGGGGTCCACTCGTCGGGTGGGCTGGTGTAGTGCGGCCCGAACCAGGAGGAGCAGGGCACGTCCTTGTCGGGCAGGACGGGATCCAGCGGATCGTACGGTCCTCCACCGCCACCGGAGCAGACCGGTTTGCGATACCAGGCGTAGGTGTAGGGCGGCACGCCGCCGCTGGCGTGGGCCACCACGTACTGGGCCGGGTTCCAGGAGCCGTGCCGGGTGATGTAGACGCTGAGCGGCTGCGGCGGCGTGACGGGATATTTGCTCTCCGAGCAGAGCAGCGCCGATCGGTCGTCGCTCTCCAAGGAGCGTCCACCGCTGCCGAAGTACCAGGCGTACATCGAGGGGCGTGGCGTGGAGCCGACCTCGGTGTGATGGATGCCGAGGGAGTGGCCGAGCTCGTGCACCGCCACCGCCTCGGTGTCGTAGTCGGTGCCGTTGGTGCGCCAGGATTTGGAAGCATTGAAGGTCACGTCACTCTCGACGATTTTCTGGCCCGACTGCAGCACCAGGGCGGTGAGGGCGAGGCAGCTGCCGGTGCACCCGTTGCCGTTGGCCCACAGGAAGGTGTTGGTGCCGTCGGTCGACCAGCCGGCAGAGGTGGTACCGCCATAGCTGAGGTTGTAGGTCGAGCCCGAGACCGCCGTCCACTCGGCGAGGGCGTTCTGCATCGCAGTCGTCTTGCCCGAGCCCTGGCCCGAGGTGTTGAGTCGCCACGAGATGTTGCGCGTGTCCCAATGAGCGAACCCTCCCGAGGCGTGGCAGCTCACCGCCGCGCCGGCGGTGACCCGGCCGGTGCTGTGGTTCTGGATCATGCGGTACGCCTCGGCGGGGACGGCGAGAGTCACCAGGACGAGGCCCACCAGGGCGGCGGGGAGACCTTTCCACGAGCTCTTAGCGAACATTGGCGGCTCCCTTCTTTGCTGCGATCTCGACGATCTCACGCATGGTTTCGACCATCCCGTCGAGAGGGTAGCCCTCCTCGCCGCCGGCCGCTTCGGTGTAACCCAGGGCATCGGGCATCAGGGGATGGCCGTTGGCCTGGCTGACCGCGCGCAGCTCGCCTTCGATCTGCACCAGGTCGAACGCTCCCTGCATGTGATCGCGGACCGTCCGGGCTCCCGGTGCGCCCGGAAGGTCGTCGTCGCCGAGGAAGAGCACATACGAGGCTCCCGGCTCCAGAACCGCTCCGCCGACAATCAGGGTCGAGAGGTCGCCCACGGTGCCACCCATCAGGGTCACGGTCACCTCGTCGCCTTCCAGCCGGCCCTTGAGCACCTCGGTGGCGACGACCCGAACGTCGGTGAGAATGAACGTGCCGTCGTCGTTCCAGTAGGAGAAGGCGTCGACCACCTCTCCGATCAAGACCGTCTCGTTCTTCACCACCAGATCGTCGAGACTCTGGCGAATCAGGGTCGTCGCTCCGGCCGGTGCCACCAGGCACAACGCCAGAAACGCCGCCAGAGCAAGGCTGGTTCTTCTACTGTCGAACATAGATTCTCCTTTGGGGATCTCGATCCCCGGTTTCCGGAACCCGCAGGTTCTCTCGGTACATCGATGCGCCACGCGAAGAGAGCTCTCCGGCAGGCGCCTCGTCTGGCCGATGGGTCGCGACCTGGCCTGTTCGTGCTTCTTGTCGATCTAACGCGAGAAAATCCGCTGGCTCTGATCAGCGGTCGGGAAAAAAACGATCTTCGAGTGGACCGTCGCCGGGCTCCGGGACGCCGGGGGTGTCGGACACCGAGCCGCGAACGCTCTCGTACAGGGCCCGGATCTCTGCAATCGCCGGGTGGCGATAGTCTGCGGCCGCATCCCAGATCGAAACCGCCCTCGCCAGGTGGCTTTCGGCCGCCCGCCGATCGCCCAGGGCCAGTGCTGCCCTCCCGAGGCCGGAAACCGGATGCCCCAGGTAGGGATGCCGGGGTCCCAATGAGCCCTCCAGGATCCGGACCGCACGCTGGAGCATCCGATGAGCCGCCTCGGGCTTCTCGAGATCGAGGTAGAGCTCGGCGAGATTGGTGAGGCTCGACGCCAGCAGGTCGTGGTCCGGGCCCATGGTGGCTTCCCACACTTCGATCGCTCGCCGGTACAGGGCTTCCGCGCCTTCGAAATCTTCCTGCAGATGGTAGATCTGGGCCAGGTTGTTGGCGCTCAGGGCTACCGAGGAATGGCCGTCGGGGTAGGCCGAAGCGCGGATCTCGAGAGCCCGCAGCTCGAAGGCCTCGGCCTCGTCCAGGCGCCGCTGGAGCTGGTACAAGCTGGCCAGGCTGTGCAGGCAATCCGCCACCTCGGGGTGCTCGCTCCCCAGGATCTCCTCGCGAATCTCCAGAGCCTCCAGCAGAATGGCTTCTGTTTCCTCACCCAGCTCCTGCCGGTTGAGCAGGCCGACTCCCAGGTAGTAGAGATGACTGGCGATCTCGGGATGGTCCGGAGGCAGAATCTCGCGGCTCATCTCGAGGGTCTGACGAAAGAGCCTCTCGGCTTCGGCCTGCCGGCCGCGGCGAGACGAGAGCCAGCCCAGGTGGTCCAGAGTCTCGATGTGCTCGGGGCTGTTCTCCCAGCCCGCGCTCCTGCTCAGCTCCAGGGCGCGTTGCAGGTAGAGATCGGCTGCGTCGGTGTCCCCCTGCATGATCTCGACATTGACCAGCAGGAGCAGCGCCGAGAGCACCTGGCGAGGGCCCTCGTCTCCCAGGTTCTCGGCCCCGGCCAGAGCCGAGCGAGCGTGAGCCCGAGCGAGCTCGAAGTCGCCGAGGGCGATCAGCGCTTCCGCCAGTCGTGTTTCGCTGGTCACCACGTCGGGGTGGCCGATCCCGAGCTGCTCGATCCGGGTTGCGAGAGCGTCCTCCAGCACGGGACGGGCCCGGTCATAGACTCCCAGCTGGAGATAGACCCGGCCGATGGTGTCCTGCAGTCGAGCTCGCAGCAGGGGTTGGTGGCGGAGGTCGCGCTGCACCATGTTCTCGCCCCGGACCAGGAGCTCCTTCGCGGTCACGGTATCGCCCAACGCCTCGGACGGGTCCGACAGCTGGAACATGTTGATCAGATAGTCGACCACCTGCCGGGTCGCCTCGGCCTCGAGATTGGCGCGGCGGGACTCGAGAGTCCGCAACACGAGACCCGCGAACAGCGCCAGGACCACCGCGAGGCCGGCCGCCAGGACCAACGCTCGCCGACGCAGGAGCCTGTGCAGTCGGTAGAGCAGCGTCGGGGGGCGGGCGGCCACGGGCCGGTGTTGCGAAAAGCGCAACAGGTCGGCCTCGAGCTCTGCCGCCGAGGAGAAACGCGCGTCGACGTCCACCGCCGTCGCCTTGGTCACGATCGCACCCAGATCGCCACGGATCAGCCTTTCGAGACGCCAGGGGCGCAGGCCCCGCAAGGCCGCGAGCTCCTCCCGGGCCTTGGTTCCGAGCTCGCGGAAACGTTGAAGTGGGTCACCTCCCGGCGCGCTCCGGGGCCGCGCTCCGAACAACACCTCGCAGAGCACGACCCCGAGAGAGTAGATGTCCTGGCGGGTGTCGAGCTGGTAGTCGGGGTCCAGGGCTTCGGGACCGAGATACGCCGGAGTGCCGAAGAGAGCGGTCTCGGCACCTACGTCTCCCGGCGACCGATCCAGAGCTCGGGCGATGCCGAGATCGATGATCTTGGGAAGCGGTCGTCCCCCTTCCTCCATCACCAACAGGTTCGCCGGTTTGAGATCGCGGTGGATCACCGCCCGCTGGTGGAGATGCTGGACCCCCCGGCAGATCTGCCGGAACAGCTCCAGGCGCGCGTCGATCCCCAGGCGTTTGCGATCACAATACACAGTGAGGGGCTCACCGGGCACCAGCTCCATGACCAGGTAGGGCACCCCGCCCTCTGCCACGCCGGCTTCGTAGACCTGGGCGACGTGGGGGTGGCTGAGCCGGGCGAGGGCCCGTCCTTCGGCGCGAAACCGGGCGGCGGCCCCCCTCCCCGCCAGGTCCGAACGGATCAGCTTCAACGCGACCTGTCGCTCGAAGGGCTGGGTCTGCTCGGCAAGGTACACGGCACCCATTCCTCCCCGGCCCAGCACCTCGACGAGGCGGTACCCACCCACCCGCCTTCCGACGAGATTCTCTGGAGCCTCGCCGAGCTCGGGATCCGCTTCCAGAACCGCGCCGTGATCGGCCAGGGCCGACCCTTCGAGAAACTCGCCCCGCCTGGCATCGGCGGCCAGCAGTCGATCGATCTCGCGACGCAGCTCGGGATCGCTGCAATGGCGGGCGAGGAACGACTCCCTGCGACCTTCCGGCTGCTCGAGAACGGAGTCGAAGAGGGTCTCCAGCTCCTGCCAGCTCTCAGACCGCACGATCGACGCCTTCGCTCATCGAGGCGAAGAGCCAGGCCTTTGCCATCCTCCAGCGGCGGGTGATCGTGGGGACCGAGATACCGAGAACCTCGGCCAGCTCATCGTTCGAGAGCCCGCCGAAGTACCGCAGCTCCACCAGCTTCGCGAGCTGGGGCTCACGTCTCGCCAGATCGTCGAGGCTGTCGTCGAGCGCCAGGAGCTGAGTCGTGCTGGCCTTCAGAGCGATGCGTTCGTCGAGCGGGAGCAAGACCTCGCCGCCCCCTCGCTTGGCCACCGCGGCTCGACGGGCGTGATCTACCAGGATGCGCCGCATCATCTGCGCCGCGATACCGAAGAATTGCGCCCGATTCTTCCAGCTGACCGCCTTCTGGTCGATCAGGCGGAAATAGGCTTCGTGCACCAGGGCCGTGGTCTGCAGAGTGTGTCCATCCCGCTCCTTGCGCAAGAAGCGGTGGGCCTGCACACGCAGCTCGTCGTACACCACGGGAATCAGGCTCTCGAAGGCATCAGGGTCGCCGTTGCCCCAGGCGATGAGGAGCTCGGTGACCTCGGAGGAATCACGTCGCATTCTCCGACCCTTCTCGTTTCACGGCGAGAGTACCGCGATCAGCAAAGTGCTCGAATGGCTCGATTGTAGTGCAGGACCATCGAAAAGAGAAGAAAGCGACGCCTTGACCGGGTAGCCCGAACGCCTTTCGAGCGGCTCATCCGGCGGTACCCTTCGCCGCCGGCACTTCCGCCGCGCCAAGCTCGAGCTCCATGGCCTCTGAGGGAACAGCATCCGCTGGAAGAGCGAGGAGCAGAAGCGTCCGCTTCGAGCCTGTTGAGCGGATTTTGATAGCCTCCGGTCCAACCCGGAGGCCCCATGACGAGATCTTCCACGGCCCGTCTCGCGCTCTTCTTCACCAGTGTCCTGGCCTGTGCGGCAGCCTTGGCGCAGGTGCCCGCACCCCATCCCCCACTGCGGATCCTGATCGTGAGCGACGAGGTGAATCCCCATGGTCTGCCGCCAGAGGATCTCACCCAACCCGGCGACCTTTCCCTCGCCCTCGGCGGCCTGCCCGGCCTGCACCTCGACACGGGCCCCGAGGCGCTGCACGAGATCGCTACCGACGACCTGGAGCAGGCGACCGCACGACTGACCCTGGCCCGGTCGGATCCCGCCGCGTACGACGTCCTGATCTACTTCGCTCACCGGATTCCTTCCGGGGCCGACGGCACGACGAGGCAGGAAACCTTCGTCGCTGCGGTCGACGGCTTCCTGGCCCAGGGTGGCGGGGTGATCTCGTTCCACCACGGGATCTACCGCACGGCGGGCAAACAGTCGATGCAGGCGTTGCTCGGAGCCGAGGCCACCGGCACCGTGGTGTGGAATACCCAGGACGGCCAGAATGTGATCGCGACGGCGCCCTGGCATTTCGTGAGCCGATACGGGCTCGTCTTCGACGACCTCGTCGAATTCCAGGATCCGGCCCTGGGCATTCCCCTGGCGGAATACCCCTTCTTCAACAACACCCCGGACGAGCGCTACCCGAGCTTCGAGCTGCTCCCGGGCTCCGGAGACATCGAGATCCTCTTCGCCAGCGACTACGACACCCAGGGACATCTGCTGGGTTACCTGCACACCCGCCCGGAGTGGACCGGTGTCGTGCTCGTCTACCAGCCCGGGGAGTACCAGCCCCACGCCCTGGAACCGGGCAACAACCTGCAGATCCTGCTCAATGCCATCGTCTTCGTCGCCCGCTTCGCCGACGGCGAGCTGATCTTCGGCGACGGCTTCGAGAGCGGCAACGTCGACCTCTGGACCGACTTCTCCTCGCTGCCGGAGCCCTTCCCGGTCGGCAAGACGGCTCCTTGAGACGGCAATCCGCTTCCGGGGCGAAGGATTTCGCCGCCTCGCGCCACCTACGGATCGATGGTCGACCTCGCACGCGCTGACGCGGAGCAGATCTCCAACGACCGCGCCCTGGTCGATCGTCTCCTGGAAGGCGACGAGGTCGCCTACCAGGAGTTCTTCAGCGCCCGCTTCCCGGGGCTCTTTCGCTTCGCCCTCTCGCGCCTCGACGGCGACGAGGAACAGGCCCAGGAAGCGGCGCAGAGCGCCTTTGTAACCGCCTTCGAGAAGCTCGACTCGTTTCGTGGCGAGTCCACGCTCTTTACCTGGCTCTGCGGGATCTGCCGATTCCAGATCCACGATCTCCGCAGGCGCGAGCGGCGTAGGCCACGGCTGGTGAGCGCGGAGACCGGGCCGGACGAGCCCCTCTCCGAGCTCGAACGTCTACAGAGCCCGGAAGAGGATCCGGCGGATTCTCTCGAACGGAAGGAGCGGATCGCCCGAGTCCACCAGACCCTCGACGACCTGCCTCCACGATACGGCCGAGCCCTCGAGTGGAAATACATCGAGGGCCTGCCCGTACGGCGGATCGCAGAGCTTCTCGAGGTCGGCGAGAAGGCCGCGGAGTCATTGCTCACCAGGGCTCGCGATGCGTTTCGCCAACGTCACGACCAGGCATAGGGAATCCCTCGATGCCGGAGAACCAACGACCATGACGAGCCGAGACAACGACCAAGATCTGGCCCGCCTGCTGCAGGAGGCCGGACCTCGTCCCGAGGTGCCCGACGAGCGGATCGCCGCGGCCATGGCCGCGGTGCGCCCCGCCTGGGAGGCCAAGCTCGCCGAGCGCGAGCCTCGCGATGGCCGCTGGCGTCCCTTCCTGCTGGCCGCGGCCATGGCCGGGCTGGCGCTGCTCGCCGGATGGTGGGCTCGTCCTTTCCTCGCGCCGGCTCCCACGGCGGCGTGGGTCGAGCTGGCGAAGGGCCAGAGCCTCGCCGATGGCCATCCGCTGGCAGTCGGCGCAGCGGTGCCCCGCGGCGCCTCGATCGAGGTCGAAGGTCTCCTGGCTCTGCGCCTCGAAACCGGTGGCTCCCTGCGCCTCGACCGCGGAAGCCGCGCCCACCTCCACGGCCCGAACGAGCTCGAGCTCGAAGCGGGCGCCCTCTACTTCGACAGCCACGGCAACGAAGAACCGACCACCGCAGGCTCGCCGGCCATGACCGTGGCCACCGCCTGGGGCACCGTGTACGACATCGGCACCCAGTTCGAGGTTCGCCTCCGAGACGAGGGGCTGACGGTGCGAGTGCGGGAAGGTGAGGTCGAGCTAGCCCGAGAAGGTGGGCGGCATCGCGCCCTCGAGGGAGAAGAGCTACGCCTCGGCTCCGACGGAGACCTGGTCCGCTCTCCTCTGCCCAGCGGAAGCGAAACCTTCGCCTGGGCCCACGAAGCGGCCCCGCCCTTCGACTTCGAATCCGGTGACCTGCCGGCTTTCTTCCGCTGGGCCTCCCGGGAAACGGGCAAGGAGCCGAGCTGGCAACCCCTCGACCTGGAAGAAGAGATCGAGACCATCACCTTCCACGGCTCGGTCGAAGGCCTGACCCCGCTCGAAGCCCTCGACGTCGTGGCGGCCGCCACCGGCCTCGAGGTCGAGATCGTGGGGGAGGAGATGGAGATCCGGAGAGCGCGTTGAATCCAAACCGCGGAGGCTCGCTGTCGTGTCTCCACGGCTGTAGCCTTCGGAGGTTCGAGCGGTCCATGTGGATCTCGACGACATCGATCCCAAGGATGGACCAATCGCCGTCCGAGTGGCAAGTTCGATGGTCAACGCCTGGTCTTTCTCCCCCGAGGGAGGCGGGCGGGCGCTTGAATCCGGGCTTGGTTCCCGGGGCGAAACAGGAAGGCTTTCCAAGATCAGTCCGCATGACCTTCGGCGGTGCTCGTGACCATCTCCTCAATGCCGGAGCCAATGCCCTCTCCGTCCCGCGCCTGGCGGGCCAGAAGGACTCGAGAACGACCATGCTCTACAACCGCCGGGGAAAGCTGGCCAAGAGTCAGCAGCTCAGTTTCTGCACGTGCTATTCGCTGATAGAGCGTTGACCGAGATTGATACCTCAGTCCCGACGGCCAAGCGACATCGCCAAACAGCCGCTCTAGGTGCAAGGCCGGAGGAGCGCGGCGGGTTTGTAGATTCCGCTTCCATCAGCTCCGACATGCTCGTAAGTCTGGATCGCACCAAAGGTGTTGAGTACCTGGCCAATTAGAACCGCCAGCCCAGCAGGGACGGCCATGAACAGATGGACGACACCAACATTGCCATAACGGCGCCGGGCGGTGCGAATCCCTTCCTGGGTGACAAGTGCGAGATCCGTTGCCTCACCCGGTGACCGGATCGAGAACGGCAATTTCTGCGGCCCACGCACATGAACTAAAGCACGAAAGGCTGGGAGCTCTGCTTGGCATGACGAGAATACAGGCTCAACATCGTCGGTCACCGAAATGAGGACGGCGATATCTCGCGCCTCGGCGCGCTTGCTGAAGATGTCAGGCGAGAACCCAGTTGTGATTCGCTCAGAGGAAAGAGACCAAACCTGATCTGGTTGGCCGAGTGTCTTTTGATTCCAAACGAGTTCGAGACCGGAGGTCGAGAGGAAGGCACAACCAAGTGCCACTGCGGCAGGCAGCGTTGGGAGTCCTGAGCCAATGATCTTTCGCCCTGGCGCCACTACGCGAATTCGGTCTTCAATCACTCGGAGTGCAGGGATCAAGATCTCGCTCCAAGTATCTGGATTGGTTTCCTTCTCTGAAAATCGAGCAGACCAGTCTATTACCAAGGCCAGATCCGTTTCGAGAGGAGCTGGCCGGCGTACAAAGAGCCCGATCTCAAGAGGCTCATCTGGCGGAAATGAACGGTGTATCGCGCTTAGTCGTTGTTCTAGTATCCGACGCGCGACAGTGGCCGCATATGACTTCGAAATACTAGCCTCGCCGGTCTTCTCCATGTTCCAGTCAGAGAGATTCTGAGCTGATAGATGATTCCCTGCTACCTTGGCAGCCTTAGAGTACGAAAGATCTCCACCGACGACAGGTACTGCGAAGAAACCGTCGCGAGCTTCTGCACGCTTCATTATCGCCGGAATCTCGACATTCCTGATCATGGCCGAATCGATGACTTCAGGCGTAATCAGAAGTACAGCGGAGGCAGTACGGGCGCTAGCCAAGACCTCTCGAATCTCGTCTTCGGTAGGAGCGGAGCTGAGGTCCCTTACGTCCTGCCACGTTGGCACGCCATGGTCGTGCTGTGCGCGAACCAGAAGGGCAGCCTCCTCGGAGCGCGACCGGCGGTAGCTCAGGAAGGAACGACCTCTCGGATCGGTCGTGTTCCTATGAGAGTGGGAAGAGTGTGCCGAACAAGTCTTCTCTGTATTTGTGGAGTGCATAACTTTTACGTCCTGTCCTTGAGAGTTCAATGGCTTCCCGGATGACATGGGAGGCAGAGGTAAACTCATTGCTCGCCACCTCACGGGCAAATGAGTCCATAGAATCGCAAACGGGCGGCCCAAGACCCGCTGGATCTTCCCACGTTTCCTGGATTCTCTCGCCGGCTGAGGCGAAGAAGGCCATAAATTCATACGGGAAGTCGCCGCCAAACGGCGCGCGAAGTAAGTCCGTAGCCATGACCTCAAGAAGGAACGAGGGCTTAATCTAAGAAGCAGCGTATCGCTTGCGTAGTTTGGCGGGGGCCAGCAGCCGTGAACATCGCGCTCTCAGGTGTTGAACTACTGCCAGGCCATCTCTCGTGGTCGGCAGAATTATGGCTCTTTCGATGAGTTCGCGTAAGCATCCAAGACTGCCTGGATTCCGGCTCTTACGACTGCTGGTGGCCGTGTTTCTCGGGAGCGCGATGCTCAGCGACTTGCTGGAGCCTGCTTGGTCGACGCTGGCATGTTCGGATCTGGGCTTCGCCTGCCTGCTCCACTCGGCCAGCCCGCGGACCTGCGAGCCGAGGCCGGCGGCTTCAGAAGCGCCAGCGCAGGGTGAGATTGGGTAGGGGACCGAACCAGGTCTTGGGTGTGCGCTCGACCCGCACTCCGCCGCTCGGCGGGAGCTCGAATTCGAGCTCGGCCCCCCGTTCGAGGGTGGAGTTGGTGGCGTTGCGCACCTCGATTGCGAGCTCCAGCTCGCCTCGATCCCGACGACCGCCCAGCTCCCAGACCCGGCTCGCTCGGAGATCGACCCGGAAGTAGTTGCGCAAGCGCTCGCCACGCAGGGGTCCCAGCACGGGAACCACTGCTTCCTCGCCGTCCGGCCCTTCTTCGAGCCGCGCCGTGAGCTCGGTGGTGGGCCAGCCGGTATGGATTCGGGCCGCGGCCGCGAGCTCCCAGCCCCGGACGTCGCGAAAGAAGACATCGGCCCCGAGTGCGTGGGGCTGGTCGACGGCCCGCGGCGTCCAGACGGTGGCGATCTGGTCTTCCACCCGCGACCAGGTGTAGGTCAGGAAGTAGTCGATCTTCGGCCCCGCGGCACCTCCGAGGAAGAGCTCCACCCCTTCGGCCCTCGTGCGGTCGGGAGCGATGCGGACCCGATCTTCTTCGAGCTCGGGCACCAGGCTCACAGGCTCGAAGAGATTCTCCCATCGCGGCCGCGGATTGCGAATCCGACGCTGGTAGACCTCGACTCGAAGAGTCAAGGGGCGCCGTCCGGAGGTACGGAGCTCGTGCTCCAGTCCCAGGCCCCAGCTCGTGGCGCGCTCCGTGGGCGCGAACTCTGTTTCCCCGTCTTCCACCTGCAGCTCGTACAGGCGCTGGCTCTGGCTATACCGCCCGATGGCGCCGCGCAGCCGGGTGGATTCGTTCACCGCCCAGGCGAGGCTGAGCCGCGGGCTGGTGTGATCGTCGTCGATCACGGTGTTCTCGTCGAAACGGAGGCCGGCCTCGACGGTCAGGTCTCCCCGCTGCCAGGAATCGCTCACGAAGAGCCCGAGCTGCTCGCCGTCGAACGCCTGTTCGAACTGAGTGGCACCCACCGGAGGGAGGTCGCGGATGGGCGCCAGGGGCCCGGCCAGCTCGTGCGCGTCGCGGTAGTCGTAGCCGGCTTCCAGCCGACGACCTTCGACACCCCAGCGCAGAGAGTGCCCACCGGCCAGCCTCACCCTCCCCTGGTGAGCGAGCACGAGCATGTCGAGCTCTCGTTCGTCCAGCAGGCTGAGGGAATCGTCTTCCGAGATCCGGCGGCCGTCTCGATCGCGGGCCAGGTGAATCCCCCCCGCCCGATGATCGAGGATCAGGTCGCTCCCCAGGATCATCTGGTGACTCGTCCACAGGTTGAGGTTGCGGTACTCGGTCTGGAATCGCTCGGAGATCTCGTCGGGCTCGCCGGCATTGTCGGTCTGCACGAAGTCGAGCTGGTCTCCGGCCAGCAGGGCCTGGACTCGCCAGCCGCGGCCCTGGTCCGAGGCGTCCCATTTGGCGAAGAGGTCCCAGAAGGTGGGGTTTTCTTCCTCGTCGGCGAGCCGAAATGGAATCTCCAGGGAGCCATAGCGGGCGTCGACCATCCAGCCGGCACCGCCCCTTCCATCCTTTTCCGGCCTCCGGCCCGATCGGCCCGCCTCGACCTGCAGCGGTCCCAGGGCCACCTCGCCACGGGTCCGGATCCCGGGAGAGAGGGTCACCAGGTCGAGCACTCCCGTCAGCCGATCACCATACTCCGCACCGAAACCGCCAGTGATGATCTCGACCCGTTCCACCGTGGTCGGCCGGATCACGCCCAGGGCGTCGTTGAAATCTTTGAGGTGGAAAGGCTCCAGGAGCTCCTGGCCGTCGACGAGCACCAGCAGCTCCCGCTGCTCTCCACCCCGAACATGCAGGTGGGCCGAGCCGTCGGAGGCCGTGGCACCGGGAAGGCTCTCGAGCCCCCGAAAGAGGTCGTCCCCGAAATGGGGCATGGAACGCAGATCCTCCTGCGTCAACACATGCACCGAGAGCCCGTCACCCGCCACCCAGGGCCACTCCGCCGTCACCTCGATGGTGTCCTCGCTCGAGGCGCCGGGCTCCAGGCTCACCTCGAGACGGGAAACTCCACCGGCTCGAACTCCGACCTCGAGAACCCGGCTCGCCAGTGCCGGGGCTTCGATCCGGATCGTCCGTCGACCCGCGGGCAGGGACCGGAGCTCGAAGGACCCGCGTGAATTCGTGATCGCTCGGCGCCCGGCGTCGGCGTCCTCCACCCGGGCACCTTCGACCGGCACCCCGGTGGCGTCGACCACAC
Organism: uncultured Thermoanaerobaculia bacterium; assembly: GCA_964565225.1. Lineage (GTDB taxonomy): Bacteria > Acidobacteriota > Thermoanaerobaculia > Multivoradales > J023 > CAZMEL01. The sequence goes on along the minus strand of CAZMEL010000080.1, from coordinate 11,850 downwards.
GCCCGGCGATCTTCCCGAGATTTCGCGGCCGGGCCACCACCACCAACCGTCGGCCCTGCGACACCTCCCGCAGCCCCAGGCCATGGGCCGCCAGCAGGGCTTCCGCGATCTCCCGGCGCGATCCGGAGCTCGGCTCCGCTTCGACCTGTAGCTCGGGAGGCACCAGCTCGCTCGAGAACACCAGCGGCAACCCTTCGAGACGCAACTTCTCCAGCGCCTCTTCCAGCGATAGGCCACGAAAGATCTCCGCCGGTTCTTCGGCCCAGCCCGTCGAGGCAGACCCGAAGACTCCCAGGCCGAGCAGCAGCCAGGCGAAGCCGATCCCACGAAACCGATTGCGCAAAGGAGGCCCTCGTAGAGGTTGTTCGATCAATGCACCGATCTTAGTACACCGACGCGCACACCGGTCCAGTCGCGCAGCGACCCCAGGACCCTCCTGCGGTGCCACCCTCCTGCGGTGCCACCCAACTCGAGCCCTCGTTCCTTCAACAGTTTACGACCACGAAGCCAACCGGATCACCGGATGGAACGAGAAGCACTGCGGGCCGCTCGTTGTGCTCGCAGCCTCCAAGATGGATCCATGGAGGTAGTTGGTTGGGGGAACTCTTGTGGAACCTTTGTGGGGAACCCCTATCAGCCCGCGAGCCTCAGCGCCTGACCGCTTTCAAGATATGGGAATAGAGGTATTCCACCGGTTCGTCCTGCCGCTCCCGTGCCCGGCTGCCGGCTCGCTCGAAAACGACAAGCTCGCTCCGCCTCTGCCTACAGCGCTTCGTCGCCGCCCGGGGCTCCTTCTCCGCTGCCACGACTCGCAGTGGAGTGATCATCTCCACGGTGTCGACGTCGAAGACACAAGCGTCGAACTTCGCCATGACCCACTGAAGAAGACTGCATCGAGATCCCCTCGGCCACCTGTAGCTGTTACAGCCCTCGTGTACATCTTGCACGACCTGCGCCTCACGAACGAGCCGCCCCCCTGGAAACCAGGCCCCAGGGGGCGCTCTGCAATCTGGCACACCGCTTGCTGTACTCGGACATCGTACGCCCCGGAGTCCGCGGCCGCTCCGAACGCAACCGATTCCCAGACCCGGGACAGCCCTGCGACCTCGGACTCCCCGACCTTCACGAGAGAAACAACCAGGAGAAATCATGAGCGAAGTTGCAATGAACGAGCCTTGGCTCAAGGGTAAGTGGAACGAATTCAAGGGCAATATCCAGGAGCAGTGGGGAGAGCTGACCAACGACGACCTCGACCGGATCGAAGGCAAGCGCGACCAGATGATCGGCACGATCCAGCAGCGCTACGGCATCGCCAAGGCGGATGCGGAAAAGCAGGTCGAAGATTGGGAAGAACGGAACGAGCTGCGCTGACCGCGGAGATCCGGGACGAATCGAAGCGCGGAATCCACAAGTACCGACGACCGGCACAGCGACTTGCCAGCGGCGAGGCCGTCTCGGGGCTACGGCCCGCGACAGCCGTCGTGACGCCATACGGCCCGAGATCGGCCTCCCCCTGGGCCACCGGGACGGCATCGAACAGCAATCCCGATCCACCGCGGAATTGCGGTGCCAGCGAGCACTCTCCATGAGCACGCTGACCAACCGGGTCGCTCGGCCACATCTCTTGCTCTCCGCTCTCGAAGAACGAGTCCGAGCCGAAACCAAACTGCACTGAGAGGAAACCATGAAGCTAGACTCCCTCGAAAAACTGTATGTCCACCAGCTCAAGGATCTCTTCAGCGCCGAGAACCAGATCTCGGACGCCCTTCCGAAAATGATCTCGGCCGCCGAAGACGACGATCTCCGCACGGCTCTCGAAGAGCACCTCGCGGAAACCAGGACTCAGATCGATCGCATCGAAAAGATCTTCGAGGGCATGGACTACGGCCCGAACGGCGAGCGGTGCCAGGGCGCCGCCGGCCTGATCGAAGAAGCCGAAGGACTCCTGAAGGCCGATGCCGAGCCCGCCGTCCGCGATGCCGGCATGATCGCCTCGGCCCAACGCATCGAGCACTACGAGATGGCCGGTTACGGATGCGCCGTCGCCTACGCCGAGAAGCTCGGTCACCAGAAGGCGGCCGACCTGCTCCGCCTGTCTCTCGACGAGGAGGCCGAAGCCGACCGCAAGCTCACCCGTCTGGCCGAGCGCAGCTTGAATTTCCGAGCCATGGTCAGCTGACCACCGACACGCCTAGACGTCGAACACTTCGAGCCGACATCTCGAGCCGTCCCGGGCAGGCCGCTCTGCCCCGGGGCGGCATCGTCCACTCCCACCGCCGCCGCCCTGCCCGACCGCTTCTCGCCGAGCGGTACAATCCGCCCCATGTCCCTCCGGCATCTCTACCTGCTGCTCCCATTGCTCCTGCTCACGAGCTGTGCCGACGAGCCCGGAGCCTACGTTCCCCCCTCGGGGCCACCCACCGCCGCCGCGCCTGCTCCAACATCCGGAGAGCCCGCCCCCGGCGAGCGCCTGATGCTGCGGGTGCCGGCGGGCACCATGGCACGCTCGGCCGCCTCCGGCTCCGCCAAGCTCGCCGAGGTGCTCGACGAGCAGGCGGCGTTCGAGGTCAAGGAACGGGAGGGAAGCTGGTTCCGCATCCGGATCGGTGACGTCGACGCCTGGGTCGAGGTCACCGACCCCGTCCTGATCCGGACCCGGACGAGCCGCCCCGGCCCAAGAGAAGCGGTGGCACCGAGCCCGGACCGGATCGCCCAGGCCCGTGCCCACATGGCCAACAACGGACGAGAAACTCGCTGCGGGCCCTATACCCTCTACACCGACCTCGCTCCTGGCCCGCGGCTCGACGCCTGCCACCGGCTTGCCGGCCAGGTCGATTCGCTCTACGAAGAACGTTTTGGCGTGGCACCCTTCGGATCGGCCCGGGAAGCCATCTTCCTCTTTGCACAGAAAGAGAGCTTCCGAAGATTCGAGGAGCAGCAGGGCGGAAGGCGCGGCTACGCGGCCCATGCCGATGCCGGCGACGGGTACCTGGCGCTCCACGCCGAGCTCCGGGACGAGGACCGGATTCTCGAGACCCTCGTACACGAGCTGACCCACCTGGTGCATCGCCGGGCCCTCGGCGGCAATCTCCCCCGGTGGCTCTCGGAAGGGCTGGCCGATGGTCTCGGTGACTCGGCGGGCCTTTCGGGTTTCGAGCCTCTGGAGGGAGCTCGCGGCGCGGAGGGTGAAGCAAAGAGGTTGCTCGCGGCCCGGACCGGCGGCCTGGCCCGACAAACCGAGGAGCTGGTGAGCCTGGCACCGGAATCGTTCGATGCCGGCGTCTCTTCGTTCGACTACGAGCACAGCGCCTTTCTGGTGCGTTTCCTGCTCCTCGACCCCGAGCTCGGCCCGCGGTTCCGGCTCTTCCTCGCCGCCCTCGCGGAGGGTGAGCCCGCGGGAGCGGCTCAGCTGCAGAGCCACCTGATCGTCTCCTGGCCCGAGCTCGACCGCCGTTTCTGGGCCTGGTTGCGACGAGTCGCCTGACCCAGTGGGTCAACCGCGCGGAGCCCCGACGGCCGGAGGTGGCCTCATGCCGAGGCGAGGGTCGAGCCCAGCCAGGACTCGATCTTCGAGAACACCTCGGGCTTCTCGGGCTCGTTGAGCATCTCGTGGTAGAGCCCGTCCCAGAGCACGAAGTCCACACGGTCCGGGGCCCTCTGGGCCCATTCCTTCGTGGCCTCGGGATCCACCAGGCGATCAGCGCCCGACTGCATGAGCAGAAGGGGGCGGAGAAAGGATGGCGCCGCGGCTCGGATCCGCGCCTGGGCGGCGGTCACCTCGGCATACCAGCGGGCCGATACCTTGCCGCTGACCAACGGATCGGCCTGGTAGGCCGCAACCACCTCGGGATCGCGGGAGATGCCCGCCGGGTCGATGCCGCTGGGGAAGAGGGTTCGCGGCGCCACCCGCTGCAGAACCTTGGCGACGAGACGCAGAGGCAGGGACGGAACGAGAGAGGGATGGGCGGCCAGGGCCGGTGACGACACCACCGCCGCAGCGATTCCTTCGGGAGCACGTATCGTGTAGCCGAGAGTGATCAGGCCACCCATGGAGTGCCCCAGCAAGACCACGGGCAGCTCCGGAAATCGTTTCCGGCCGCAATCCACGAGCGCGTCGACATCGTGGTAATAATCTTCGAATCGATCGACATGGACCCTTGGCCCCGGGCTCTCCCCGTGGCCTCGCAGATCGACCGCGAAGACTCCGTAGCCACGCGCCGCGAAAGACTCACCGAGGATGCGGTACCGACCGCCGTGCTCTCCCAGGCCGTGGACGACGAGCAACAGGGCTCTGGGCTCGGCCGGGACCCAGGCATGGACACGCAGCTCCAGACCATCGGCGGACGTCGCCCGCGCCTGCTCGCTCATCGGCCGGCTCCGGACTCGGCCCGGGCCACTGCGCGTTTCCAGGCGCGGTAGAGAGCCTCTCGCGACTCGGCCGCCATCTGCGGCTCGAAGAGTCGCTCGCGCTGGCGGATGTCGCTCAGCTCCGCGGCGCTCGACCAGAAACCCACCGCCAGCCCGGCGAGATACGCGCTGCCTGCGGCGGTGGTCTCGAGCAAACGCGGGCGGTCGACCGGAACGCCGAGCAGGTCGGCCTGAAATTGCAGGAGAAAGTCGTTGGCCGAGGCGCCGCCATCGACCCGCAGCTCGCGGATCGGCACGGCGGAGTCGGCGTCCATGGCCTCCACCACGTCGCGGGTCTGGTAGGCGATGCTCTCCAGCGCCGCACGCACGATGTGCTCACGCCCGGTGCCCCGGGTCAGGCCGACGATCGCCCCGCGGGCGTCCATATCCCAATAGGGTGCGCCGAGGCCGGCGAAGGCCGGCACCAGGTAGACCCCACCGTTGTCTTCGAGGGCCGCGGCGATGGCCTCGGTCTCGGCCGCGGTGCTCACCAATCCCAGGGCGTCGCGCAGCCACTGCACCGCAGCGCCGGCCACGAAGACCGAGCCCTCGAGGCCGTAGACCGGGCGTCCCCCGGCATCGCAACACACCGTGGTCAGCAGGCCGTGGCGACTCTCGGGCCGGGTCTCCCCCATGTTCATCAGCAGGAAACAACCGGTGCCGTAGGTGTTCTTGGCCTGCCCGGGCGTCCAGCAACCCTGGCCGAAGAGGGCCGCCTGCTGGTCGCCCGCCATGCCGGCGATGGGAATCCCGCCGGCCAGGGGACCGTGGTCCACGGTCTCTCCGAAGACTCCTGTGCTGGGAGCCACCGAGGGCAGCATCGCACGCGGCACGCGGAAAATCTCGAGCAGCTCGGGATCCCAGTCGAGGGCGCCGATGTCGTAGAGCAGGGTGCGGCTGGCGTTGGTAGGCTCGGTGGCGTGCACCGCGCCGCCGGTGAGCCGGTAGAGCAGCCAGGTGTCGATGGTGCCGAAGAGCAGCTCGCCGCCCGCCGCTCGCGCCTGGAGCTCGGGGGACCGATCGAGGATCCAGCGAATCTTGCTGGCGGAGAAATAGGCGTCGAGCACCAGCCCGGTCTTGCGGCGCAGAAGCGGCTCGACGCCGTCACGTCGCAGGGCCTCACAGATGCCGACGGTCTGGCGGCTCTGCCAGACGATCGCTCGGTGTACCGGCCGACCCGTCGAGCGCTCCCACACCACGGTGGTCTCGCGCTGGTTGGTGATGCCGATAGCGGCGATGTCCCGGCTCGCCAGGCGCGCCACCACCAGGGCCTCGACCATCACCCGCAGGCTGATCTCCCAGATCTCCTCCGGGTCGTGCTCGACCCAGCCGGGCCGGGGGTAGTGCTGGGGAATCTCGGCGTAGGCCCGCCCCAGCACCTCTCCCGAGCGCGCGATCACCAACGCGGTGGAGCCCGAGGTTCCCTGGTCGATCACCAGGACGGCGCGCGACACGGCCGCCTCAGGCGCCTTCGTTCCAGTCGAGGATCTCGTCGATGGTCTGGGTCGACACCGAGTGGTATCCACCCCGGGCCTCGGCGTAGATCTCCTTGGCCATGGCGGTGCCCTCGGGGGTCTCCGCCAGACGCTCGTACAGAGGTTTGAGGAATTTGCGCCGTCCCATACCGGTGAGGAAGTCGCGCAGGGCGCCGTACCCCGGCTCGTAGCCATTGCGGATCACGTGGTGCAGCCAGGCGTGCAGCACCTCGGAGTTCCCCGAGCTCGAGAAACCGAAGGCGGAGTCGAGATCCCGGAGCTGGTCGGCGCCGAGCCCTTCGGGCAGGCCGCGAAGGAAGTGCAGCCACTGGTGGGTGGTCCAGCCGTTGGTCGCGAGAGACGCTGCCTCGCGGCCTCCCCGCCAGGCTTCGATCTCTCCTTCCACCTGCACGAAGGCCTGGGACTCCACCACCGGCACGTTGGCCGGCAGACCGGGACCGTAGATCCAGGCCTCGGCATCGACCTCGGCCGCCAGATCGGCATCGCCCTCGAGCAGATTCTGCTCCAGCTCGACGACGAATTCCGCGGTGGTCATGGACTCGAAGGCGTGGCGGTCGAAGTGCTGCCGCAGGAACTCGTCGAAACGGTCCCGGCCTACCGTCTCTTCCAGCATGCGCAGGAAGAAATAGCCCTTCTCGTAGGCGACGTCGGTCATGCCCTCGTCGGGATCCCGCCCTTCGAGGTCGAGCTCGAGGTGGGTGTCCTCATCCGGCAGATCGGAGATCGAGGCCTGGAGATCCTGCAGGCCGAGCAGAGCGAGCATCTCCGAGTACTCGCGGCCCGAGATCTCTTCCATGATCCGCCGTTCGAGGTAGACGGTGAACCCCTCGTTGAGCCAGAAGTCGTCCCAGGTGGCGTTGGTCACCAGGTTGCCCGACCAGGAGTGGGCGAGCTCGTGGGCGATGAGGGAGACCAGGGAGCGGTCGCCGGCCAGGATGGTGGGGGTGGCGAAGGTCAGGCGGGGGTTCTCCATGCCGCCGAAGGGAAAGCTCGGTGGCAGCACCAGGATGTCGTAACGCCCCCAGCGGTAGGGCCCGTAGAGCTTCTCCACCGCCACTATCATGTCTTCCGTGTCGGCAAACTCCCAGGCCGCCTTCTCCACGATCTCGGCTTCGGCCCAGACCCCGGTGCGATCGCTCATGGGGCGGAACTCGAGGTCTCCCACCGCCAGGGCCAGGAGATAGGAAGGAATGGCCTGGGGCATCTCGAAGTGGTACACCCCCTCGGCGTTGCGCTCGGTGGCGTTGGAGGCGCTCATCACGGCGATCAGCTCCGGCGGCACCCGGACCGTGGCGTCGTAGGTGAAACGCACGCCGGGGGTGTCCTGGCAGGGAACCCAGGTGCGGGCGAGGATCGCCTGGCTCTGGGTGAAGAGAAAGGGGAGCTCGCCGCCCGCTGTCTGCTCCGGCTCCAACCACTGCACCGCCGTGGCTTGCGGCGAAGACTTGTAGTCCACGTGCACCACTTCGGCCTCGGGAGTCACGTCGATCGTGAGGGCTCGACCGAGCCAGGGCTCGTCCTCGCCCAGGGTCCACCGGGTCTCGGCCCCGTCGTCGAGGGTGACGCCGAGGATCTCCAGGTCTTTGGTGTCGAGCACCACCTGCGACGCCTCGCTCCGACGATCGAGCCGCAGGGACGCGCGGCCGGCGAGCTGCTGCGAATCGAAGTCGACCGTCAAATCCAGATCGAGATGCTCGACCGCGATCTCGTGGGGTCGGGCGTAGGAATGTACATCACCCATGGCTTCCTCTCGGGCCGGAGCCGCTGCCTCGGGCGGCGCGTCCTCCGGGGCTTGGTTGCAGGCGAAGGCCAGGAGCGCGGCCGGCAGGATGGCCAGACGGCGCACGAGCACGGATCGGTAGGGAACAGTCATCGGCACACCTCATTGGGATCTCTCGAAGGCGAAGGCCCGGGCGGGATCCCGGGAAAGAAAAACGGGACTCACTTTCCGAGTATATCCCTGGACCGACGAAGGGCCCGAGAGCGGAACGGAGAATCCGCACCGCCTGGGACCGGATCTGCTATGCTTCGCGGCCGGCTCGGCCGCTCGGACGCCCACCAGGTTCTTTCGCCCCGGGGACGGCCCGTCCCGCCGCCTCCAGACATACCGAGCCGAGCCGGCAAACACCAAGAATCGACTGTTTACCGTGAGCATTCGCACCGACCAACCCTCCACCGTGGGCCTGATCAGCCTCGGCTGCGCCAAGAATCAGGTCGACAGCGAGATCATGCTCGGTGAGCTCGACCGCCAGGGCCACCGGATCGTCACCGACACGGCAGACGCCGATACGGTGATCGTCAACACCTGCGGCTTCATCGACGAGGCCAAGGAAGAATCGATCGAGGCGATCCTGGAGATCGCCGAACGCAAGGCCCGAGGCGACGTCTCCAAGCTGCTGGTGGCCGGCTGCATGGTCAATCGTTTCGGCCAGGAGCTCGAGGCCGAGATCCCCGAAATCGACGGCTTCGTCTCCCTCGACCAGCTCCGGCAGGTCGGCGAGCTGGTGCAGCTCGGCGGCGAGCAGGCCCCGGCACCGGGCCCTTCCCACGTGGTTTTCGACCACACGGCGCCTCGACTGCTGACCACCCGCGGCTACGGATATCTCAAGGTCGCCGAGGGCTGCAACAATCCCTGCACCTTCTGCGCGATTCCCAAATGGCGGGGCCGATTCCGCTCCCGCACCGTCGAGAGCCTGGTGATCGAGGCCCGTGAGCTCGAGGCCCAGGGTGCCCAGGAGCTCTGCCTGGTCGCCCAGGACACCACCCGCTACGGGGAAGACCTCGACTACGGACGCCACGGCCTCACGAGACTGGTAGAAGCTCTGCTGCAAGGTACCGACATCCCCTGGATCCGCTTTCTCTACGCCTACCCGACGACCCTCGACGAGGAGCTCTTGCGGCTGATGGGGACCGAAGAGCGTTTCGTCTCCTATCTCGACATGTCGCTCCAGCACAGCCACCCCGAGATGCTCAAGGCGATGCGGCGGGGCGGCCGGGCCGAGCGCTACCTGCGGCTGCTGGAGACCGCGCGCGAGCTGGCGCCCGACGTCTTCCTGCGCACCACCTTCATCGTCGGTTTTCCCGGCGAGAAGGACGAGCACTTCCGGCATTTGACGAGCTTTGTCGAGCAGGCCCGCTTCGATCATCTCGGCGCCTTCGTCTACAGTCCCGAGGACGGAACCCCCGGCGCCGAGCTCGGTGGCCGGGTGCCCCGGGGCAAGGCCCAGCGACGCCGCGAAGAGCTGCTCGAGATCCAGCGGCCGATCGCCACCGAACGGCGCCGGGCCCTGGTGGGTCGGGAGCTCGAGGTACTGGTCGAGGGAGCCTGCGAAGAGACCGAGCATCTCCTGCAGGGTCGGCACCACGGTATGGCTCCCGAGACCGACGGGCGTCTCCTGATCAACGACGGCTTCGCACCCGCCGGATCGTTTGCCCGCGTGGAAATCACCGACGCCTACGCCGACGACCTCGTGGGACGGATCGTCGGTCCCGTGGGGGCTCCGGGCATCGTCCCGGCCGAGGTCTGGCCCGAGGACACCGCCGCGGCCGAGTGACCGCCGAGCGAACGAGCCACGAGATCGAGCCGAGAGTATCGAGCCAAGAAATGCAGGTCATACGCGACGCCCTGAAGAGTCCCGATCTTCCCTACGGAGCCATCGCCACCATCGGCAACTACGACGGCATTCACCGCGGGCAGACCGAGGTGCTCTCCACCGTGGTCTCCCGCGCCCGGGAAGAAGGCGTGCAGTCCGTGGTGATCACCTTCGATCCCCACCCCGTCTCGGTGTTGCGTCCCGAGCAGGCGCCGTCGCTGCTGGTCACCGACGAGCAGCGGCAAGAGCTCCTGACCCAGCTCGGCCTCGACGTCCTCCTGCTGGTGCGTTTCAACCAGGACTTCGCACGCACCGAACCGGAGGCTTTCGTCCGCGATTTCCTGCACCGCCAGCTGGCCCTGCAGGAGATCTATGTCGGTGCGGAGTTTTCGTTCGGCAAGGACCGTAGTGGCAATATGGACACCCTGCGCGAGATGGGCCATCGCCTCGGTTTTCGCGCGATCGGCGTCGAGGAGGTCCTGTTCCGGGGCGAGCGGATCTCCAGCACCCGGATCCGGCAGGCCGTGGCCGACGGCCAGATCGAGCTGGCCATGGAGCTGCTCGGCCGGCCCTACAGCCTCCGTGGCACCATCGGCCGTGGCGACCAGATGGGGGTTCGCCTCGGCTGGCCCACGATCAACCTGATTCCCGAGAACGAAGTCCTCCCCGGCGACGGGGTCTATTCCGGGCAGGTCCACCTGCCTTCCTATCCCGGTACGTTCGACTGCGTGACCAATGTCGGCACCCGGCCGACGGTCTACGAGAACTACCAGCACGTCGTGGAGAGCCATATCCTCGGCTTCAACGCCGACGTCTACGGTGAAGACGTGGAGGTGCGTTTCTTCAAGCGCCTGCGCGAGGAGAAGATCTTCCCCACGGTCATGGATCTCTCGGCCCAGATCGGGCGCGATGTCGAAGCGACCCGCGAGTATTTCGCCGCCCGCAGGAGGCACGAGACTCAGGAAGCTTGAAACCTTTTCCACTCTTTCCGCATCTCAAAGGGCAGAGAACGGCGGCCCTGGCGCCGGTTTCAATTCCGAACAAGGAGCAGCATCATGGCGAACGATAAAATTCTCGAGCTCACGACCGAAAACTTCGAGTCCGAGATTCAAGCGAGCGAGGGACCCATCCTCGTCGATTTCTGGGCCGAATGGTGTGGCCCCTGCCGCATGGTGGCCCCGGTTCTCGACCAGCTGGCCGACGAGATGGACGGCAAGGTCAAGATCGGCAAGGTGAATGTCGACGAGAACCAGGAGCTCTCCATCAAATACGGCGTGCAGTCGATTCCCACTTTCCTCCTCTTCAAGGACGGCCAGCTACAGGATCGCTTCATGGGGGCCATGCCCAAGTCGGCCTTCGAGAAGTTCATCGAGAAGCACGCTTGATCCCGTGACGGCCGAGCGCGGGCTGGACGCCCTCCTCGAGGCCCGCGACTGCCGGGCCCTGGTGGTAATCGCCCGGTCCTCTCGAGATCCGTTCCTGGCGCCCTTCGTGGGCCCCGCCCGACTCGGCGAGTCGCTGGTGGTGGCCCCGCGAGGGGCTCCGGCACGTCTGGGCTTCTTCACCCCGATGGAACGCCGGGAAGCAGCGGCGACCGGCCTGCCCCTGCTCTCTCCCGAGGATCTCGACCTCGAACGCTGGCAGCGCGACGGTGGCGGTCCCGAGGCGATTCTGGCCGGCGCCGTCTCCCGCGCCCTGCAGCTGGCGCAGGTTTCCCCGTCGCGAATCGCTCTCGCCGGCCTGGTATCGGCCGGCCGGCTGCAGGCCGCCTGCCACCTGCTGGCAGCGGAAGGCTGGAGCTTCGAGCCCGGCGAGACGTTGGTCCAGCAGTTGCGCAAACGCAAGACCCCCGGCGAGCTGGAGTCGATCCGTGCCGCGGCCGTGGGCACCCGCGCGGCCTTTCGTCACCTCGCCCATCTCCTCGCCACCGCGGAAGACCTCGGCGGCGAGCTGCGGCGCAACGGCGAGCCCCTCACCGTAGGGCATCTGCGCCGGGCGGCGGCCAGAACCCTGGCGGAACACGGCCTCGAGCAACCGGAGCGCAACATCATCGCCCCTGCCGAGGAAGGTGCCTTTCCTCACTCCTCTGGCACCGACACCCGAGCTCTGCGCAGCGGCGAGTCGCTGGTGGTCGATCTCTTTCCCCGCGGCCATCTCTTCGCCGACTGCACCCGGACGTTCTGTGTCGGCCCGCCCCCCGAGCCTCTCGCCCGAGCCCACCGCGAAGCCGCCGCGGCGCTCGCTACCGCTCGTGCCGAAGCCCGACCCGGCGTCCACGGTTGGGATCTCCAGAAACGGGTCTGTCGGCTCCTGGAGCAGGCCGGCTACCGAACGCCCATCAGCCATCCGGGAAC
>CAZMEL010000079.1:0-26824 GCA_964565225.1 uncultured Thermoanaerobaculia bacterium | reverse complement strand
GAGATCGAGGTGTTCGAGACCTTTCTCTCGACCCAACCCTGATCTCGGTGCTCGGAAGCTTCGGTTCCCGGGCTTCCTGGACGAAAAAAGGCCGGCGAGCCCTCGGGCCCGCCGGCTTTTTCTCGTCTCCGGATCGGGAGACCTGCGGAGCGGTTTCGGCACCGAGAAAAAGAATCGAGATGTAACAGCTGGCGCCTGGTGGCGTAATACCCGACGACCCCGAAGCGAACTCTCGGTGTCTCACTCAGGAACCGACCTCGAAGGATCTACCTATGAAAAGCGCAAGATTCGAATCGTCGTCGCGGCCGCCGCTACGGCTCTGGCCGGCGGTGTCGATCGTGGCCCTGCAATGGTTGCTGCGGCTGGCCCTCCCCGCCATCGATCCCGCCCTCGGCGCCCAGGCGATGATCGCCGGAGCCCTGGGCTGGGTATTGATCGTCGTGTGGTGGCTGTTCTTCAGCCGGGCCCACTGGCTCGATCGACTCCTGGGGGTAGGTCTGATGCTCGGGGGCCTCTTCGTGACGCCCAACTTCCTGCACGAGTCGGTCGCCGAAGCCGGCATGGGTATGTTGTTCTTCATTCTCGCGGTTCCGTTCCTCAGCCTGGCCTTCGTGCTCTGGGCGGTTGTGGCGGGCAAGCTTCCGGACGGTCCCCGGCGAGCGACCATGGCGGTCACGATCCTGCTCGCCTGTGGCGCCTGGACCCTGGTCCGCACGGGCGGGATCTCCGGTGTCGGGGGCGCGGAGTGGGCCCCGCGCTGGTCGCCGACCCCGGAAGAGCGGTTGCTGCAGGAGACTCTCGAGGCCGCGGGCTCCGCGAACCTCGGTGGAGCAGCTCCGGAGTGGCCCGGTTTTCGCGGCGCCGGGCGCGACGGCATCGTGACCGGCGTCCGGATCGCGACCGATTGGGAGACCTCGCCGCCGGCCGAGTTGTGGCGGCGCTCCGTGGGACCGGGGTGGTCGTCGTTTGCGGTGCAGGGAGGGTACTTCTACACCCAGGAGCAGCGCGGTGAAGAGGAGGCCGTGTCGTGTTACGACGCCGCGACCGGCGAGCCGGTCTGGATCCACGGCGACTCGACCCGCTTCTGGGAAGCCAACGCCGGTGCCGGACCCCGAGGAACTCCGACCCTGCACGAAGGCCGGGTCTACACCCTTGGCGCCACCGGAATCGTGAATGCTCTCGATGCCGGCGACGGCTCGGTGGTGTGGTCGCGGAACGCCGCGACCGAGACCGGAGCCGAGGTGCCCTACTGGGGATTCTCCAGCTCGCCGTTGGTGGTCGACGACCGGGTGGTCGTGGCCCTCTCCGGTCGGCTCGTCGCCTACGATCTCGAGAGTGGAGCGGAGCGGTGGCGGGGCCCCGAAGACCCGGAAGGTGGCGACGGCTACAGCTCCCCCCACCTGGCAACGGTCGCTGGCATACGGCAGATCTTGCTGTTGCGTCCGGCGGGCATCGCCGGGTTCTCTCCGGCCGACGGCTCACTGCTCTGGGAGCACGGCTGGTCGGGGTATCCGATCGTCCAGCCGGCACTCACCGCCGATGGCGACATCCTGCTCAGCGTGACCGACAAGAGCGGTATTCGGCGGATCTCCGTTTCGCGGGGAGCCGGAGACCCGTGGACGGTGGAGGAACGCTGGACCTCGATTCGCCTGAAGCCCTATTTCAACGACTTCGTGGTGCACGAAGGGCATGCCTACGGCTTCGACGGCGGCATTCTCGCCGCCATCGACCTGGAGAACGGAGAACGCCGGTGGAAAGGTGGCCGCTATGGCCAGGGCCAGCTGGTGCTCCTACCCGAGCAGGATCTGCTCCTGGTGCTCTCGGAAGACGGTGAGCTGGTGCTGGTGCGTGCGAGCCCCGAAGAATTTACGGAAATCGCCAAGATGTCGGCGCTCGAAGGCAAGACCTGGAACCATCCGGTCCTGGTAGGTGACCTGCTCCTGGTGCGCAACGACCGCGAGATGGTGGCCTTCCGGCTGGCTCGAGGCTAGCCGGCGCCCGCGCGCCTCAGGAGAGGAGGCGTCGACGTCGCAGGGCGACTCCGGCGAGGAGCAGGGAGAGGAGGAGCAGGCCCATGGGGCCGAGAGTGGGCACCTCGACGGGGGCCTGGCCCTGGGCGAAGCCGCGGATCATCCAGTTGCCGGGGGTGAAGACACTGACCCGGTCGAGGAAGAGATCCGGCGGCAGCTCCGGCTCCGTCGGCGGATCGTCATCCCACACCGCGACCCACGACAGCTCGGCGCTCGAGTCGGTGTCGAGGGCCGCGGGGTTCGTGGGGCTGGTGACGCCGCTCTCGACGAATCGGGAGACCACCCCGAGGTAGGCGAAGCCGCCCTGGGGCAGAGCCACCAACGGATCGAGTGGGTAGGCGGAGAAGGTTAGCCCGTCGAGCTCGAGAATGGTTTCGTCGAAGGTGGCGACCAGGTCGGCGCCGTTGCCGGGGTTCCCGTCGGGGTCGTGGTAGACGACGAGCTGGATCTCGTTGCCCACCGCCATGTTGTCACCGGGCTGGAAGAGCACCTGGATCTCCCCCAGGCGGATCGGGCCGAGACCGGCGAGATCGAACTGGTTGAACCACAGGAACTGGTTGGCGGTCACTCCGCTGCCGATTCCGAAGTTCCCCTCCGCGGAGTCGTCGTCGAGAATCAGGTCGATCGGCAGGTTGGCCGGCCCCGCGTCGCCGAAGCCCGGCTCCGAAACCACCGGCTCCAGCTCCCAGAACAGCCCTCCGGGAATGGGAAAGAAGGGCGCCTCGGAATCTACGGGGGACTCGGCCGGGCTCGGGGCAGAGAGGCAGAGAGCCGTGACCGCAGTGAGGACCAAGGGCCTGGTGATTCGCCCGACTCCAGCAAACGAAAAGAACATCGCTGATTCTCCGTCCATTCTTCGTCGACGGAGCCGTGCTCGAGCGTCTCCCGGACCGTCCGCTGCGACGAATTGGTACTCCGTAAGCATCGCCGTTTTTGGCCTCCGAGTCCAGGGCGGCGAGCAACACATCGTCTGGATTTTCCGGAATAGGAGACCGAGCGGGGCTTCGGTTCACCGATCGGCTCAGCCAAACGCTCGGAGAGCCTCCAGAACTCGGCCACGACAGCTCCGGCTCGTCTGCAGCTCCTGGCCGCAAGTGAGCTGGATGGTGTGGTCGCCCCGGGGCAGGATCTGCAGCGACTCGATCCGCTCGCGGTTGACCATCACCGAACGGTGGAGGCGCACGAATCTCGACGGATCGAGATGGGCTTCGACCGCGGTGAGGGTCTGGCGCATGCGGAACGTCTGGCCCCCGGAGTGCAGCCGCACATAATTGCCGTCGGCCTCGATCCAGTCGAGCTCTTCGACCCGCAGGAATTGCACCCTTCCGGTCGTGCGGACCATCAGGCGCTCGGCATATCCATTGCCGAGAGCCGCCGTCTCTTGGTCGAGCCTTCGGCGGGCCCGATGCAGCGCCCGGGAGAGGCGGTTCCTCTCGACCGGCTTGATCAGGTAGTCGACGGCCGAGACCTCGAAGGCGCGATACGCGTGGCGAGAGCATCGGGTGGTGAAGATCACCGCGGGTGCGGGGTGTGAATCCAGGGCCTCCAGCAGGCGGAACCCATCGGATTCGGGAAGCTCGACGTCCAGGAAGAGGAGATCGGGCTCCAGGGTTCGAATGCGGTGGATCGCCTCGGTCCACGCCTTGCAGATTCCGACCAGCTGGATCGCCGATTCCTCGGCGAGGTAGGAGCGGAGGCGTTCGCGGGCGGGTAGCTCGGAGTCGACGATCATCGTGCTCAAGGTCATGAGATTCTCCAGGTCTTTCCAGGCCCTGGAGGCAGCAAGAACCGTGCCTCGTGTTTCGACGGCTCTCGTGGCTGCTCAAGGGGTCGTCGCAAGGCTGGGGGATTCAAACGGTGCAGCAGGCGCCGGACCATGGCTGCGAGCTGACCGGAGGAGCCCGGAGGTCGTACGAGTAGCGCCCGGAAGGAGCAGAGTTGTCCTCTCGGGAGACAGCTCGTCGTCGACCCTGCTGTCTGCGGCGACCCTTCATGGGGAAGGGTATAATGCGATCGAATCGGTAGTGGTGAAGTTTGTTGCGACGACTCGATTCAGCAGTGAGGAGAAGATGTGAAGCCAAGGGTATTCATCGGTTCGTCGTCGGAAGCCGGGGAGGAACGCAACTGGCTCCAGGTGCAGCTCTACAGGAAGGGGGTCCTGGCCGAGCCGTGGGATCAGTCGATCTTCGAGCCGAGTCGGAGCGCTTGGGAGAGTCTGGTCGATACGGTGAACAAATGTGATTTCGGAATCTTCATTCTGACGCCAGACGACGAAGTGGATTCGACCTCGGGAAAGAGCCGACGCCCGCGAGACAATGTGATCTTGGAGCTCGGGCTATTCACCGGTTGTTTGGGTAGGAACCGTGTCTTCTTCCTGGTTCCGAGCGATATCGAAGATCTCCATTTGCCGACAGATCTCCTGGGCATCACCTACATCTCCTACAGTGCAGCGGACTTCAAGGAGCTTGGAGAAGTTGCTCTGGGTCCGGCTTCCACGCAGATTGCTCGAGCGGTCAAGGAGCGCGCGTGCAAGCCCCTCTCGGCACTGTTTGCCCAGGATCTGACTCCTCGGGCCATCGAAGAAGTCTTCAGTCTGACAGCGATGACCCATGCTTTTCCGAGCCGTGAGGCGGCAAAGCCGGCGATGTTGCGAGATATTTCGAAAGCCGATTTCTCCGTTCGCATGTATGCTCGGGTATATCTCAGCGAGCTGGTGAAGGATGTTTCCGGATTCACGGATTCAGTGCGGGAGGCCATTGGTGTTGCCAAGGGAGACTTCCTCGTCCGATCGACCACCACGAACAACAAAGACGTAGCGTTGATGCAACGTTTGTACTCGCAGGAGGATCCGGAGGGCCTTGTCTGGACGACTCTGGATGAGTATACGGGGCATGTTCGGAATGCCGCGCGACGGGTAGGAAACCTCTTCAGGGCCGTAGAGAAAGGATTGGAGGCGTCCGGCTCCGAAGAGAAAGTGCGATTCGAGCTCAGGGAGATCGATGATGTTTTGCCGCATTCTCTTCTCATCATCGATGAACGAGTCGTCTACGTGAGCTTCTACCGTTTGAGCAGTACGGCCCATGGCACACATGCCCCCACCTTGCGTTTGGTGAATGAAGAAGGAAGGGCCGATTGGGCAGATATATTCTTGCGAGATGCACGGCATATCGACGAGCAACTGGCCAGGGCGCAGGAAGGAATGTGAGAGATTTGATCGGGATCGAAGGTGGGATGAAATGGGCTCTCTGAGCTTGTCGAGAAATCGAAGGGTTCGGCTCTTCTTGGACCTGAATGAGACACTCATTCGAACCGGTCAGATCTCTTTCTCCGAGCGGCTGGAAGAAACACGGATACTCCACGAAGTAGTTGGTGAGCTCGAGCGAATCTCCGAGCGGAGCAAGGCGCTGGAGATCGTATTTGTTACCGGCAACTCTTTCGAATACTCTCGGCGAATCGAAGAGCCCCTTGGAATCAAGAATATTTTGGGCGTTGCACTTACGATTGTGAGTGAGAATGGATTACTTGCTCGGAGCTTTTCCGGTGGTGATCTCTGGTGTTGCTCACCAACGGAAAGCTATGGCGATGCCAGCAAGAATTTCTTGGCTCGGGCGCGACGTGATCCCGCCCTGGGGCGCGGGTTCTACACTCAAGGCAACGAGATTCGATTGTCGATCAAGCCGGTCGGAAACGAGTTCACACCAAGGGAGCAAGCAGCGTTCCGAGAGCTAGGTCGAGAGTACAGCCAGAGTTGCCAGCTGTATGTGCATGAGTTCTATGTCGACCTGGATCCTCTGCAGGTGGAGATCGACGGAGTCGAGAGGGATTTTCCCGGCAAGGAGTTTGCCGTGCGGAGGATTCTGGAACAGGACTCCGAGCAAGGGCTCGACCTGGCGATCGGAGACTCCGTGTCGGACGTTCCCATGTTTCGAGCGGTCGTGGCAAACGGAGGCTCTTGCTTCTGGGTCGGAAATTCCCGGGATACCGAGTCGTTCGAGAACGCGGAGGTTCTCTCGGCTTGCTTTGCCAAGGGCGTTCGGCAGGTTCTGCGCCGCCTCGATTGATCCTGCCGGGTGTCCGCCCTAGAAGTTGGTAGACTCCGCGGGTGGATACCCGACACCCCTCTTCTCCGACTCTCCTCACCGACTTCGTGGAGCCGGTTGCCGAGGATCCTTCCCAGGGGGCCGAGGTGGTGGCTCTCACGGTGCTCTGTCACCCCGATGCCAGCCGCATCGGAGATCGAGTCTTGCTCGGTGAGCTGGCGAGCGGCAGAGAGGCGTTCGTCTCCCGGCTCCGCCCGGCCTTCCTGAATCCCTCGGGACCCCTGGCTCCCGGCCTGGGCGGCGAGCCCCTGGCCGACCTGCACGTCAGCCGCGAGCCCCTACGGTTCCAGGCCGGGGAGGAAGAGGGCAGTGTGCTCCTGCTGGTGGGCAAGAGCCGTACTCGGGTCTCGGTCGGCGGTGAGCCGATCACGAGCCGGTGCCTGTTCTCGGCCGAAGAGGTCGACAGTGGCGTGGTGCTCGAGCTGGCGCGGCGGATCGTGCTCCTCTTGCATCGCTACACCTCGCGGCAGGGCGGGAGCCCCGGACGCCACGGCCTGGTGGGTGACAGCAGCGCCATGGAGTCGGTGCGACGAGAGATCGACCGAATCGCCGAGCTGAAGGTGCCGGTATTGCTGCGAGGGGAGACCGGAACCGGCAAGGAGCTGGTCGCCCGGGCGATCCACGAGCACGGCCACCGGGAAGGCCCCTTCGTGGCGGTCAACTTCGGGGCGATTCCCGCGTCCCTCGCCAGCTCCGAGCTCTTCGGCGCGGCCAAGGGCTCGTTCACCGGGGCGGTGCAGAGCCAGGTCGGGTATTTCGCACGCGCCGAAGGCGGAACCCTGTTTCTCGACGAGATCGGCGAAGCGTCGCCCGAGGTGCAGGTCATGCTCCTGCGGGCGATCGAAACCGAAGAGATCCAGCCGGTCGGCACGCAGCAGACGCGCAAGGTCGACGTTCGCCTGGTGGCGGCCACCGATGCCGATCTCGAGGTGCGGGCGGCGGCCGGAGAATTCCGAGCGCCCTTGCTGCATCGGCTGGCGGGGTACGAGATCTGGCTTCCACCCCTTCGCCAGCGGCGCGACGATATCGGTCGTCTGCTCTCCAGCTTCCTGCGCGAAGAGCTGGCGGCGCTCGGGGCGACCCACCTCCTGAATCCCCCCGAGCGGCGCCAGGTACCCTGGCTCTCGGCCGAGGTGGTCGCTCGTCTCGGTGGTTACGACTGGCCGGGCAATGTTCGCCAGCTGCGCAATGTGGTCCGCCAGCTCGCCATCGGCAGCCGCGATCTCCCGAAGATCGAGATCGGCCCACCGGTAGAGCGGCTGCTCTCGGGCGACGGCAGCGCCGGCCTGGCGACCGGCCCGCGTCCGGTCGTCACGTCACCGGGCCCTGCGGTCGAGAGCCCGCCGCCACCGCCTCCGAAGCCCAAACGTCGGAAGCCGGCCACCGTCGGTGAAGCCGAGCTCATCACCGCGCTCCGCACCCACCGCTACGATCTCAAGGCGACCGCCGAGGCCCTCCGGATCTCACGGACCTCGCTCTACGCCCTGATCGAGAAATTTCCCAACGTCCGCTCCCCGGGCGAGGTCGATGACCAGGAGATCTTCCGCTGCTACCAGGCCTGTGAAGGGGACCTCGAGTCCATGGTCGACCGACTCCAGCTCTCCAAGGCCGTCCTGCAGCGCCGCCTGGGCCGGATCCTCCAGAACGAGGGATGACCCTGCCGGCTGGCAGAGCCTCTCATCCGTCTCGACTTCCTCTGTTTCGGAGCACCGACCTCCGCCGAGGCGACCGCAAGGCAAGGCAAAGCGAGATTGACAAAACGAGTCCCGTATTGCACGATATAACTGGTCTTGCTCTGTTCGCTCTTGCTGTAGAACGCTCGTCCTCGAAGGGTCCGCAGAGAAAGAGTCCTTCGATTCCGAATCCCCAGCGCTGAAACGCCAGTGGCCAATTCAGGCTGTTGTGCCGAGTCGATAAGGAGAACGAACATGACACCGTCGTCCATCCCGAAGGGTTTTCTGCTGGCCTTGTGTCTGGTGGGTGTGCTCGCCCTCTTCGTGGCCCCGGTCTCTGCAGCGCCTTGCTGCAGCACTTGTGACCAGGAGGATCTCGACGATCCGTGCTGGCGGTGGTGCCTCTTCAGCTGCTACGGCGACGATTCCGCCGAGGAGCCAGTGGCCTCTACCGAGGCCGACGACGTGCCGACCTGCGACGTCCTGGCCACCCCGAGCTCTTCTGTAGAGCTGGACGCCACAGCCGCTCCGCGGGCTGCCGAGACCGCGGCTCCGGCCCCGGCCGCTTCCCGCTGACACCTTTCCGCCCATGCCTCGTGGGGTGCCTCGCACCCCACACCTCCTCGACCGTCTTCCGATCGCGCGATCACCGCCGAAGTCTCTTGCGGTGCGAAATCACTCCTCCGGCCTCTTCTCGATCCTGCTCGTGACCCAGACCGCGAGACCGCGGCGGCCGATGGCAGCGGATGTTGGATCCGAAACGGGGAGATGGCAGCTCCGGGATCACCTGGCCGGCACGGGTCGTGAAAGGATGGTGGGGTCATGAGGAGCTCGAGATGATCGCATTTGCCTCTTTGTTTCTCGGTCTGGTGCTCGGTACGAAGCCGGTGGAGCTGGTGGTGGGAGATGGCGTGGCCGCGGTGGAGCTTCGGCTCGATGGGGCCATGGTCGGAGAGCTGCGGGAGGCGCCCTGGGCGCTGGAGTGTGATTTTGGCGAGGCTCTCGCGCCGCGACACCTGGAGGCGGTGGCATTCGACAGCGCCGGGCGTGAGCTGGGAAGAGTGGAGCAGTGGCTGAATCTGCCACAGCCGCGGGCGGTGCTCACGGCGGTTCTGGAGCCGGCGGAGGCGGGGAAGAACCGGGTCGCGCGATTGGCGTGGGAGAGCGCCGCGGGGGCGGAGCCGAAAGCGGTGGAAGCATCCCTCGACGGACAACCCCTGTTGGTCTCGGACCCACGGCGCATCGAGCTGCCGGTGAAGGCGGGCGACGACTCTCTGCACCTCCTGCAGGTGGAGATGAAGTTCGAAGGTTGGGTGACCTCGCGGGTCGACCTGACCTTCGGCGGCGCCTATGCCGATCAGGTCAACACCGAAATGACGGCCCTGGCGATCCAGGCGCCCGAGAAGGGGCGCCAGAAGACGGCCCTGACGGTGGGTGCGGTGACGGGCTGGTTCGAGAAAAACGGGGAGCCCCTCCGAGTGCTCGCGGTGGAGAGAGACCTGGCAGAAATCGTGGTGGTGCTGGACCGTCCATTCTCTCGTTTCGTCGGGCCGGGGGAGAGATACAAACCTCCCAAGGCCCTGCGACTCGACGACGACCAGCGGCTTCGTTTCATCTCCTCGACCCCGAAGTCGTCGCAGGGGGTGGCATCCAACTTCGAGCTCTTCCCGATCTCGCCGGCCTACGACGGCGGAGTCGGCGACCTCTACCAGCTGTTGACCGGAATGATGCGAGCCTCCCAGGATCGTCCGCCGCGGCGCAACGCGGCGGTGGCGGTGGCGGGGCTCGCGGCCTACGAGAGTCGGCGTCGGCGGGCGGTCGTGCTGGTGCCCGGGCAGCGCCTGGAAGAAGCCACGTTGGATGTGGAGCAGGTGCGCCGCTACCTCGAGCTCCTGCGGATTCCGTTCCGGGTCTGGGATCCGGAGCCGAAACCGAAACCCGAGCTCGGCGTCTGGGGCGAGGTGCGCTCCGTGAGCTCTCTCGAAAAGCTCGCGGACGCCTTCGAGGAGCTGGAAGAAGTGTTGGAGCGCCAGTGGATCGTCTGGATCGACGGCAAACACCTGCCGCAGCAGATCGAGCTGACCCCGGCCGCCGAGGGCTGGTCGTTCGTGCAATGACCGGGGTCGGCCGGCGTTGGCGCCGGTGTGACGAATCCAGTACAGTCGAGACGAGAGGCTTCGTCGTCCACGAGAGCTCGAACGAACGAGAAGTGTCTGTAGCTCCGGGACGTAGCCGCAGAGACCGAGGAGGCTCGACGTCGCGATGGGGAAGGCGCAAATCCGTCTGGGAATCGACGTCGGAGGCACCAAGGTCGCGGCCGGATGGGTCGACGACACGGGTCGGCTCCTGGGTTGGAGTCGGATCCCCGCCGAGCCGGACCTCGACCCCATGGCCATGACCCGCCGGATCGTCGACCAGGCCGCGGAATTGATGGCTCGCCACGGGGTAGAGCCCGAGCAGGTCCACCAGGTGGGCCTGGGGATTCCAGGAGACTTCGTGGAGCCGAGTGGGCTGTTGCGCGGGTGTCCCAATCTTCCGTCCTTCATCGGACATCGACCGACGGAGCTCTTGCGCGAGATCTGGCGAGAGCGTTGGGGAGCTCCGCCGCCGATTCATGCCGACAACGACACGGTGGTGGCGGTGCTCGCCGAGGCCCGGTTCGGGGCCGGACGGGGGGCGACCCGGTTGATCTATCTCACGGTCAGCACCGGGGTCGGGGGCGCGCGGTTCGATGGCGTCCGGGCCACCAACCTCGAGCCGGGCATGCGCCTCCGTCCCGACCCCGAGCGGCCGGAGCTCCTGCTCGAGGATCTCGCCGGCGGCGCGCGGCTCGCCCGCCGAGTGGGCCGGGTGCTCCGGGGCTGGCTGGAGGCCGAAGGGCGAGAGGGAATCGATCGCCGAACCCGCCTCTTTGCCGATGATCCACGGCCGACCGAGGAGCTGGGGCACGAGATCGAACGTCTCACCGCTCGCCGGCTGGGTCTGGCCGCGCAGAAGGGTGATCGGTTTTGCCAACAGGCGTTCGAAAAAGCGGCCGCCTGGGTCGGTCGGGGATTGGCTCTCCTCCTCGCCCAGGGATTCGGCGAAGAGCGGGTCGTGGTCGGCGGGTCGATCGCGGTGAACGTTCCGGGGTACCTCGACCGCGTGCGCACATCGCTGGCGGCGGAGCTGGGCCCCTCCCATCCGGCTGCGGATTTCGATCCCCGCACGCAGCTGGTGGCCGCAGGCCTCGGAGAGGAACGGGGCATCTTCGGTGCGGCGTTGTTGGGCCAGGATAGGTTGTGCGGCGAGTCGCCGAGGAAGGAGATCTGATGGCACCATTCCGAGGCCGGGCGATCCGGGTGATCGAGGCCGAGCAGGCACGGCCCCTCCGCCACCGGGTGTTGCGTCCCGAGCAGCCGATCGAGGCCTGCATCTACGAAGAAGACTCCGACACCGCCAGCGCACATTTCGGGGCGGTGCACGAAGGGGAGCTCGTGGGCATCGCCTCGATCTATCCCCAGAATCCCGAGGGCAAGCGAGACCTCTCCCAGTGGCGGCTGCGCGGCATGGCGACCCTGGAGGAAGTACGGGGTGAAGGGTTCGGCGCCGCGCTGCTCCTCACGTGCATTCGCCATGCCCGGGACCAGGGCGGGTTGTGTTTGTGGTGCAACGGGCGAACCACCGTGGCCGACTTCTACGGTCGTTTCGGATTCCAGATCGTGAGCGAGGTCTTCGACCTGCCCGGCATCGGCCCCCACGTGCGGATGGCGCGCGAGCTCTGAAGAGCCGTTGGCTCAGAGATCCGAGCGGGCGCGGATCCGGAGCATCAGCCAGCTACCCCAGACCAGGAGCCAGACGCCGAGAGGGGCCAGGCTGTTGAACCCTTCGAGCCCCATTTGGTGGCCCAGGTTCCAGGCGTGTCGCCCGGTGCTGCCTCGCTCGGGTCTGAGCGCGTCGATCGACTGGGTGCTGACCGCGAGCCGTTCCTGGAAGAAAGCGGGCAGCAAACCGTCGTGGAAGGGCCGGGCCATGTAGTCGGGCATTTCCGGCCGGACCGCGGTCGCCACCAACATCAGGCTCCCGCCCCAGAACGCCAGGAGCACGAAGGCGGCCCAGATCCCTTTTTGCATCGCCGGGCGGCCGGCGCCTCCTGCCACGTCTCCAGCGCCCGGTAGAGCTCCGGCGGCGAGCACGGAGAGGAAGGGCAGGACCGGCACCAGGTAGCGGGGGCCCACGGTCCAGCCTCCTTCCCAGTCGACCAGCGAGGTGCTGAGCCAGAAGTAGAGGCCACAGGCGAGAAGGGCCACCAGCCATTCCGGTCTCCGCTCGGGCCGCCGCCAACCCCGGAGGGCCCCGGGCAGGGCGAGGAGCAACCACGGGGCGGAGAAGAAGAGGCCGCGGTAGTTGCTGAAGGTCAGACCCCAGATGGCGTCGGGCCGGGGCCAGCCGAGCCCCATGAAAAACCCCTGGTGCCGGTGTTCCTGGGTCGAGAATTCGTAGGGAAGGGTGAACGGGCCACCAAAGGCTCGCCAGTGATAGACCAGTAGGGCCACCGCCCACACGGCTCCCGGCAGTACCAACCAGGGCCAGAAGCGCCGTGGTGCCCACCACAGAACATAGGCGGTGAGAACCGCTACCACCAGGGCCGTCTGATACTCCACCGCCACCGCGAGCCCGAGGAGGTTGCCCGCCAGGAGCAGGGATCGCCGGGCCGGGAGCGGTTTCCGGCGCTCCGCGGCGAGGAGGGCGAAGGCGAGCAGCAGCAGGGCCGCCGCCAGCTGGTGGCCGTGGAAGAGGGTGGAATAGGGCCAGGCGAGGGTGCCCAGGGCGTAGGCGAGGCAGATTCCCGACCGGGTCGCCGGCCGGAAGCGCAGGATCTGGAGCAGCCACCACAAGGCGGCGACACCCAGGGCGGAGGGCAGGGCCACCGTCCACACCGTGACCGCGTAGGAAGACAGAGCCAGGAACTCGAGATCGGGCTCTTCCGCCCGGGGCGCGAGCAGCAAGGAGTAGACCGGAAGGGCCAGCCACGATTGGCCGGGGGCCTTGTCGCAGTAGTAGTGCCCATCGCGAAGCGCCTTGTCGCCGGTATTGGCCTCGTAAGCATCGATCCGCACCGTGCCCCGTTCGGCCATGGCGCGCACCAGGTCGAAGCGGCTGTTCTGGTTCCATCCTCCGGCCTGGTAGAAGTAGGCGTAGGCGCCGAAGGCGAGCAGAAAGAGAAGGCCCGGTGGCGCGAAGAGCTTGGAAACCATGACGGCGACTATCTTAGTTCTACTTTGTCAGATGCCGAAACTCGTTCCCGGAAGAGTCGGCGTTCCTGGAGCCAGGTCGAGCGGGTCAACGAGAATCGTGCCGAAGGTGCCGCATCGACACAGCGCCGGGAAGGATTTCGGAGCCCAACCGGCCGGCGCGACCCTTCGAGACCTGGTGGAAGGAACGCCGACTCGCCCCCGCGAGAGAATCTGACAGAGTAGAATTCAGTGCACCGTTCCGAAACTATTATCCGGGTTGGCTACGGGAGAAACAGGGCTGTCTGCTCCGAGCGCTCCGAGCGTCGTTCAGAGCAGGGAGAGCTGCTTCGGCTCGGGAGGGCGAGGGGTGGGGTCTTCGCTGCGGCGGAGCTGGAGCAGGGCACGATCGATGGGGTCGAGAAAAGGCGAACGGGCGACGTTGCGGGTGGCTCCGTGCCGGGTGCGGCGGCGGGAGTGCAGCAGAAAGAGTCGCTGCCGAGCGCGGGTCATTCCGACGAAGAAGAGCCGGCGCTCCTCGGCCAGGGCTTCTGCGTCCTCGGCCGCCTGCGGATCGAAGCGCAACGGCAACAGACCATCGACACAGCCGATCAGGAAGACCACCGGAAACTCCAGGCCCTTGGCGGCGTGCAGGGTGAGGAGGGAGACCTTCTCGGCCCGAGGATCCCAGGTGTCGACCTCGGCGCCCAGGGCCACGGCGGCAAGGAACGCCCGGCGATCTCGGGGATGCTCTCGGGCGATGGGGGCCAGCAGCTCTCCCGCCTGCAGTATCGGTCCCCGATCTTCGTCCTCGGCCTCGGTCGCGAGCTGCTCCACCACCTTCTGCAGCGTGACGAGATGCTCCTCCTCGGGCGGCTCGCCGTGCAGCCGCCAGGCGTCGAGCACCCGACGCACGGCCGGGCGATCGCCGAGTCGATCGTGCGAGCGTTTCTGGTGGGGAATGCCGGCTCGCTCCAGCGCCTCGAGCACGGGTAGGGATTGGGCGTCGGTTCGGTACAGCACGGCGAAATCGTCGAACGAGAGGTCGCCGCTGCCGTCGGTCCCCTGGACCCGACCGCTGTCGTGGGAGAAGTACGAGGTTCCGCCCAGGAGACGCTCGATCGTCTCCACCACTTTCTCGGCCTCCGCCCGCTCGCTGGCCACCTCGTCGACCACGACCTTGGCGGGGCCCGACTCGGCGACGGCGCGGAGGCGACGGTCGCTCACCAGGGTCGTCGGAGCGATCGCCTGGCCCGCGGCACCGACGATCGCGGCGCTCGACCGGTAGTTGCGCTCCAGCTGCACCGTTTGGGCTGCGGGGAAGTCTTCGCGAAACCGGAGAAAGAAGGAGACATCGGAGCCGCGAAACCGGTAGATCGACTGGTCGGGGTCGCCGATGGCGCAGAGATGGGCGTCCTCCGAGGTGAGGAGCCGTACCAGCCGATATTGCAGAGGATCGATGTCCTGGTACTCGTCGATCGAGATCCAGCGGAACCGGCTCCGAAGCCGCTGCCGGAGCTCCGGGTCGGCCCGCAGGCGCTCGACGGGCTGCAGCAGGAGATCGTCGAAGTCGTGGGCTCCTCGAGTTGCCAGGGCGGCTTCGTAGGCGGAGACTCGGGCCGCGAGCTCCGGGTCCGGCGCCCCCATGGTTTCGGCGGCATCGCCCGCGCCCCGCTGGCAGCGCAAGGCGCTGATCTTCGACAGCAGCTTGCGTGCCTTGCCACCGGGGAGCTCGAAAAGAGCACGTGCCAGCTCGAGGCGCTCACTCTCGTCGATCACCTGCGGCATTGCAGCGGAATCCTCGGCTTCGAGCTCTCGCAAGAGCCGCAACCCGAGGCCATGAAAGGTGGTGACGGTCATGTGGTCGGCCGCTTCGCCGACCAGATCTTCCAGTCGTTCGAGCATTTCGCCGGCCGCTCGGCGAGTGAAGGTCAGCGCCAGGCACTCTTCCGGCTCGGCCTTGCCGGTGGCGAGGAGGTGGGCGAGCCGGTAGGTGAGAGTGCGGGTCTTGCCGGTGCCCGGACCGGCGATGATCAGCAGAGGACCCTCCAGGGCTTCCGCCGCGCGCCGCTGGTAGGGGTCGAGACCGGCGAGGACCCCCAGCTCTACTTCCGCAGACTCGGGAGCAGATTCGGCCTCCACGGCTGGCGAGGACTCCATCCGAGCCTCTTCGAGCTCGTCGAGATCGACGACCGGCACCCCGGCGGTGGGAACGATCTCCACCTTCTCGGGCGGTGGGTCGGGAGGCAGCTCTTCGATCCCGAAGAGGGGCAACATGGCCAGCTGGGGATCGAGCTCCGCGGGCTCGAAGAGGTGGATCGTCCCGTACTCGCCGTCGTACCCCGAGCTGCGGCGAACCTCGCCGAGCCGCAGGCGCCGAACCGCCTCGCTCAGGCGATCGTCCGCCGCCCTTCGGATGTCTTCGAGAGGCATCGATTCGAGAATCTGGAGCTCCGGCCCCAGGCGGTCGACCAGCTGACTCACCTTCTGGGCGACGCGTTTGGATTTCGGACCCACCCCTTCGATCTCCGAGACGATCTCGGGCAGGGGAATCAGGCTGCGAAACGGCGAGACCTCCTCGGGCTTCTCGCCTTCGGAACGATCGGCGAGCACCTCCACCCGGTGCATCACGCCCACGGTCACGGGTTTGCCGCAGGCCGGACAGTTTCCGCGGTGCCGCCGGGTCTCCTCGGGCTCGAGGCAGACGCCGCAGGCGCGGTGACCGTCGAGATGGTATTTCCCCTCTTCGGGGAAGAACTCGAGGGTGCCGCCGTACCCCTCGCGGGTTTCGAGCGCCCGGCGCATGGCGAAGTAGTCGAGCTCGGTGTCGAACACGCAGGCTTCGCGGCCGAGCATGGGTGGAGAGTGGGCGTCGGAGCTGGAGACGAGGGTGAAGCGGTCGAGGCTCGAAACCCGCCAGTTCATGGGCGGGTCCGACGACAGCCCGGTCTCCACGGCGAAGATGTGCTCGGAAAGATCGCCGTAACATTCCTCCACCGAATCGAATCCCGACTTGGAGCCGAGGGCCGCGAACCAGGGGGTCCAGATGTGGGCGGGAATCAGGTACGCACCCGGTCCGCTCTCGAGAGTGATCTCGAGCAGATGGCGAGAATCGAGGCCGAGGATGGGGCGGCCGTCGGAGGCGATGTTGCCGATCGTGCCGAGGCGATCGCGGAAGCGGCCGGCGGTGTCGAGGTCGGGGGCGTAGATCAGGTGGTGGACCTTGCGGGTGCGGTCGCCCTTCTTGTAGATGGTCGAGATCTCGACCTCGAGCAGAAAGCGGGTCGGGCCGGCACACGAGGCGGGCAGGGTCGACTCGACCTCCCGCTCCAGCTCCGGACGCAGCCGAAACAGACCCGGCTCGGCAGGAACCAGCTTGTCGCGGATCTCCTGGAACCAGGCGGGGTGGGTGAAGTCGCCGGTGCCGACCACGGCGATCCCCTTGCGCCGGGCCCACCAGGCCAGGTGCTCGAGATCGCAGTCACGGCTGGTGGCGCGGGAATATTTGGAGTGGATGTGTAGATCCGCGAGAAACGTCATCTTTCGGCCTGCTCTTTCCAGTAGAAAACTTGTATAGCAGAGAAGGCTCGGCGCAACAAGCTTCGGAGTGGAAGCAGGCCGGAAACGCCCTGCAGACGCTACCGGATCGAGAAATGGGAATCAGGCGGGAACAGGAGTCAGGACTCGGACGGAGCCGCGGCCTTGTGTTTCTCGGCCAGCTCCTTGATCAGCTTGGCGTTGTAGCCGCGAACGATGGTGCCGTCGAAGTCGATTACCGGAATGCCGCTGCCGCGCCCCGCCTTCTTCCGGAACTCGAGGGCCGCTTCGCGATCTTTCTCGATGTTCTTTTCGACGAAGTTGGCGTCGAGGTCGTCGAGCAGCTTGCGAGCCTTGCGGCAATAACCACACCAGCTGGTCATGTAGAGAACGATCGGCTCCTGCTCGGCCTCGGCCTCGGCGGCCTGGTCCTCGGCCTTCACCATCCGGGGCTTCGGCACGTAGGGCCGCCCGGCCTTCATCGCCGTGGTCTCCTCGCTCCCTTCGAGATCGATGGCTCGCAGCTCGACGGTGTGGGAACGGCCCTCCGGATCCTGGTAGGTCAGGGATTCTCCGTCGATCGTCCAGGGGCCGAGGGTCTCGATCAGCTCCCCTTTCTCGGTCACCAGCCAGTCGGCCGCGAGGGGTGCGGAGCCGAGCCAGAGAACGGCGAGCAAGGTGGCCGAAAGGGCCAAGGTCGAGGTCGAGGGGCGGAATCGAAACATGATCGTCTCCGGGTTCGGGTCGAGAATTGGCGGTGTGGCCATGGCTGAGACCCGATTATTATGGAGGCCAGGCAGTATGGCGTCAAACATGAGCGCTCGACAAAGATACGGAGGTCGCCGGGTCGAGGTTCTCTCCTTTCGGGCCCCGCCTGGTAGACTTTGCGCCGAACCGAGGGCCCGGACCCATGGTTGAGACCTACCGATGATTCGATTCGTATTCGCAGCCACGAGATTCTCGATCCTTGCGCTTCTGCTGGGCGTGCCCGGGTCTTGGGCGCTGGCCGAGGAGGCCGAGGCTCCACCACCCACGGTTTCCGTGCAAAGGGTGTGGATCGAGCCGGCGGACCCCGGTCCCGACACCCTCTGCCAGCTCTTCGTGGAGCTCGAGAATCATGGCGAGCAGGAAGCCAGCCTCTTCGCTTTCGAGGTAGAGGTCGGCGGGCACCCGCTCCCGGTGTATGCCAAGGAGCTCTTCGGGTTTCCCGTCGGCCCGGGCAAAAAAGAGACCTTGCGGCTCTTCAATTTCTGGACCTCCGAGACCGGCCGCCCGGCGCCTGCCGACGGCAAGCTGCCGATCGTGGTGCGGCTGGTCGAGGCGAGCTGGATCGAGATCGAGGTCGAGGCCGACGAGGAGACCTGGACCCCTCTCGGCGAGGTCGCGGGGTTGCCGTCCGGGGCCGAGATCGTCGTCGCCCTGCGAAAAGGCTCGTAGCCGGTGGCGTCGCCGCGGGCTCGGGCCCTGCTGGTGAACCTGGCTCTCGCCCTGGCTTCGGTCGTCTTCCTCCTGTCGGTGGTCGAGGTCACCTTGCGGCTCTCGGGTTTTCGCTACGTCCTCTACCCGGAAGACATCGAGTTCGGCAAGCCCGATCCCGAGCTGATGCGGATCGGCTTCCTGCCCGACGACGATCTCTTCTGGGTGCCGAAGACGTATTTCGAGACCCTCGAAGGGCTCCGGGCGAGTCGTCCGCCCCTGATTTTTCTGGGAGACTCCTGCACCCACTTCGGGCAGTACGACCACGAGCTCGAAGCCCTGGCCGAAACTCGGCTGGGGCGGCCTCTCGCCACCGGCAACCTGGGAGTGGCGGGGTGGTCGAGCTACCAGGGAGCTCAACAGCTGCAGCGCGACGTGCTCGCCCTCGGGCCGCGCGTGGTGACCTTCTACTACGGCTGGAACGACCATTGGATCGGCTTCGGGATCGAAGACAAGAATGTGGCGCGGGTGCGCCGCATCTTCTCCAGCCGTCTCAGCCGCTCGCGATGGATCCAGCTGATCACCAAAGCCGCGGTGGCGATGGGAACCCGCCAGACGGCCTACCCGAATCGGGTCTCGCTCGAGGACTTCGAGCTCAATCTACGCACCATGGTGCGGCAGGCGCGGGACGCGGAGATCGTGCCCGTGCTGATCACCGCGGCGAGCTCCCACGTCCGGGGGCAGGAGCCGGAATACCTGGGGACTCGCTGGCTGCGGGATCCCTCGGAGCTGGTGCCGCTGCACCAGTCCTACGTCGACACCGTCCGGCGGGTGGCCGCGGAAAAAGAGGCGCCGCTCTGCGATCCGGCCGCCGTGGCCGAACGCCTGGAGCCCGCTCGTCGCCAGGAGCTCTTCATGGACGACGGAATCCACCTGACCCCGGAAGGTGATCGCTGGCTGGCCTCGGTGCTCTTCGAGTGTTTCCAGGGCCACGGGTTGTGGGATCTGCTGGCCACACCGGCGTGATAGAAACCTTCCGATGAGCTCCATCCCTTCGATCCGCTCGGCTCTCGGCCTCGTGCTCACCGGGATGCTCCTGGCAGTGGCGGGCTGTGGGGGAGGCGAGAAAACCGAGATCGCGAACGGCTCCATCGAGCTCGTCGAACGGCCTACCGCGCGTCACCTGCTCCTGGTGACTCTCGATACCCTGCGGGCCGATCACCTCGGGGTCTACGGCAGCGATGTGCCCACCCCTCATCTCGACGCCCTCGCCGCGGCGGGTGCGTGGGTGGAAGAAGCGTCGACCCATGTGCCGCTGACCCGGCCGGCCCATGTCTCGATGATGACCGGGCTGCTTCCCCATCGCACCGGCGTGCGCGACAACATCTCCCCGGTGCCGGTTCCCGACGTCCCCGTGCTGGCCGAGGTGCTGGCCGGCGAAGGCTTCCGCACCGCGGCCTTCGTCTCGGCGGCGGTGGTGGGCGAAGAGTCGGGGCTCGGACGAGGCTTCGAGCACTTCGACGACGACTTCGGCAGCGCCGAAGAGGCGGTCTTTCTCGGCCGTGCCCAGCGCCGGGGCGACCAGACCCTGGCCGCGGCGACGGCGTGGCTCGAAGCCCATCGCGACGAGCCGCGCTGGTTCCTCTGGTTACATCTCTACGATCCCCACGACCCCTACGAGGCGCCGGAGCCTTGGGCGTCGCGTTTCCCGGACCGGCCCTACGCCGCCGAGGTCGCGTGGACCGACGAGCTGGTCGGGCGGCTCCTGGAGAGCCTCGATCGGCTGGGGCTGCGCGAGGAAACCCTGAGCGTCGTGACCTCCGACCACGGAGAGGGGTT
The DNA here is from genome assembly GCA_964565225.1 of uncultured Thermoanaerobaculia bacterium. Lineage (GTDB taxonomy): Bacteria > Acidobacteriota > Thermoanaerobaculia > Multivoradales > J023 > CAZMEL01. Next base: position 7,016 of record CAZMEL010000079.1, on the reverse strand, counting down.
GGGCGAGCACGACGAGCGGCTGCACGGCTTCTTCGCCTACCAGTCGACCCTGCGCGTGCCCTTGCTCTTCCAGGGTCCGGGCATCGAGCCGGGCGGGCGGATCTCCGAGCCGGTGGGCCTGGTCGATCTGTTTCCCACCACCCTCGACCTCCTGGAGATCGGCAGCCCTTCGGGCTCGGCGGCGTCGGGACGCAGCCTGGCGGCTGCGCTCGGCCGCGGGGCTTCGCTACCGGAAGCACCGGTGGTGGCGGAGTCGCTGATCGCCCGGCTCCACTTCGGGTGGAGCGAGCTGCGGACCCTGCGCCAGGGGCCGTGGAAATACATCCAGGCGCCGCGGCCGGAGCTCTACGACCTGGAGAGTGATCCCGGCGAGCTGCAGAATCTGGCCCGGGAAGAGCCGGGCCGCCTGCGGCAGATGCGCGACACCCTGGCGGAGCTGCTGGTCGGGGAGGTGCAGCCCGAGGGAGAGGAGACCGCGTCTCCCGAGTGGCTCGAGCAGATGGCTGCCCTCGGGTACCTGGGGAGCGCCGGACCCGCCGAGACCTCGACCCCGGGCGCCGACCCCAAGGACAAGATCGCCGAGTTTCGCCAGGCCAACGATCTGATGCGCCGAGGGCTCGAGAGCCTCGACCGAGGGGAGATGGCCGAAAGCGCGGCTCGTTTCGAAGAGCTGCTCGAGCTGGGCATCGCCAACGGGGAGATCTACCTCTACCTTGGCAGGGCCCAGCTCGGCTCCGAGCAACCGGCGGCCGCCATCGAGAGCCTTCTCGAAGCGACGGCCCGAGTGCCGGCGCGCGCCGAGGGATGGTTGGCACTGGCGGAGGCGAAGGCCCGGGTCGGTGACCTGGAAGGAGCGCTCGAAGTGCTGCGCGCGAGCCATGGACCACTGCCCGAGCACCCGGGCCTGTACCGCGAAGAAGGCCGACTCCTGCGGCGCCTGGGGCGGCCCGAAGAGGCTCGCCGGGCCCTCGAGACGTCGCGAGCCGCGGGGCTCGACGATCCATGGGTCCACCTCGCGCTAGGAGAGCTGACCCGGGACCTGGGCGACCCGAGCGCCGCCGTTCCCCTGCTCGAGAAGGCGACCGAGCTGGCCCCGGACGACGCGGTGGCGTGGAATGCCCTGGGGATGACCCTCGGCGGCCTGGGCGAGATGTCCGCCGCAGAACGAGCCTTCCGCCGCGCCCACGAGCTCCACGGCGAGCACCACCTCTACGCCTACAACCTCGGCCTGGCCCTGCAACGCCTCGGCCGAGACGACGAAGCCGTCAGCCTCTTCACCGAGACCCTGGCCCTCGAGCCCCGATTCCGGGCCGCCCGGGATCGTCTGGCCGAGCTCGGGCGATAACTACCTTTCTGGTCTACTCTTTGTTGTCCTCGCTGGGTCGAGTCGGCGTTCCTTCCGCCAGGCCTCGAAGGGTCGCGGCGGCCGTTGGGACTCCGAAATCTCTCTTGGCGCTGTGTTCGGAAGGTTTCTTCGGTACCACTCTCGTCGACCTGCTCGCCCTGGCTTCAGGAACGCCGACTCTTACGGGACCGAGTTTCGGAATCAGACAAAGTGCAACTAGATCGACTCCAAACAAGAAAGAGCCCCGGCTTCCCGGGGCTCTTTCTTCGAGGCGCCAGGGCCTCGGATCTCTGGCGATGTTCGAGACCTCAGAAGCGGATCTTGGCTCCCAGCATGACCCGCCGCGGCAACACGAAGTCGTCGGGCAGGTCGAAGGCGGAGGAGGTGGCGATCGAGCTCACCACGGTCTGGTAGGCGTCGTCGTTCAGGGCGTTGAAGACGTCGGCGATGAGGGAGAGCTCCACACCGTTGCCGAGGGAGAAGTCCTTCTGCAGGCGGAGATCCAAGAAGGTCGCCGAGGGCAGTCGGCCGAAGGTGCCCCGCTCCTGGGCCAGGATCGTGGTGGTCAAGTTGGTGAAGTTGCCCACCCGCACCCGTCGCACGCGATTGCCGCCGCTGCGGAACGAGAGGTTGGCCGAGACCAGGAACCCACGGGGTAGGCGGTAGACCAGCTGGGTCTTGAACTGCCAGGGCACGTCGCCGCGCAGGCGCCCACCGGTGTTCACGAAATCGTTGGGGTCGCGGCCGAAGTTGCGAAACTGGAGGCCACCCCGCTGCTCCACGGCCGAGCCGCCGCCGCTGTCGGTGGTCCGGCCCTCGGACTGCAGCCAGGTCAGGGAGCTGTTGAGCGACCAGTTGTCCGACATGCGTTTCACCAGCCCGAGGCTGATCGCATCGATGTCGTGGTTCATCTCCTCGCGGTTGGTGATCACGAAGGAGAGATCGTTGCGGCTGTTCTGCAACTGCTGGAGGGTGATGGGGTTGCCGGTGGCGCCTTGCCCCTGGTCGTCGATGTAGATCACGTCCTGGTAGATGCCGCCGATATCCTGCCAGGCGGGGAAGTTGCGGGCCCGCTTGCGCACCAGGTTCAGGTTCAGGCCGATGTTCTGAGAGAGCTGGTGCTCGAAGCTGAGAATGAACTGGTCGGTTCGTGGGGCGTCGTAGTCGGGGTCGACCAGCAGGTTCGAGTTGTCGGTGATCTGCTGCAGGTCGAAGAGGCTGGCGGTGTCGAAGTCGTAGAAACCGAAGAAGATCGGCTTGATCGACGGCCCGATCACATTGGCGAACTCGCCGGTGGCGACCGCCCGGTGGTAGCGGCCGACATGGCCCTTGATCAGGGTCTTGCCGTCGTCGGTCAGCTGATAGTTGAAACCGAAACGAGGCGACACGTTCTCCCACACGTAGTGCTCGACCTCGGGAAATACCACACCGGTGGGCTGTCGGTTGCCGTCGAGCTCTTGCTGGGCCTCGGAGAAGGCGCGATTGCGGTCGTAGCGCACGCCGAGGTTCAGGGTCAGGCGGTCGTTCACCCGCCAGGTATCGTCGATGAAGAAACCGATCGCCTCGGTGTTGCCGCTGTAGGAGAAGGGCACCCGGGTATAGCCGTAGCCATACTGCACGCCGTCGTAGGCGTAGGTGAAGATCAGGTCGTTGTAGCCGTAGACCCCGCCCGCTTCCGACTCGTTGTACTGCACGCCGAAACGGAAGTCGTGGCTGCCGCCGAGAAAGTCGTCGGCGAGGTGGGAGACCTTGGCGTTGATCGTCGTGCGCGACGGCTCCAGGTCGTAGAAGTAGTAGTGGCCGCCGCTGATGTTGCCGGTGTCGAAGTCGAAGAAGCGAGCCTGGTCGGGCGGAAGGCTCGAGTCGGTGGGGCCGAGGAAGACCTCGCCGTAGAAGCCGGAGAAGCGGACCTCGAGAATGGTGCGATCCGAGAGCACTCCGGTGTAGCCGATACCGGGGGTCGGAGTCTCACCGGTGCGACCCACGGCGGTGCTGGGAGCCTCGTTGGGCGCCAGGGCGAAGGGGTCGACGAACTCGTCGATGTGGTAGCTGAGGACCAGCTTGTGGCTCTGGTTCAGCTGCAGGTTGAGCTTGGCGAAGAAGCGATCGTTCTCGGTCTCGATGGTGCCGAACTGCGGGTCCACGCCGACACTCGAGAAACCGTCGCGCTGCTGCTGGTACGAAGCGAAGAACCACAGCCGGTCTCGGGAGATGGGGCCGCCGATCTGGGCCGAGAAGTCGTTGTACTTGTCGCGCAGAAAGGGGAAGCCGCCGTCTTCTTCCTCGGTGGTGTTGTTCCCGGTGAGACTGTCGCTCTGGTAGAAGAAGTTCAGGTCCCCGTGGAACTGGTTGCCGCCCTGGCGGGTGACGATGTTGTAGACCGCGCCGGTGAGGTTGCCGTACTCCGCGGGGGCGCCGAGGGAGAGTACCTCGATTTCTTCGATGGCGTCGATATTCGGCTGCGCCAGCTGCTCGTTGAAGAAGTTGTCGTTGACATCGGCGCCGTCGAGCTGGAAGGAGTTCTCGTCGTACGAAGAGCCGTAGACCATGGTCCGGGCGCTGTCGTCGCCGCCGCGCAGGGAGCCCGGCGCCGCGGCCACCAGGTCGTTGAAGCTCAGGCGCTGCATCGGTGCGTTCTCGACCCAGTCGCGGTCGTAGTTGGCGCCGACCTCGTTCGACTCCGTATCGATCACCGGCGACTCGGCGGTCACGGTGATCGCTTCGGCCACCTCGCCCACCCCGAGAGTGGCATTCTCCACCGTGGTGGAGCCTACGGAGACCCGGATTCCGCTACGGGTCTGCGGAGCGAAGCCGTCGAGGGTGAAGTTGAGCTCGTAGGTGCCTGGTGGCAGCGCGATGAAGCGGTAGAAACCGTTGGCCGTGGTCACCGTGGTCTGGGTGCCGACGATCTTCTCGCCCGACAGACCGACGGTCACGCCGGGCAGCACCGCCCCCGAGCCGTCGCGGACCGTGCCGTTGACCTGGCCAGTGGTTCGTTGGGCCTGAAGGGGGGCCGCGAGCAAGAGGGCGGTAATCCCCAGCAGGAATACGGAGTCGAGAGCAGGTCTTCGCATCAGCCTTCTCCTTGGTAGGCGACCATCGACCGGCGTCCGGGCCGCATCCGTCGAGGCTGGCTCGTCGCGTGGCCTCCGCGGATACGGCTCTACGCCTGCAACACTAGAATTGTCTTTAGAACCATACACTACGGCCGAATGCCGGGACAACGGGTAGAGACGTTTCGGGGACGAGCTGCGGAATCCGTGGCCAGGCCGCTGCGTCGGACGTTTGCAGGGCCCGTGCTCTCGAGCGAACAGAGTAGAGTTGGACCCACAAATGTGGAAACGAACGATCCAGGCTTCTCGTTGCGTCGCAGGTGTCGGCTTTCTCCTCGGCCTCCTTCTCGTGTTGCTCGGCGGCTGCCGTGGCGAAACGACTCCGGAACCCGGGAGAACGGCGCGAAACGTGCTGCTCCTCAGCCTCGATACCCTGCGTGCCGATCGCCTGGGCAGCTACGGCTACGAAGCGGCCGATACCCCCAATCTCGACGCCCTGGCAAACCGTGGGCTCCGTTTCGAGCAGGCGACTTCGGTGATGCCTCTCACTCTCCCGGCCCACTCTTCGTTGATGACCGGTACCTACCCGGCGACCCACGGGGTGCGCGACAACGGAGGGTTCTATCTCGGCGAGGAGCACCTCACCCTGGCGGAGATCCTCTCCGCGGAAGGGATGCGGACCGGGGGGTTCGTGGGGGCCTTCGTGCTCGACTCGCGCTGGGGCATCGCCCAGGGATTCGACCACTATTTCGACGCCTTCGACCTCACGGCTTTCGACCAGGCCCCCGGGATGGACGCGATCCAGAGGCCGGGCTCGGAGGTGGTCGACCAGGCGTTGCGCTGGCTCGAGCAGGATCCACAGCGGCCCTTCTTCGCCTGGGTCCATCTCTACGATCCCCACACTCCCTACGAAGCCCCCGAGCCCTTCCGCTCGGCCTTTCCCGCCACCCTCGACGGGGCCTATGACGCCGAGATCGCCGCCACCGATGCCCAGGTCGGGCGCCTGCTCAACACGCTGGAAGCCGATGGACGGCTCGACGACACCCTGGTCGTCGTGGTGGCCGATCACGGCGAGATGTTGGGAGAGCACGGCGAGGTGACCCACGGCTTCTTCATCTACGACGCCGCGGTGCGGATTCCGCTCCTGATCGCCGGTCCGGGCGTTCCGGCCGCGGTGATCGACGACCAGGTACGGATCGTCGATCTCCTGCCCACGGTGTTGGGGCGCCTGGGACTGGAGCCCCCCGAGCCGATCGAAGGGGTCGACCTCTGGCCGCTGACCCGAGGGCGCAGCCTGCGGCTGGTCGCTCACTCCGAGAGCTGGTTTCCGCGCATCCACTACGGCTGGAGCGAGCTGCAATCGGTCCAGGATGGTCGCTACAAGCTGATCCGCGCTCCGGAGCCCGAGCTCTACGACCTGCAGGAGGATCCGCGCGAAGAACACAATCTCGCTTCGCGGGATCCGGATCGTGTCGTGGCGATGACGGCGGGTCTCGACCGGCTCCTCGAGACCGCCACGGCCATGGCGCCGGCTCCGACGTCGAGCAGCCCGGCGGAGATCGATCCCGAAACCGCCGCCCGGCTCGAGGCTCTCGGTTACCTCGGGAGCTCCGGATCGAGCCGGAGCCTGGAAGACGACGGAGTGGAGCGGGGCGACCCGAAAGACAAGATCGGTCTCTACAACCTGATGAAAGAGGCCACCTCGGTGGCTTCCCTCGGCGACCTCGACCTCGCCATTGCCAAGATCGAGCAGGCCCTGGCCGAGGATCCCGAGATCGTCGAGGCGCACATGTTGTTGGGCAACTTCCACCGCAAGGCCGAGCGCCCAGCGGAAGCGGTCGCAGCGTATCGCGAGGCCCTCGCCCGCGATGCCGAGCACCGGGAAGCGCTCTACAGCCTGGCCGTGGCCTACAAGGACCAGGGCCGGCTGGACGAAGCTCTCACCGGCTTCGAGCGTGCCCTCGACCTCGATCCGCGCAACGGCAAGGTACTCTGGCAGGTCGCCGATCTGCATATGCGAGGCCAGCGCTTCGAGGCCGCGGAGGAAACTCTGCTCGCCGCCCTCGAGCAAGATCTCGACAAGCCGCGTTTCCTGCTCAAGCTCGGGGAGTGTTACCTGGAGATGGGCCGCCCGGCCGATGCGCTGGTGCGTCTCGAAGCCGCCCTCGCCGAGAACCCGACCCTGCCGGGCGCCCACTTCTCCCTCGGCCTGGCCCACGAAGAAGAGGGGCGGTTGCAGCCAGCGATGGACGCCTACCGCCGAGCGATCGAGCTCCACGACGACGCCTACCGCGCCAGCTTCAACCTCGCCAAGCTCCTGCATCGCTCCCGGCGTCCGCGAGAAGCCCTGGAGCACTTCCGAAAGACCGTCGAGATCCAGCCCGCCTTCGGCGTCGGTCACCTCTACCTGGCGAAGGCCCTGCTCGACAGCGGCGACCTGCCCGGCGCCATCGCCGCCGCCGAGAAAGGCCTCTCCCTCGATCCCGACCCCGCCCTCGCCCCCCTCGGCCACTTCGTCCTCGCCGACGTCTACAGCCGCCAGGGCCGGGCTCGCGAGTCCGAGCGCGAAGCCGCCGAGGGACGTCGTCTGCAGGCGCTTGCGGTGGGTGGGAGTGGGT
>CAZMEL010000078.1:16355-26836 GCA_964565225.1 uncultured Thermoanaerobaculia bacterium | reverse complement strand
CTCCTGCTCCTCTCGGCCCTCGTCTACGCCCGGGCCCAGCGGCAGAAGGCCCGGCGGCAGGCGGTGCTGCGCCAGGCCAAGGAAGACGCCGAGGCCGCGAGCCGGGCCAAGAGCCGGTTCCTGGCCAACATGAGCCACGAGATTCGTACACCGATGAACGGAGTGATCGGCATGAGCAGCCTGCTGCTCGACATGCCGACCCTCGAGCACCAGCGCAAGTACCTCCAGACCATTCGCAGCAGCGGCGATGCCCTGCTCAGCATCGTCAACGACATCCTCGACTTCTCCAAGATCGAGTCCGATCATCTCGAGCTCGCCCAGGAGCCTCTCCGGCTCAGCACCACGATCGAGGAATCTCTGCGAATCACCGCCCCGGCGGCCGCGACGAGAGATCTCGGCCTGGGCTACTGGATCGACCCCGGTACCCCGGAGGCCCTCCTCGGTGATGGTCCCCGGATCCGCCAGATCCTCATCAACCTCCTGAACAACGGGGTCAAGTTCACCGAGCGGGGTGAGGTGATCCTGCAGGCGTCGGCCCGCAGCCGTGGAGACGGGCGCCACGACTTTCTCTTCCAGGTCATCGACAGCGGCATCGGTGTGCCCGAAGAGCATGCGGACGAGCTCTTCGAGCCCTTCAGCCAGGCCGACGAATCCTCCACCCGCCGCTACGGCGGCACCGGCCTCGGCCTGGCGATCTGCAAGCGGCTCACCGAGCTGATGGGGGGCGAGATCTGGTTCGAGAAGCGGCCCCAGGGGGGATCGATCTTCTTCGTCCGAATCCCCCTGGAGGCGGGCCCGAGCGGAGCTCGACCGTGGCCGGCAACCGCGGATCCACGACTCGGAGGCCGCCGGATCCTGGTCGCCGATCACCACCCGGAGATCGCCAGGCTCTTCGGCAGATACCTCGAGACCTGGGGACTGACGGTCGATCTCGCGGACTCGGCCGAAGCGGTGCTCGACCGGGTCGAGGATCCCCATCCCCTCGATCTCGCCCTGGTGGACCGGAGCTTGTTGCTCGCCTCGGGCACGATCCTCGCCCGGCGGATCGGTGATGCCTGCCAGTCCAAGGGTATCTCGCTCGCCCTCAGCACCCCATTCGGCCAGGAGCTCGAGGCCAGCGACTCCGAGATCGTTTCCTCTCACGGTTTTCTCACCCAGCCGATCCGTCCCGCCCGCCTCTACCAGACCCTCCTCGAGATGGTCGCGGGCACCAGCGAGAGCTCGTGCTCGGATCCCGAAATGCTCACCGCGGCGAAACCGACCTCCGACCTGCGAATCCTCATGGTGGAGGACAACGACATCAACCGGCTGGTGACCCGCAGCCTGCTCTCCCACCTGGGGTACCTGTCGACGGCGGCAGCCAACGGCCTCGAGGCGCTCGACGCCCTCGGCCAGGACTCCTTCGACGTGATCCTGATGGATCTGCAGATGCCGGTGATGGACGGCTTCGAGGCGGTCCAGCGCATCCGCGCCGACTCCACCATCGAGCCTCGTCCCTACATCATCGCCATGACCGCCCACGCCATGGCCGGCGACAAAGAGCGCTGCCTGGAAGCGGGAATGGACGACTACCTCTCCAAGCCGATCCAGGTCGAGCACATGCGCGACGCGCTCGAGCGCGCCCGGGCACGCCTCGAGGCCGCCGAAAAAGCTCCGGCCATGCGCTGAACGGGCGAGGCGAGCGCGTTTCGGGGCGAGCGGCAGACACTTTGGAGCCGGACTTCCCGCACCTTCCCTGCACCGTTTGCGTATACGGACCTGAGAGGACACGGCGAGACGCGAGGCTCACCTCCGAGCCTCTCCCAACCTCGGAACCTCGGAACCTCGGATATAGTTTTCATGCGGGTTGGTCCGGTCTCATAGATCCACCGATGTCTCCGCGGCGAACCTTTCTCGAGAGGCCGAGACACGAAGTCACGGCGTCTTCCTCGATAGAGAACCCATGGAATTTCCAGCCAAGACTCGACAGCGACTGCACGCGGTGGCGACCCTCGCGAGGCGGATCGGCGACTGGATCCCCCTGACCTGGCGGGGGGCCTTCGTGCTCCTCTTCTCGACCCTGGCGCTCTATCACTACGGTTATCGGTCCCTCGACCTGCTGCTCTTCGTGGTCGGTATCTCCGGGCTGGTGCTCACCGTGCTCTCGGCCCTCACCGTGGGCCTCTGCAGCCTCCTGGTGCGGCGCTCCACCCGGGCCCAGAGCGCGGGTCTACAACGGCTCGAGGCCGGCTCACCGATCCCTACCGGCTTCTCGCTGCCCGCCTTCGAGAGGATTCCCCTGGTACGTATCCACTGGCGGTGGCTGTCCCCTGATGGCGTGGAGTGCCGCCCACGGCTGCGGGATGGCCAGCTGCTGGAAGAGGCGGTGGCGACCCGGCGTTGCCGGGTGCAGGAGATCCACCGCCAGCTCGAGGTCTTCGACGCGTTCGGCCTCGCCGGGGTGCGCTGGGAGCACACGGTGGCCGAGCCGTGGCTGGCCCGGCCCTATTTCGATCGCCTGCTACTTATGCGGGTGCTGCTGTCTCCCGCCGCCACCGATGGACTCGCCCACCCGTGGGGCGCGCCCGACGGCGACCGTATGGAGATCCGGCGCTACGTGCCCGGCGACTCCATTCGCCATATCCTGTGGAAGACCTACGCCAGGACCCGCCAGCTGAACGTGCGGGTGCCCGAGCGCAGCATTCATCCCGACGAGAAGACCGTGGCCTACCTGCTCACCGGCGTCGACGACGAGGCCGCTGCGGCCGCTGCAAGGGTCGCCCTCGAGAGTGGTGTGCTGGGCCCGAGCTGGCTCTTCGGTGCCGACGGCACCCCGAGCCCGGTGGACTCCCTCGACGAGGCATTGCGGGCCATCGCCGGTTCTGGATCCCTGCCGGAGACTCCCGGGGGTACCCGTGACGACCTCCTCTCCTTTCTCCGCCATCCGCGTATCGCGGGAGAGAAGAGCTGCATCGTCTTCGCTCCTGCCCGTCCCGGCCCCTGGACCGAGACGGCCATCGCCGCGAGCCGGCATTTCGGCGGCTCGTTGTCGTTCGTGCTCGCCACGGACGGGGTCTCGCGTACGGAGCCGTCGCCTCTCTGGCACCGCCTGCTCTACCTCGAGGAGCCATCCGAGGGCACCCCCGCCGCCGAGCTCCAGGAAGCGAGCCAGACTCTGCAGCAGGCCGGTTTCACCACCCTGCTCGTCGACCGCCGGAGCGGCCGGGCCCACGGCCGTGAGATGCAGCGGCTTCCCCTCGGAGCGACCGGGTGAGCCTTCGCCCACCGAAGTCCCGGGTGGTCAGCTGGTTGCGCGGGGTGGTGCTGGCCGGCGCCACCGGTGTCCTGTGCTGGCCGCTGACCATCGGTTCCGGCACGGCGACGGCCATGCTCTCCGCGCTGCTGGCGGTGCTGGCCGCCGACAAGTCCAGCCGGAGCCGGCTGCGCCTGCCCACCACGCTCCTGCTCTCGTTCCTCGCCATGGCCGCGGGCCAGCTCCTCGTCCACCTCTGGACCTCCAGCTCGACCCTCGCCGCCGCCCTCGGCCCGGTACCGGTGTTGCGTGTCGGCGAGGCCATGCGCTGGCTGGCGCTGGTCTTCCCCGCCGTCTTCGCCCTGCGTTTCCTCGCCTCGCGGCGCCCGCTCTTCGCGGTGGTCGAGGTGCTCGCCGTGGCCCTCGCCTTCAGCAGCGGCTTCGCCGCCCACCGCGACGGCATGGTGCACCGACCCCTATCGATCGGCGACTGGGCCTGGTCCCGAGGCCTCGATCCGGCGTTGATCTTCCTCGCCCTCGGAGGGCTCGGCACCCTGCTGCTGGCGGCGCTCCTGGTGTCGGAGAGCCGGCGTCGGCGTTTACCCCTGCATTTCTCCGCCCTCGTGCTGGTGGCGCTCTTCCTCTTCTTCTTCGTCCGGGTGGAAGGTTTGCCCAAGCCGCAACCCTCGAGCGATCTCGGTCTCACCGGCGATTCCGAAGCAGAGGATTCGGAAGGAGAAAACGAGCAGCAACGCTCCGGTGGAGACGGCCAGGGCGAGGACGACCAGCTCGAAGACCTGGATTTCAAGGACGAATACAGCTCCAGCGGTGGGGAAGCCCCGGTGGCCGTGGTGGTGCTGCACGACGACTACTCCCCGCCCTCCGGCGTCTACTACTTCCGCCAGACCGCCTTCTCCCAGTACAACGGCCGGCGCCTGGTGCAGCCCACCCGCGACGATGTCGACCTCGACGTCGTCCGCCGCTTCCCGCCGAAGTCGAGGGTGATCGAGGCGGCGCCGCCGGTCTCGGACCAGCGGCGACGCCTCGAGACCAGCATGGGCCTGCTGGTGGACCACGTCCGCCCCTTCGCCCTCGACTCTCCCGCCGTCCTCGGACCGATCGCCAATCCCAATCCCCTGCGGTTCCAGCGCGCCTTCCAAGTGGTCTCCCACGTGCAGACCCTGCCCTACGACCAGATGATCGGAAAACGCCCGGGGCATGCCGACTGGGACGACGAGATCTGGGAGCACTACACCGAGCAGCCCTCGGACCCACGCTACGCCGAGACCGCCGAGGGCCTGATGGACTGGCTGCTGCCCGAGTATCGCGACGACCCCCTGGCCCAGGCTCTGGCGATCAAGAGCTACCTCGACCAGAACGGTATCTACAGCCGCCGGAGCCGCCATGCCGACCAGGACGACCCGGCCGGATCCTTCCTCTTCGGCGATCTCACCGGGTACTGCGTACACTTCGCCCACGCCGCCACGTACCTCTTCCGGAGCCGCGGCCTGCCTGCCCGGGTGGCCGCCGGTTACGCCGTGGCCGAGAGCAGCCGTGGCGGCAGCTCGGCGATCGTGATTCGGGGTGCCGACGCCCACGCCTGGCCCGAGATCTACCTCGAGGGGGTCGGCTGGGTGGTGGTGGACCTCACCCCCGAGCAATCTCTCGACGAGCCTCCCGAGGATGCCGATCCCGAGCTCCAGCGCATGCTCGGCGAGATGATGCGGCAGCAGATGTGGCAGCAGGACGATCTCGCCGCCCAGACTCCTTTCGACTTCTCGCGCCTCTTCCGCCTGCTGCTGCTCGGCCTGCTGGCCGTGGTGGCCCTGGCCTACCTGGTGAAGCTCTACCGCTTCGCGGCCCCGCGGCTCACGAGCGAGAAACATCTCTACCGCGTGGGCTACCGCTCCGCCCTCGACCGGCTCGCCGACCTCGGCGTACGGCGGCGGCGTGGAGAGAGCCGTGAACGGTTCGCGGCGCGGGTGGCCGGGCTCGCCCCGTCGTTCGTGGCCCTCACCGAGCAACACCTGGGGGCCGCCCTCGGCTCTCGGCGGCAGAGCGATCCGCGGAGACTCCGCCTCCTGGGCGACCAGGTCTTCCTCGAGCTCTGGCAGAACGCTCCGCCGTGGAAGCGCTGGCTGGGCGCGATTCATCCCTTTTCCTGGATCCTGATCCGCTGAATGGAGACCCCGATGACCCGAACCGAAAACGACCTGCAGGTGGCCGAGCTCCCGTCCCCGACCTCCGAAGAGGAGACGGCCGACTTCGAGCCCGAGGGGCCGGCGACGGAATCGGACGCTCCGGCCGCGAACCCGCTCGGCGAAGCTACCGAGCTCGCCGACGATGCAGGGGCCTACGTCGCGACCTCGGCCACCGAAATCGTTTCCGAGATCGAAGCTCCCGAGACCGACGCTCCCGAGCGCCCTGCCGGCGAGAATGGGAACGACCTGGACGCCGCGGGCGACCTTGATCCAGGCGAGATCCATGCCGCGGTCGCTGCCGAGCCCGGCGACGAAGCGTCGTCGGCCGTCCCGGCTCCGCCCCACCCTCTCGACGAGGCCATGCAGGTGTTGCAGAGCCTCCGCAACCGGGTTTCGCAGCAGGTGCTGGGGCGAGACGAGGTGATCGACCTGGTGTTGGTGGCCCTGCTCTCCGACGGCCACGTGCTGCTCGAAGACTTCCCCGGCTCCGGCAAGACCACCCTGGCCAAGGCCCTGGGCGCCTCGATCCTGGCCGGAGGCGAAGAAGAGGAGATCGCCGACTTCCGTCGCATTCAGTTCACTCCCGACCTCCTGCCCTCCGACGTCACCGGGGTCTCCGTCTTCGACCCCACGTCCGGCCAGTTCCACTACCGGCGAGGGCCGATCTTCGCCCACGTGGTGCTGGCCGACGAGATCAACCGCACCTCGCCGAAGGTGCAGGCGGCCATGCTCGAGGCCATGGCCGAGAAGCAGGTCACCGTCGACAACGTGACCTACGCCCTCGACGAGCTCTTCTTCGTGATCGCCACCCAGAACCCCCTCGACCTGGCCGGCACCTATCCCCTGCCGGTGGCCCAGCTCGATCGCTTTCTGTTCAAGATCCGCATGGAGCACATCGACCGGGAATCGGAGCTGCAGGTGCTCGACACTTACCTCGAGCGACGTGACGTGGAGCGGCCCGACCTGCCCAAGGTGAGCCGCAACCAGGTGCTCGCCGCTCGCCGCGCCCTGGAAGAGCACGTGGCCATCGACCGCCAGATCAAGATCAGCCTGGTGGATATCGCCAACAACCTGCGCGGCGACGAGCGGGTGCTCCAGGGCAACTCCACCCGCAGCCTGGTGCTGATGCTCCCGGCGCTCCAGGCTCGGGCGGCGCTCTCCGGCCGCGACTACGTCAACAGCAACGACATCCGTGCCCTGATCCCCCGGGTCCTCGGCCACCGCCTCGAGCTCGCGCCGGGTCTGCACGATTCCGGGGACGTGCTCGAGGAATGTATGAAAGAGCCTCTCGAGACCCTGGCCCGCTCGACCCTGCGTCGCCGCACATGAAGGCCGGAGGCTTCCGGCGGCTCTGCCGAGCGGCCCCGTGCCTGCTGCTCGCCCTGCTCCTCCTCGCCGGGCTTCCGAGCCCGACCGCGGCACAGGACGAAGCCCTCGGCGAGGCCCTGGAATCGCTCCGGCTCGACGACATCCCCTCCGGCTTCGGCAACGAGCCCCTCGCCTTCGCTTCCTTCGAGGCCGCCCGGGCGGGCAAGTTCGTGCGCGCCCGGGAGCTGGCCGAGACCTTGCTCTCTCAGGACCCGGAGTCCATCGCCGGCCACTGCCTGCTCGGCCTGGTGCTACACCAGGGAGAAGGCAATCTTCCGCTGGCCCTCTACCACCTCAAACACTCCCGCCAGCTCTTCGAAGATCGCTACGGCCCCTACCCCGACGGCTCGACCCCGTGGCGCTGGCATGCCCTGGCGATGAACGAGATCGCCTACGTGAGCGGGGAGATGGGGCGCCATCGCGACAAGATCCGCTACCTGAAAGAGCGCGACGAGGTCTACGACCCGCCGCGCCCCGCCGAGCTCGGCTGGCCCCTGATGCGGCTGCGCAACTACGAGGCGGCCCGCCAGGCCGCTCTCGACGGCCTGGCCTCGGGCCAGGACGACCAGGTCGCCACCGCCCTCACCGTGCTGTGCGCGGTGGAGGCCGAGCTCCAGGATCGTGAGAAGAGCTACCAGAGCTGCAAGGACGCCGCCGACCACAACAACGACAACCTCCTCCGCAATCCGACCCCGCTCACCAACGCGGCCGAATCGGCCCTCGGCCTGCTGCGCTACCACGAAGCGGAACGCTACATGCTGGACGCCAGCGAGCTCTTCATGGTCGGTACGGCGTCCAACCCGTGGCTCGACCTCACTCATCTCTACCTCACCGAAGGTCGCACCAGCGAGGCCCTCGATTCCATTCGCCGCATGTTCGACTGGCGGCGGCGGCAGCCACCGTTCATGGACGAGCAGAACCGCGCCGAGACCGAGCTGACCTCGGCCATGTTCCTGATCATCGCCGGCCGCCCCCTCGACGCTACCAAGATCACCGCCCGCACCCTCGAACGGCCCGATCGCACCGGTTTCACCAGCTCCGAGGCCGAGCAGATGGAAGCCGCCGCCGCCCTGATGGACCGGCTCGCCCACCGCACCGCGGCCCGCTGGAAGGAAGAAGAAGCTTCGTGGTCGCCGTGGCGAGAGAGCCTGGAAGCACGTTTCGCCGCCGCTCGGCACCACTGGCGCGCCTGGACCTCGGGCCGCCGCGCCGCCTCGCTGCTGGTAGACCACCGCATCCTGGTGGCCACGCTGCGCCCCTATCTCGCCGGCTCGGTGGAGATTCCCGAATGGATCGAGCCGGAGATCATCGCCCTGCTCGGCTCCGGGCCGATCGAGGCCGGATTGGAGGAAGGCCGTCGGCTCGATCGCGATCTCCCCGGCGCGGAAGGATTCTTCGACGCCTTCGCCAGCGAGAGCGCCCTCGAAGACGGCCATTCGAAGCGAGCTCTCGAAGCCGCCACCCGCGCCCTCGAGACCCTGCCCGAGAGCGAGGCTCTGCTCCGTGCCCGGGCGGCGGTGCTCGGCGCCCGGGCCGCCCAAGACCTGGGCGACCTCTCCCGCAGCATGGAGCTCTACCAGCTCGCCATGCAGCTCGATCCGGGCACCATCCGCCGGCTCGGTGCCGCCCTGCCGGCGGTGTTCTACAGCGCCCCGAACGTGGTGCCCGAGACCGCCCGGCGGCTGCTGCGCT
Organism: uncultured Thermoanaerobaculia bacterium; assembly: GCA_964565225.1. GTDB lineage: Bacteria > Acidobacteriota > Thermoanaerobaculia > Multivoradales > J023 > CAZMEL01. The sequence continues at coordinate 18,343 of CAZMEL010000078.1, read as the reverse complement.
CGAGCCCACGCTTCGACGAGTCCCGGGGCGGCGGATTCCAGGTCCGGCTCGAAGGGTCGATCGAAGGGGCCTCGGCGTTCCTGCTCGACCCCCTCGGAACCGTGCTCACCTCGGCCCGGATCACCCCCCGTGCCGGAGAAGACGAAACCGCCCTCGCCCGACGCCTGGTCCAGGAGCTCCACGCCTCGGCCTTCGCCCCACGTCTAGATCTGACACAGGCCGACATTCGTACCTTGGATGGGGCCCCTACCGCCGGAGGAGGCCGCAGCCGTGAGAAGATGCGGCAAGTTCTCTCCGGCCTCGTCGGGGCCGAAGAAGATTCGACGAAATCCAATTGAGCTCGGCCGAGACCCCCGCCGCGTGACTCGCTGATCCCGCACCCGGCCGAGAGAGGAGCCCCAGAATGGTCACGATTCGACGACACCCCAAGAGCTGGATCGTTTTCTTTTCGTTCCTGTTCGCCCTTCCCCTCGTCGCTGCGACCCTGCACCAGGGCAAGTGGACGAAGAAGGGTTATCCCATCGCCGGAACCTGGCAGATCGTGGAGGAAGGCGGTCGGAAGCTCGTGGTGCTCGACGACGCCTTCAAGACCAAGAATGCACCCGACTTGAAAATCTTTCTTTCCCCCAAGCCGGTGGCCGAGCTCGACAACCGCAACGCCACCCAGGGCTCGGTGCTGGTCGGCCCGTTGCAGAGTGCCCAGGGCGCCCAGAAGCTGGCGATTCCCCCGGGCACCAACCTCGGCTCCTATCGCTCGATCCTCATCCACTGCGAGAAATACTCCAAGCTGTGGGGAGCCGCCGCGCTCTGAGCGAGCTCGCTCCGGCTCTTGCTCGAGGCCCCTTCGTCGCGGAGGGGCCTTCGTGTTTCGAGGAGCCGGAATCACCACGTAACCTCCTGTTTGACAACATTTCCCTCTTTACAATAATCTTCCTTTCGACGTTTCGCGCGCCACTCTTCATGCCCTCCGGGGCCCCTGGGAGTCGGTAGGACGCGACGGTCCCCGTGCGAGCAGGGGCGGCTCGAGGGACTGGGCGGGAAGGGGCCCGCCGATTGTGGATTCGCCCAGAAAGGAGGTGGTCCAGTGGATTTTGATACTGACGGTTTGATGGAGGTGGCGGCCCTCTAGCCAGGGTACCTCCAGAAGCGTCCGTGGCGCCTCCGGATGTCTCCCTCACCAGGGGGACCCCAACCGCCACCCGCAAGCCAGGCCCCGGTTGCGATCTCGCAGCCGGGGCCTTTACCGTTCAGGGCTCCCCGAGGAGGCCGACAGCTCCGAGCCCCCGAAGCGGCGACAGGATGAAGCCCGGGCCGACCTGGTGAGGCGAGTCACTCCGGCCGAGCTCGGCCGAACGAAGAAAGGCCCCGGCTCCCATCTCGAGGAAGCCGGGGCCGAAGACCGAACGGCCGGATCCGAGAGCTATCGGCCGTCGTCTCGTTTCCGCTCCTGCTTTTTCGCCGAGGGCCGGGAGGCCTTGGAGTCTCCGCGAGAGCCACTACCCCGATTGGCGCTGGGCTTCGAAGGGTTCCGGCTCGGCCGTGTGGTCTCCGAACGCCCCGACGCACGGCCCGTGGGCCTTGCCGAGGGACGATTGGACGGACGGCTCGAAGGGCGGGTCGTCTCCGTACGGCTCGGACGGGCCGAAGGACGGCTCGAAGGACGCGTCGTCTCGTTCCGGCTCGGACGGGCCGAAGGACGGCTCGAAGGGCGCGTCGTCTCCGTACGGCTCGGACGGGCCGAAGGACGCGTCGACGGGCGACTCGAAGGGCGTGTCGTTTCACTCCGACTCGGACGACTCGAGGGGCGCGTCGTCTCCGTACGACCGGGCCGACTCGAAGGACGACTCACGTCACCACGGCTCGGGCGGCTCGAGGGGCGCGTCGTCTCCGTACGGATCGGACGCGTCGACGGGCGACTCGAAGGGCGAGGCGTTTCACTCCGACTCGGACGACTCGAAGGACGGCTCACGTCACCACGGCTCGGGCGC
>CAZMEL010000078.1:0-16255 GCA_964565225.1 uncultured Thermoanaerobaculia bacterium | reverse complement strand
GTCGTCTCCGTACGGATCGTCTCCGTGCGGCTCGGACGGCTCGAAGGACGGCTCACGTCACCACGGCTCGGGCGCGTCGTCTCCGTACGGATCGTCTCCGTGCGGCTCGGACGGCTCGAAGGACGGCTCAGGTCACCACGGCTCGGACGGCTCGAGGGGCGCGTCGTCTCGCTACGGCTCGGACGACTCGAAGGGCGGCTCACGTCGCCGCGGGTGGGCCGGCGAAGGTCTTCTCTGGAGATGGCCGGCTTGTCGGCCGAGGTCCGTGAGCGGGAGACCCGTGTCCTCGAGCTCGGAGTGGCTCGGCTCACCCGGTCATCCGCCGAACGCCGATCGCTGATCCGGGCCCTGGCGGGCTTGTCGGCCGCGGTTCTCCGGCGCTCCAGAACCGAGGCAGCAAGGTCTTCTCGCAGCGGTTTCCGGGCCACGAAGGAGGTCACGTCGGCCAGGTCGCGGCCGGTGCGGTCGCGGTAGTTGCGCACCTCGTGGCTCAGCTCGCGGTAGATCTCGTCACCGCGCCGCCGGTGGTGCACCCCGGGTGAGTTGGTGATGATGCCTCGCTCCAGGCGCACGTTCCGCCGCTCGAGCTCGTGGTGGCTGTAGACATGGTGTCCGCGGTGGCGGCGCTTGCCGATCTCCAGGCTCACCGAGAAGCTCCAGTGGTTGAAATGACCCCAGCTGCCTCCCGCATAGCCGTAGTGACCGTAGCGCAGGCTCAGGCCGGAGTGGCTGCGGCGGTAGTAGTCGCCGTAGTAGCCGGACGGGCACCAGCCCACGTAGCTCGGCCCCCAGTACCAGTGCACTCGCGCGGGAGCGTAGACCCGGCCCGGGTACCACACCCAACCGTAGCCCGCGGCGTGGCTCCAGCTTCCGTAGTGATGGGTCAGGTAACCCCAGGGATCGTTCGACACCCAGGTGAAGCCGATCGGCGTGGTCCGCCAGTAGCCGCGGCTGTAGGGACGCCAGCTCACCTCGATCCGCGGCCGCCAGGCCCGTCGGCCGCCCACCTCGAGCCACACCCCGTGCCTTTCCAGGGGCACGGCCGCGTAGCGCAGGGAGTCGTCGACATAGGAATGGCTCGCGGTGCGAATCTCGTCGCTCAGGCGGTCACCCCAGCGCTCCAGGCCATCGCGGTAGCTCGCCTTGCGTACGGAGAGGTCCAGGCGACCACCCCCGTCGAGGAAGCCGGCCTCGCCACGATGCACCAGGCAGGAGCCCTCGTCGGTCACCATCTCGGCCAGTCCTTCGCGCACGATCAGGCGAGCGTAGTCGTCGCCCACCGAGATACGAAACGTGCCTTCGCGATGTACGTAGATGTTGGAGTACGCCGTGCGTAGCTCCGGCAGGGAGCTTCCGAGCACTTCTTCCGGCACGACCATCTGGAACTCGCCGCGCAGCAGCTCGAGAGAGGTGTAGGTATCCTCGGTCTCGGCGGAGTACGCGATGCTCTTGAAGGCGACCTCGCTGTCTCCCTCGATCCGGAGACGGGTGCGGTCGGCCAGCACCAGCTCGAGACGAGAGCCGTGGGGCACCCAGAGCCGGTCGCCCACCAGCACCGGCTGGTTCAGGGCCACTTCCTCGCGCTCACCGTCGAGGGTCAGCAGCGTCGCCGGGCCCTCGACGACCCGCGGATAGCTGTAGCTGGTATCGGCCGCGGCAGGGAGCGCGAGGGCGATTCCGGCCAGGGCCAGGGGTATGGAAAGTAGGGATCGGGGGATCTTGCGATGTCTGTTGGTCATGGGAATTCTCCTTTATCTCGCCAGAACCAATCAATGCAAGGTGTAGGCCAGATCAAGAAACCCCGAAGAAAATGCTGGAGAAACGGCTTCAATTCCTTATTTTTCATACACTTGCAAACATATGTATCCTTCGTATCAAGAAATGAAGGAACCTCGGTACGATCGAAAAAACGTCCTCTAGAGAGGTCAATCCAGATCCTCCCCTGTCCTCTCCGGATCTTCGCCGACCTCGATTCCGGACTGTCGGCGCTTCTCCCACCAGGCGCCCAGAGACAACACCAGGTCGTAGAGCACCGGCACCAGCACCAGGGTCAGGAAGGTGGCGAAACCCAGGCCGAAGATGACCGCCACTCCCATGGCGCGCCAGTACTGGCTGCTGTCGCTGCCGGTCGAGATCTCGAAGGTGTGGAAGTCGAGCTCCACCCCGGTGGTCAGAGGTAGAAGACCGAGAATGGTGGTGGCAGCGGTGAGCATCACCGGCCGGAACCGCCGGGCGCCGGTGGTCAGGAGCATCTCTCGGCGCGGCATTCCCGCTGCCCGCAGCTGCTCTCCGTAGTCCAGCAACACGATCGCGTTGTTGACCACGATCCCCGCCAGCGAGATCACTCCCACCCCGGTCATGATGATGCTGAACGGCATCCGCGTGATCATCAGCCCCAACAACACGCCCACCATCGACATCATCACCGAGGAGAGGATCACCAGGGGGATCAGCACCGAGTCGAACTTCGCCACCATCAACACCAGCACGATCACCAGGGCGTAGAGAAACGCCCGGGAGAGGAACTCCTTCGACTCCTCCTCGTCCTCCTGCTGGCCGGCCACCTGCACGCCATACCCGGGAGGCAAGAGGCCGGGGATGGCGTCGAGCCGGCGCAGGGCCTCGGCCCGCACGGTTTCGGCGAAACGTGGCTCGGTGACGTCACCGCTGACGGTGACCATCCGCCGCCGGTTCTTGTGGCGAATGGCGGTGAGCGAGGCGCCCCGTTCGACGGTCGCCACCGCTTCCAGGGGAACCTGGTCTCCCTGCTCGTTCACCACCAGCAGCCGGCGTAGATCCTCGATCGACGCGCGAGAAGCCTCCGCCAGCCGCACCGTGATGTCGATCTCCTCGTCGCCGCGGCGGTAGGTCGAGGCCTCGGTGCCTCCCACCGCGGTGCGCAGGGTGCGGGCGATCTCGACGGTGGAGAGGTCGAGCCGGGCGGCGGCCACCCGATCGACGGTGACCACCACCTCCGGGCGGGCGAGGTCGTAGTCGTCGTCGAGGGAGACCAGGCCGGGAATGTCGGCGATCTCCCGGCGGATCCGGGCCGCGATCTCCCCCAGCACGGTGAAGTCGTCGCCGGTGAGCTCGAGGCTGAGAGGAGCCCCCACCGGCAGGCTGAGGTCCGCCGGCCCGGCCTCGATCACCGCACCGGGGATCTCCCCGGCCAGGCGGCGGGTCTCGTCGAGAGTCACGAAAGAGCTCCGCGTGCGTTCCTTGCGGTCCACCAGGTCGATCGCCAGTCGCCCGAGATGGGCATCGCCGCGGCCGCCGAAGCCGTCGTCGCGGCTGCCTTCCCCGGCGCCGCTGGCCACCACCCGGGTATCGGGCAGCTGCGACAACCTCTGCTCGATCTCGCGGATCACCCGATCGGTCTTCTCCACCCGGGTGCCCGGCGGCAGGTCGACATCGACCCGGATCTGGTTCGGCTCCTGGTCGGGCAAGAGCTCGACCCCCTGGTTCCACACACCGAAGCACGACACCACCACCAGGAAGACCAGGATCGAGCCGACCACCATCACAGCCCGATGATCGAGGGCCCACTCGAGCAGGCGCAGGTACCCCTCGCGCACCCGACGCACGAGCCCACCACCCCGGCTCTCGCGGCCGGTTTCCACCACCGAAGAGCCGGTGGCCATGAACACCGAGCAGATCGTGGGATTGGCGGTGAGCCCCACCACCAGGGAGGCCAGCAGGGCGATAGATACCGTGAGCGGCAGGTAGCGCATGAAATCGCCGAGCACCCCGGGCCAGCTCAGGAGCGGGAAGAAGGCGCCGACGGTGGTGAGGGTGGAAACGGTGATCGCCGCCCCCACCTCCCGGGTGCCGACCCGGGCCGCCTCGAAGCGCGGTTTGCCGTCCTGGATGTGGCGGTAGATGTTCTCGACTACCACCACGGCGTTGTCCACCAACATGCCCACCGCCAGCACCAGGGCGAAGAGCACCACCATGTTGAGGGTGATGCCCGAGAGCTGGATGACGAGGAAGGTCAGCAGCATGGAAAAGGGAATCGCCATTCCGACGAACAACGCGTTGCGCAGGCCGAGGGAGAACATCAAGACCAGGACCACCAGGAAGAGCCCCGAGAGGATGCTGTTCTCGAGATCCACCACCTGCTGCTCGATCTCCTTGCTGAGATCCCCGAGGAACACCACCCGCACCCCGGCGGGCCAAGCGATTCGGGCGTGCTCCACCGTCGCTCGGATCTCGCGGTTGAGATCCACCACGTTGGCGCCGATCCGCTTGGTCACGGCCAGGGCCACCGACTCCTGCCCGTCGATGCGCGAGGTCGAGGCACGGTCCTCGAAGCCGAAGCTCACCTCGGCGAGGTCACGGATAGCCACCGGCTTGCCGTCGGGAGCGTCGATCACGAAGTCCGCCAGCTCGAGGGGATCCTCCACCTCGCCGGGCAGACGCACCGTGTAGGTGAGATCGCCGAGATCGAGCTCTCCTCCGGGGATCGACACGTTGCCGTCGCGCACCGCGTCGACCACGTCGTTCAGCGACAATCCCCGCAGGCGCAGGAGATCGGGTCGAACGTCGACCTTCACCTCCCGCTCGCGGCCACCGGCGATGGCCACCCGCAGCACGCCGGGCAGCGCCTCGATCTCCTCCTGCAGGTCTTCCGCCAGCCGCTTGAGCTCCACCGGCCCCACGTCGCCGGCCAGGTGCACCTGCAGCACCGGTACGTCGGAGAAGCTGATCTCGGTGAGCACCGGCTCCTCGGCCTCGTCGGGAAAGTCGACCTTCGCCCGGTCGACCCGGTCGCGCACCTTCTGCAGGGCGACGTCGATGTCGGTGCCGGAGAGGAACTCGGCCGTCACCACCGAGAGGCTGTCCTGGGAGACCGAGGTCAGCTCCTTCAGCCCCGAGACCCCGTTGAGCTCGCGCTCCAGCGGATGGGTGAGCTGCGACTCCACCTCCGCGGGGGAAGCGCCCGGGTACTCCACGTAGGCGATGATCATCGGCACCTGGATGTCGGGGTACTTCTCCCGCGGCAGCTGCACGTACGCGAGAACCCCGAGCACCAGGGCCGCGATCACCAGGAAGAACACCGTCGAGCGGTGGCGCAGAGCAAGCTCTGTCAACATTCGTTCACCTGGCCCAGCTCGATCCTTGAATGGGTCGCCTTCGTTCTCTCCGCATCGAGAAAGGCTCTCGACGGGATCTTGATCTCGACAACCGACTAACCCTCGGTTTCCACCGGGCGGACCCGCTGCCCCGAGCTCACCAGGCGCTGGCCTTCGAGGATTACCGCCTCCCCGGCCGCGAGGCCACTCTCGATCACCACCTGGTCCTCGAGGACCGGCCCGAGCACGACCTCGCGACGCTCGGCCCGCTCCTCCCCCGGCGGCCCGTCGACCACGTAGACCGCCTTCGAGGTCTCCTGCTCCACCAGCGCGGCGAGGGGTACCAGCACCGCCGCCGGCAGCACCCGCCGGGGCAGGACGAGCTCGGCGTCCATGCCCGGCACCAGCCGGCCATCGGCGTTGTCGAGCTCGACCTCCACCTCCAGGGTGCGGGTGGCGGGATCGAGCTCGGCACCGAGCCGGCGGACGGTGCCGGCAAAAACCTCGCCGGGGAAGACGTCGAGCCGCACCTCCGCGGGCAGCCCCGGGTGCAGGTAGGGCACATCGGCCGCCGCCGCCGAGGCCACCGCCTTGATCCGCCGCAGGTCCAGCAGCTCGAAAAGAGGCTGCCCCGGGGACACATAGTCCCCGACCTCGACCCGCCGCACCGCCACCGTGCCCGGCCAGGGCGCCACCAGCTTCGATTTCTCGAGAGCCAGGCGAGCGCTGGCCGCCTGGGCCTCCGCCACCTCTTTCTCGGCCAGGGCGTCGCCGGCCTGCTGCGCCGTGATCGAGCGCCGGTCGAGCAGCTTCACCGCTCGTTCGTACCGGGCCCGGCGGTGGCGCTCCACCGCCTCGGCCTCCGCCAACCGCTGCTCCAGAGACCGCGTATCGACCTCGGCCAGCACCTGCCCCGTGGCGACCCGGTCTCCTGCGTCTACCCGCAAGGCCTCCACCACTCCCGCCACCTCCGAAGCCAACACGCCGCGACGGTAGGGCCTCAGGTCTGCCGGCAGCTCGGCCCGGTCTACCACTTCGCGGGCGGTAGCCGTCCACAGTCGCACCGGGGCGATCCGCGCCGCCGCCGGTCCTGCTTCTTCCGTTACGGCTTCCGACTCACTCCCGCAACCGAGCCCCGAGCCGGCCGCGCAGAGCAGCCCGAGCCCCAGGGCAGCGCGACGGATGAACAGGCTCAGGTGTTTCGGAGCCATCATCGAGTCTCCTGGATCGATCCGAAGGGGCAGAAAGGTTTGTGCGCCGAGCTGGAACCAAGCTGCGGCTCCGGCTCGGGAGCCCGCGAGACCCCGGGGGCCTCCGCGGGAAATCGGGGCAGAGACTCCGCCACCCGGCGCGCCGAAGAAGGACAGCGCAGGGCAGGGGCCTCGTGCAGGAGCGCTCCCCGCTCGAGGGTCGCTTCCGATTCACCCTCGCTCTCGGCCTCGGCCGCCGGGGGCGCGGAGTCTTCGAGGGGCATCTGCCCCGTGGCGCGTCGCAAGCGAACCGTCTCGGTCGAGACCAGCCGTGCGGCCTCGATCCGCTCGAGCTCGGAGTCGATCTCCTGCTCCTCGGCCGCCAGCAGATCCGCCTGCAGCGCCACCCCTTCGCGGTAGCTCTCGCGGGCCACCCGGGTCGCCTCGCGACTCGCCTCGGCGGCGACCCCGGCGGCTTCGAGCCGCAGCCGGGCGGTTTCCAGCGCCGAACGAGCGCTCGCGATCTCGAACGTGATCTCGTTCTCCAGGGCCTCCAGCTGCCAGGCGAGCTGCGTCTTCTGACTCTCCAGCTGCGCCACCTGCTCCCGACGCCGCCCGGCGTCGAAAAGGCTCCACGAAAAACCCAGGGCCACCCGCCAGTCGTCGAAGAGAGAGTCCTCCAGGTCACCGACCTCGCGGCCGCGGCGGCCGAATCGACCGGTGAGCTCGAGCTGCGGACGCCCGTCGGCCCGGGTCACGGCCTGCCGCTGCTCGAGCAGCCGGTCCTGGAGGCGCAGATCCCGCAGCTCCGGCCGGTTCTGCCAGGCCCTCTCCACCAGCTCCGGAATCTCCGGAAGCTCGCCGGGCCCATCGAAGGCCACCGGCGCCACGATCTCCAGCGGCTCCCCGGGCGGCAGGCTCAACATTCTCCGCAAGCGGCTCCGGGCCACCGTCAAGGCGCCCCGGTAGCGGGCGATCTCGGGGGCCACTGCCGCCAGCGACGCCACCGCCCGCAGACGCTCCAGCCGGGTGGCCTCACCGAGCTCGTAGCGCGCATCGACCACCCTCAGCGACTCCCGCCGCGCCGCCTCCTGCCGCTGCACCTCTTCCAGGGCACGCCGGGCGGCCCAGACCTCGAAGAAGGTCTCGCTGGCCGCCAGGGCGGTGTCGAGCCGGGCCTGCTCGATCCGCGCCTCCGACAGATCCACCACCAGCTTCGCGGCCTCGATTCCGGCCCGCACCTTGCCACTGCTGTAGAGGGCCTGGCGCACCTCGAAGGCCAGGCTCCAGATCTCCTGCTCCCCGGGCTCGAAACCGGGAAAGAGCTCGAGGATGTCTTCGAAATCGGCCCCGGTCAGGAACGACGGATCCCGGCTCCGGCTCCAGGCCGAGGAGAGGTCGACTTCGGGGAAGGCGTCGGCACGGGCCTCTCTCACCCCCGCATCCACCTCCCGCCGCACCTCCAACACCTCGCGATACCGCGGGTTACGCTCCAGGGCGAGCTCGATCACCGCCTCGAGATCGAGCTCGGTGGCCCCGGAGAGGGAAGGAGCCATCCACCAGACGAACACCAACGAGAGCCCCGGCCAGCCGAAGAACCTTCGAGGGCTCATACCGTGCCCCCGGGCTTCGATTCCGGATCGAGCCCACGCCAGTACACCTTCCAGATCGCTTCCATGTGACCGAGGAAGAAGCTGCCGCGGTCTCCGAGGGAAAACACCAGGTGGGTGAGCATGCCGTCGAGGAAGGTCAGCCAGCTGGCGGCCAGCACCTCTCGCGGCAGGTCGGTGACCTCCCCCGCCGCCACCGCCTCGTCGAAAAACAGCTCCACCTTCTCCTGGTAGGTCTGGCGACGATCGAGCAGCAGATTCCCCGCCCGCTCGGCCAGCTCCCCGCTGACCTGGGAGACCGCCAGGCGGCAGAGCGCCATGGCATGGGGGCTGGCGAGGGCGAAGTCGATGGTCGCCTGGAGGTGGCGTCGCAGCCGCTGGCGATGGCTTCCCCGGGTCTCCTGCTGCAGCTCGCTGGCGGCCCTCCAGGCCTCCAGGCTACGCGTCAGGAGCTCCATGAACAGCTCTTCTTTCGAGGCGAAGTAGTTGTAGAGGCTCGGCTTGCGGATCCCCACTCGACGCGCGATATCGGCCATCGAAGCGCCGGCGTATCCCCGCTCCGCAAACAGGGCCTCGGCCTCCTCCAACAAACGCTCGCGGGTCGAGGGAGCGGCATCGACGTCGATCTCGGGATCCGGCGGCTCGGGAGCCAGAGAGTGAAAATTGGTGATCGGCTGAATCGACATCTGGCTCTTGCGTCCTCTCTCTACTGCTTCCTTTTACTACACTACTTCTCTTGACTACCGATCGGTCGGAAGCTACCGATCGGTAGGGAGGATAATCCTCCACTCCGGCCCTGTCAACGGTCGGACCAGCCTTCGAAACATGCTACGATCGCCGATCTTTCACTTGTTTTTTCGGGATATCTCGGGGAGACGAACGATGGCAGGAGCGAAGATTCCCGCGGGCTCCAGGAGGGCGCAGAAACCAGGTTCCGGCGGTCCCGAGGCCCGCCCAGCGGCTCCCGTCCCGGGCCGCAAACGCCTGTTCTTCTCGTCGCTGGTGGCCTTCCCCCTCGCGGCCACCTTCCTCAATCTCTCGAGCGCCACCCTGCGCCGGGCCGGCGGCCTCAGCTCCCTCGATCACATTCTGCTCGCCCTCGCCGGCACTCTCGCCACCCTGCTGCTCATCCACCTCGTGCTCTGGTGTTTCTCGGGTCTCGTGCACATGGCTCTGCTCCGGCTCTCGAAGACCCGGCTCTCCCTGGTGCCCCTGGTGGTGTGGAACGGTCTCACCGTCTCGCTGATCGCCCTCCTCAGCCCGGTGTGGGATCTGGTCTCCGAGAATCTGCCCACCGGCGGCTGGACCCCGGCCGAGCGACTGATGATCGTCGGCGTGGTGTGGTCGCCGGTGGTGATGATCCCGACCGTCGCCTACTTCCTCGCGCGCGGTCGGCGCCACGCCAAGATCGGCCGTATCGCCCGCGGCGCGCTGCTCGCCGCTCCGGTGCTCGGCTTTCTCACCTTTCTCCTCACCTGGGCCGAGGTGCACTGGGTCAGCGGCCTGCTCACGCCCACCTCCTTCTTCATCCTGACCCTCTACATCGTCCTGGTGGCCACCACCCTGGGCATCGCCACCTGGCTGGTGAAACACGTGCCCAAGCTGCCGATTCTGCTGCTGGTCACCTTCGCCGTGCTCGGCGCCCCGTTCCTCTACCAGCCCGCCGGCCCGGCGATTCCCACGGCCCGCACTCACACCGACTCCGCCCTGCCGCCCTGTGTGCTGCTGCTCTCGGTCGACACCCTGCGGGCCGACATGGTGCCTCCCTTCGGCCATCCGTCGCGAGCCTGGCAGCCCGAGGTAGAGATCCGGACACCCGCCCTCGAGGCCCTGGCCGGCGACTCGGTGGTGTTCCTCGAAGCCCGTGCGCCCGCCCCCTGGACCAAACCGTCCACCGCCTCCCTGCTCACCGGGCTCTCCCCCTGGGTGCACCTCACCGGCACCCTCAAGGGTGTGCTGCCCCCCGAGGTCGACACCCTGGCCGAACGTCTGCGGGCGGCCGGCTATCGCACCGCCGGAATCGGCCGCAACACCTTCCTGCGCGACGCCTTCAACTTCGACCAGGGTTTCGACGAGTACTACTTCTTTCCCCGCGGCAACGGCGGCATCCTCGGCGCCCGCCTGCTGCAGCGCATGGTGCCCCGCCGCTTCGCCACCGAGCCCGGAACCACCGAGCTCACCGACTTCGCCGTGCGCTGGCTGGGCGAGAACCACCGCGAGCCCTTCTTCTTGTGGTTACACTATTTCGACCCCCACGGCCCTTTCGCCCCGCCCCGGAGCTACCTGCCCGATCACGCCGCCGCGGCTCGCATCGGCACCACCTTCGGCGACACCCCGGCGATCCGCACCGGCGAGCTGGTGCCCGACCTCGAAGAACGAGAATGGATCCGCGAGCTCTACCGCTCCGAGGTGCGCTACGTCAGCGACAACGTGGGCCGGGTGATCGAGACTCTCGAAAGCCACGACCTCTACGATCCATGCCTCATCGCCTTCACCAGCGACCACGGCGAGGAGCTCTGGGAGCACGGCGGCTTCGAGCACGGCCACACCCTCTACGACGAGGTGTTGCGGGTGCCCTTCTACCTCAAGCTGCCCGGCGCGAGCCACGGCGGGCGCGTGGTCGAGCAGGCCGTGAGCACCGAGAGCCTCACCCCCACCCTGCTCGACCTCCTCGGCCTCACCCGGCCCGACGATCGCTTCACCGCCCCGAGCCTCACGCCCTTCCTGGGCGAAACCAGCTCTCCGCAGGATCCCGCTCCCACCTTCGCCAACGCCGTGCACTACTACGAAGAGAAACAAGCCGTCGTCTTCGGCCGCTACAAATACATCCGCGAGCCCATGACCGGCCAGGAACAGCTCTTCGACCTCGAAACCGACCCCGCCGAACGGCACGACCTCGTCGAGCAGGCCCCCGAGATTCTCGACCAGGGCCGCCGGCTCCTGGTCGAACGGATCGCCCAGACCGAAACCCTGCGCCACGAGCTCGGCTTCGCCGAAGACCAGGCCGACCTCGATGTCGATACCTTGCAGGATTTGCGGGCGCTGGGATATATCAATTAGGTGAGCTCTGTCCACGGCCTCGATCGGGAGTGGTTTCACGAGTTGGTAGACTAGGGTCGGCATGGAGGCACGAAGATGAAGAATATCCAACCCTACCCCTACATCGACGTCGATTCCGACGGCACGGCCCACCTCGCACGTTTCCCGAGAATCCGGGTCGCCCAGATCGCCATGGACCAGCTCGCCCACGGCTGGTCGGTCGACGAGATGTGTCGCCAATACCCGGCGCTGAGCCCCGCCGAGGTCCACGCCGCCATGCTCTACTACTGGGACCACCGAGTGGAGATCGAGCGAGAGATTCGCGAGGAGTGGCGGCAGGCCGACCAGGAAGCCGGGGCTGCGATACCGGCGTCGATTGCGCTCAAGTTGCGGAATTCCGCCTTTAAACCTTTCTGAAGGTCATAAATCTCCATGCAACAATACCCTCCAGCCCAACATTATTTTCGGGAGGTGATATGTCAGATTCTCTCTCCGCCCGCCGGGTGTTCATCAGTTATGCCCATGAAGACGAGAAGGCCCTGGAGGCGCTGCTCCAACAGCTGAAACCACATCTGAAAGCCGGACGATTCGAGGTCCGGACCGATCGCGAGATCAAGACGGGGGAGCGCTGGCGCGAGATGATCGGCAGCGCGCTGGATTCGGCGGATCTTGCCGTGTTCCTGGTGACTCCGGCCTTTCTGGCCTCGGACTTCATCACCGACGTCGAGGTGCCTTGTTTTCTGCGGCGAGAGGAAGCGGGCGAGGCCCGGATCTTCTCCGTCGCCTGGTCGGCTTCTACGGTCGACCGCAAGACCTACTCTTTCGAGAGCCGGACCGGCGAGCACAAACAAGCGAAGCTCACCGACTTCCAATTCTTCAACGACCCGGCCTCCCCCCTCGACGCCCTGCCTCGGCCCCGGCGCCAGCAGCAGATCGCCGATCTCGTCCGCCAGATCCTCGACGCTCTACCGGCCGAGAGGGCCGCCACCCGACCTCCGAGAGCGCGCCGCGGCAGCTCCTCTTCCCGATCGCGCACGATCCGGAACCGACCCACAGCGTCGCTCGATATCGATCTGACCGTGGAAGGTGAGACGTTGCACCTCGAGCATCGCGCCGAGGGTGGACGCACCTTCCCGGGCCGGTCCTTTCACTGGCCGAGCGTGCGAGAGACCCTGGAGCCGATCCACGAGGCGCTCGACAACTACCGGCCCGACAAGCTCGACGAGTGGCTGCGGCAGAAGGGCTCGATCCCGGGTGCCACCCTCTTCGGGTTGCTCTTCGGCGAGGCGACCGACTGGGTCGAGCTCTTCAAGGCTCTCTTTCCCTCGCTCCCCCGGCCCTCCCCCGCGGCGGGTGCGGTGCGGCTGCGGTTGCGAACCTCCGAGCCGGTGCTCCTGGGGCTGCCCTGGCGGCTGCTCACCTACGAGCATCGGTCCCTGGTGGTCGACGGCTGGACGATGAGCACCACCAGCGCCGCCCGGGACAGCGCCACGAGCCGGGCGACGCCGATCACCGAGCCCAACCAGGACGTGGTGATCCTCGCCTCCGCCGACGCCGCCGAGTCCGGTCTCGACGCCCGGCGATGGATCGATGTCCTGGCCGAGCATTGGGGGAAGGCGGCGGGCGAGCGGGTGCGGTTGATCACCCGGCGTTCGGAGATCGACCACGGGCCGGCGCCCCATCTCCTGGTGGTGCTCGCGGGCCCTTCCTGCGCCCGGACCTCGACCCTGCGTTTCCCCGACGGCGAGCTCGCCCTCACGAAGCTTGTCGACGAGTGGGCCCGCGGGCCCGACGCCCTCGTGCTCTGCTGCGGTGCCGGCCGCGGGCTGGCCGAGCCGGTGGCGGAGCTGGGCCGGCAGGTGCCGCTGGTCGTCTGGCAACGCCTGGGCGACGCGAGCGCCGCCACCGAAGCCGCCCTGCTCGGCTGGCTCGGGCACTGGCTGGCCGGCGACCTCGAGCCCGCGGAGGCACTGCACCACTGGCCCCGGCCTGGAAGCACCAACCCCCTCCCGCGCCCCACCTTCGAGCTCGGCGGCCCCCTCGCCACCTGTGGTCTCCACGCCGCCTACTCCCGCTGGACCACCCGCGGCGCCTCCCACCACCCTCGCGAGGTGAGCATCCGCGACGTGCTCGACCGCATCCACGCCAAGAGCCGCGCCGCCACCGCCGTGGCCGATCTCGTGCGCAACGGACGCAACAAGGTGATCGCCCTGGTCTCCTACGCCGCCCCCGGGCAAGCGGCCCATTCGTCGAATCGCCAGAAGCACCGTTTCGTCGAAGACCATCTGACGGACCAGGTGCGCATCCAATCCCGAACCGCGAGCCTGCCCGACGTCCGCCATGGTGGGACCAGGCAGCTGACCGAGGAGTTCGAGGAATTGTTCCGCAAGGACGAGGAGCCTCGCCGCCACATGTTGGGGCGCCTGGGGCCCAACCCGCGGAACATCCCTCACCGTCAGCACGGGGTGCTCTGGCTCGACTGGGGAACCTATGGCGGAGCCCACGCACCACCGCTCCGAGCCTCGGACCTCGGCGCCTGGATCGGCTTCTGCAACGACTACCTCTCGCACCACTGCCCGGAAAAGCTGAGCATCGTGTGTTTCCTAGCCCTGGAGGTGGAAGAGGCCAAACACCCACGTCTGCGGAAGCTCCTGGAAGACTTCGAGATCGAGCACCAGGACCCCGCCTTCCGTTTCGTGCCCCTGCCCGTGCTCGGCACCGTGCCCCTCGGCGAGCTGGTCGAGGCGCTGCGCCTCACTCGTTGCCCCACCAATCTTCGCCGCGAGATGGCCGAGCTTCTCCATGCCGCCACCGGCGGCTTGTTCGAGCCCCTGGTGGAGCGGATCGAAGAAGGCCAGCGCGACGGCTGGGCCAGCCTGCGGGCCCGATTGCAACAAGACCACGACCCTCCCCAACCCGACGACGACGAAACTTTCTGAGGCTCTACCGATGGCCGACTCTCCCACCGATTCCCTGCACCTGCTCGACCCCGACCGCAGCGACGAAGCCGGCAGCGACGAGCGCCGCCAGGCGCTCGACGGCCGCCGGCTGCCCGCCGGCCTGCACAACCACGAAATATCCGCCAAGACCTTCGTGGCCGACGACGAGCTGGTCGACGCGGTGAACGTGTCCCTCGGCCTCGGCTCTCCCCTGCTGCTCACCGGCGAGCCCGGCACCGGCAAGACCCAGGTGGCCTCCTACCTCGCCTGGTACTTCGGCATTCCCGTGTTTCCCCTCTACGTGCGCTCGGGCACCACCGCCGACGACCTGCTCTACCACTTCGACGCCGTGGCCTACCTCTATGCTGCCAACGATCCGGCGCGAGAGAAAGGCGGGCTCGACAAGGAAGATTTCATCCGCCGGGGCCCCCTGTGGAAGGCCTTCGAGCACCCGGGTACCTCGGTGGTGCTGATCGACGAGATCGACAAGGCCCCCCGCGACTTCCCCAACGACCTGCTGAACGTGCTCGACCAGCACCACTTCGAGGTGCGCGAGCTCGACCGGACCATCGCCCGGGAAGAGCACCAGCCCCCGCCGGTGGTGGTGATCACCAGCAACAGCGAGCGTCGCCTGCCCGAGCCCTTCCTGCGCCGCTGCGTGTTCCACCACCTGGAGCTCACCCCCGAGCTTGTCGAGCGAGCCGTCGCCGCCCGCCTCGGCGATTTCCCCGATCTTTCCGAAGAGCTGCGCGAGGCCGCCGTGTCGCGATTCTTCGACCTCCGCGACCGCGACCTGCGCAAGAAACCCGCCACCGCCGAGCTGCTCGCCTGGCTCACCCACCTCGCCACCCGCCCCGGACTGCGCCTCGACGATCTCGACGTCGCCCTCGGCGAGCTGCCCGCCCTGTCGCTCCTGATCAAGGACCGGGGCGACCAGGAGCTCCTCGGTTGAGCCCCGCTACCGCCTGATCCCCCATGCTCGACACCGTGCATCTCGAGCCACTTCTGCGCGACCTGCGCCACGCGGGCCTGCGAGTGGGGGTGCACGAGGTGCAGCAGATCCACCGGGTGGTCTCGCTGCTCGGAGCCACACCCGGCCCGGCGCGGATCCGCAACCTGCTCGCCGCGGTGCTGGTGAAATCGGCCGGCCAGCGGACACTCTTCAACGCGGCCTACGAGCGCTGGCAGCGCGACGTCGATCGAGACCTCGAAGCACTGGAGGCGACACCGCCGGAGCCGCGTCCGGCACCGGTTCCGGTACCGCACCGACCGGACGTGGCGGTGCCGAGGCGACTCCGCTACCGCAAAGGGATCCTGGCCCTGGCCCTGGTCTTCCTGGCCGCCGGAATCCTGGCGGCCACGGTGTTCCTGCGGCAGGGGTACGACGAGGCCCTCGCCGACGCCGCCCGCCGCCCGCTCCCGGAGGAGGCGCCCGACATCGAGCCGACCGGGGAGACGTCGACCGAGGAGGTTCCCATGCGGGAGCGTACCTTCGCCGCCCGGGTGCCGACTCTGAACGCGGAAGAACGTTCCTTCGAAGATCTCAAGGCGGCTCTCTTCCTGCTCTCCCTCGCCGGCCTCGCCGGCCTGTGGGTCCACCGCAGCCCCGTCCACGAGGCGAAGGCCGATACCGCCGCAGACCCGGAAGAAACCACCGACGACAACGTTCCTCTCGCACGAATCCTGCCGGCCACCGATGAAGATCCACCCCCTCTGCTCGGTTTCGCCGAGCGGGAGCTGATGGTCTGGGGCCTCGACCATTACTTCGCCGAGGGAGAGCAGAGCCGATTTCTCGACCTGCCCGCATCGGTCGAGGCCACCGCCCGGGCCGGTGGTTTTCCCCGGCTTCTGCACCATCCACCCAAACGCCAGCGCCAGGTGTGGCTGTGGCTCGACGAATCCTGTGAAGACCCGGCCGCCGAGGCTCTGGCCGAGGAGATCGAGGCCGCTCTGCGAGCCCAGCACCTGCCGGTGGCCCGCGCCACCTACTGGGGCGTGCCCGACCACCTCACCCACACCGACGGCACCCGCTTCCAACCGCGGGAGATCGAAGAACGCCGCGGCGAGGCCCGGGTGGCCCTGCTCACCGACGGGCGCCGGCTCCACCAGCTCGCCCGGCGCGGCGGCCAGCGGGCCCAGGTGGAGGCCCGGCTGCGCGATCTCTCCCACTGGCCCCGGCTGGCAGTGGTGGGTTTCGGCGAGGCGCCGGATCTCCTGGCCGGCCTGCTGCGCCGCCACCAGATCGATTTCCTGGCGCCCGACGAGCTGGCCGGCTTCGTGGGCGGCAGCCCCCAGCCGCGCACGCCAACCCGCGACCTCGATGAAGACCTGCTCGCCGCCGCCACCGCCCTCTGCCCCGCCCCCTTCGAGCTCTCGGCCGCCGCCGCCCTGGGCCGGGAGCTGGG
>CAZMEL010000077.1:16029-27313 GCA_964565225.1 uncultured Thermoanaerobaculia bacterium | reverse complement strand
CATCATCTGGATGATCTGACCCGGAAAGGCACCGATGTAGGTCCGGCGGTGTCCGCGGATCTCGGCCTCGTCCCGAACGCCGCCCAGGGACAGGCGTACGAACTTGCGACCCGTAGCGCGAGCGATGGATTTGGCCAGTGAGCTCTTGCCGACGCCCGGAGGGCCGACGAAACAGATGATCGAGGTCGGCGTGTTGCGAGTGAGCTGGCGAACCGCCAGGAACTCGAGAATGCGATCCTTGATCTTGTCGAGACCGTAATGATCCTCGTTGAGGATTTCCTCGGCCTTCAACAGGTCCCGAAGCTCCCGGCTGCGTTTCTTCCAGGGCACGCTGATCAACCACTCGATGTAGTTCCGCGACACCGTGGCCTCGGCCGAGACCGGGGGCATCGCCTCGTAGCGCTTGATCTCCTGCTCGGTCTTCTCCAGGGCCTCCTTGTGCATGCCGCTCTTGGTGGCGCGCTCGCGTAGCTCCTTGACCTCGTCGGTCCGGTCGTCCTTGCGGCCCAGCTCGTCGTGGATCGCCTTGACCTTTTCGTTGAGGTAGTACTCCTTCTGCGCCTTCTCCATCTGCTTCTTGACCTGGACATTGACCCGTTTGTCGATGTTGACCTTGTCGATCTCCACCTCGATCAGATCCTGCAGGCGTTGCAGACGTTCGTAGGGATTGATCATGTCGAGCAAGGCCTGCTTCTCGGCGGTGGTGACCATCAGGTGGGCCGCCAACATGTCGGAGAAGCGGTTCGGGTCGTCGAGCTTGAGGGTCGGCATCAGCCCCTCGAAGGCCAGATGATGCGACATCTTGGCGTACTGCTCGAAGAGCCCCAACACCTTGCTCATGTAGGTCTGGATCTTCTCACCGACCGGGTAGCTGATCTCACAGGCCTGCACCTCGGCGTGCAGCGCCCCCTCGATCTCGAAGAGCTTCTCGAGCTTGGCACGCCTCTCTCCCTCGACCATCACCTTGACGTTGCCGTTGGGTAGCTTGAGATTCTGGATCACCCGTGCCACGACACCCATGACCTGGATGTCGTCGTGGCCCGGCTCGTCGATCTTCGGGTCTTTCTGGGTGACCAGGAAGAGCCGTTTCTCGGCACTCTTCAGGGTCACCTCGAGGGCCCGGACCGAGCTTTCTCGGCCGACGATGAACGGGGCCATCATGTGGGGAAACACCACCATGTCCCGCAAGGGAACGGCGGGGAGTTGCTTGAGCTCGGTCTTTACGAAGCTGGAATTCATCTCGCCTCTCGAACTTGGTTTGGTCATCCCTGAGTGGTAGTGGCTCAACCCGCTTGCTCGAAGAGCATCATCGGTTGTACCCGGTTCTCGACCACTTCTCTGGTGATGACACATTCGGTGATGTTGGGCTGAGAAGGAATGTTGTACATGAGGTCCAGCATCAACTCTTCCATGATGATCCGTAGACCTCGCGCCCCGACGTTGCGTTTGATCGCCTCGCGGGCGATCGCGACCAGGGCGTCGTCGTTGATCCGGAGCTTGACCTCCTCGAGCTCGAACATGGTCTCGTACTGCTTGAGAAGGCTGTTCTTCGGCTCTTGCAGAATTCGCACGAGGGCTTCTTCGTCGAGCTCTTCGAGCACCGCCACCACCGGTAGCCGGCCGACGAACTCGGGAATCAGACCGTATTTGATCAGGTCTTCCGGCCGAGCGTGCTGGAGCTGAGCGTTCTGCCGGCTCTTGGCGGCAGGCTTCACCTTGGCGCCGAATCCCATGGTCTTCTTGTTGAGGCGGCTGGCGATCTGATCTTCGAGACCGACGAAGGCACCGCCGCAGAGGAAGAGGATGTTGGTGGTGTCGATCTGGAGAAATTCCTGGTGCGGATGTTTCCGGCCGCCCTGGGGGGGCACGTTGCACTGGCTGCCCTCGAGGATCTTCAGCAGGGCCTGCTGCACACCCTCGCCCGAGACGTCGCGGGTGATCGAGGGGTTGTCGCTCTTGCGGGAGATCTTGTCGACCTCGTCGATGTAGACGATGCCGCGCTGGGTCTTCTCTTTGTCGTTCCCCGAAGCCTGGTAGAGCTTGAGGATGATGTTCTCCACGTCTTCACCCACGTACCCCGCTTCGGTCAGGGTGGTGGCGTCGGCGATGGTGAACGGTACCGAGAGGATTCGAGCGAGGGTCTGCGCCAGCAGGGTCTTGCCCGTGCCGGTAGGCCCGATCAGCAGAATGTTGGACTTCTGCAGCTCGATGTCGTTGCGGGTCCGCTCGGAGAACTCGATGCGCTTGTAGTGGTTGTAGACCGCCACCGCCAGCTTGCGCTTCGCCTTCTCCTGCCCGATCACGTATTGATCGAGCAGAGCCTTGATTTCCTGCGGCTTCGGCAGGTCGGTCTCTTGCTGCTGCTCGTGCAGACGATCCTCGGCGATGATGTCGAGGCAGATGTCGACACATTCATCGCAGATGAAGACCGTCGGCCCGGCGATCAGCTTCTTGACCTCCCGCTGGCTCTTATTACAGAACGAGCACCGAAGTGCATCGTCATCCTTCTTCGCCATGTATTCTCCTTCGCCTCGACAACCAACGAGCCCTTCTGATGGTAGGTACCGGAGTGGAGCCGTGTCAACCGACCGTACGGGACGGATCGGATCCGGCTCTCCGCCCTCTTCCTCAGGCCTCCTTCGGTAGATCCCGTCTCGCCATGGTCTGGTCGACGAGACCGTATTCGATCGCCTCTTCGGCGGTCAGAATGTTGTCCCGTTCGGTGTCTCGGTGCACTTCTTCCTGTGACTTGCCGGTGTGCCGGGCCAGCAGCGCGTCGAGCTGGTCGCGCATCCGCAAGAGATCCTGGGCGTGGATCTGCACGTCGGACTGCTGTCCGCCGAGGCCCTGTACCCAGGGCTGATGGATCAGCACCCGGCTGTGGGGCAACATCGTGCGCTTGCCCTTGGTGCCGGCAGCGAGTAATACGGCGGCCATCGAAGCAGCCTGCCCCACGCAATAGGTCGCGATGCTGGGTTTGATGTACTGCATGGTGTCGTAGATGGCCAGGCCCGCGGTGATCGAGCCGCCGGGCGAATTGATGTATACGGCGATGTCTTTCTCGGGATTCTCGGCCTCGAGGAAGAGCATCTGGGCGATGATCACGTTGGCCAGCTCGTCGTGGATCGAGCCGCTCAAGAAAATGATGTTGTCTTTGAGCAAACGAGAGTAGATGTCGTACGACCTCTCCCCTCGGTTCGTCTGCTCTACGACCACCGGAATCAACATCGTCCCTATCTCCTATTTACGCTGAGCTGCCAGATTCGGTTTGTTGGTCCTCGCCCGTACCCTCTGCTGCACCGGGAGCGGGCTCTCCCAGCAGCTCGCGGAGCACCTGGTCGCGAAGCAGCTGGGCCCGCAAACCCTCCAGGCGCCCGGACTCGCTCAGGCGTTGCCGCAGGGTCATGGAGGACACGTTCTGCATCTTGGCCAGGGACCCGAGGACTCTCTCGAACTCGGATTCGTCGAGCACCGTGCCCGACTCTCTCCCGACGGCATCGAGCAGCAGGCGATCGTGGACCCGCTGCTGGGCGTGGGGACGTGCATCATCCAACACACGGGCCCAATCGATCTTCTCCGTATCGATCTCCATTCCCTGTCCCATGAGGCTCTCGAAGCGCTCGCGAACCAACTGCTCGCTCTCGTGAGCTACGACTCCTTCCGGCAGCTCCACCGGATACCGGCCGCGCATCTGCTCGAGCAGGGCGGCTTCGCGCTTCTGCTTCAGCTCGCGCTCCTTGCCTTCGCGCATGCTGCTCAGGAAGGCTTCGCGCATACTGTCGATGTCGTCGAAGCCGAAGAGGGAAGCGAATTCGTCGTCCATTTCGGGAAGCTCGGCCTCCTGCACCTCCCGGACCTCGATCCTGAGCTTGCGGGGCGGGCCCTCGCCGTCGGGTCCGGTCTGCTCGACCTCGGTGCTCTGACCCGCGGAGAGGCCCGTGACCGCGAGGGAGATCTCTTCGTCGACCCCGCGGCCGCCGATCTCGATCCGTACCGGCTGCTCTTTCGGCAACACGGTTTCGTCCGGATCGGCCGATTCGTCTCCGGCCTCTGTGGCGTCCGCAGAGTCCTCGGAGAGATCGAGAGCGGTGCCGAGCACCATGTCGCCCTGCACGGCCGGACGATCGACGGTGGTCCACTTGGCGTGTTTCTGCCGCAGGTCGGCGAAAGAATCTTCGATCTCGGCCTCGGTCGGCTCGGCGGAGCCTTCCGGCAGCTCGAAGGCCTCCAGCTCGCCGATCGTGATGTCCGGCCGCACCTCGACGGTGGCCACGAAGCTCATCTTCTCCCCGGGCTCGATCTTCAGGTCATCGACCTGCGGAGCCATCAGGGGGTCGAGGGATTTCTCCGACTCGGCCTGGCGCCAGTAGCGGGGCACGAGGCGCTCGGCGACCTCTTTCTCGATCTCCCCCCGGAAGCGGCGATTGATGACGCTCTCGGGGATCTTGCCGCGGCGAAAACCCGGCAGCTGTACCTGGCGTCGGAGATCTTTGGTCACGCGGCCCCACTCGGCGGTGACCGCCGGTGCCGGAACCTCGATCGTGAGCTTCTTGCGGCACGGGCCCGCTTCCTCGTAGGCGATGACGACACTCATTCTTCAAATATCCTGACCGGGAAAACCCCGTGCATGCTCGTCGATGGTGCGAAAGGGGGGACTCGAACCCCCACCCCCTCGCGGGGACTAGATCCTAAGTCTAGCGCGTATACCGATTTCGCCACTTTCGCAAAAACCGTGATTCTGTCTAATTTATTCCCGATTCCTCAGATTCCCGAATCCCCCGTTCGGGCTTGCCCGCTCTCCGCTGCCGGGCCACGGGCTTCTGGCGAGGCGTCTCGCCCCGCTTCGCCTCGAACGAGATCCGCGGCCACGGATGGTCTCCGACCCGTTCGCAGGAGGAGCCGTGTCCACCCGACCGGGCGAGTCCAAGAATTCCGTAATCACAAGCAATCGCGTGTTACGGACCAGCCTGAGTTCAACGATTGGCTACGCGAGGACGGAAAGGCCAGGGATTCATCCCCCGGATGGTGAGCCGCCTAGGACTTGAACCTAGAACCCGCAGATTAAGAGTCTGCTGCTCTGCCAGTTGAGCTAGCGGCCCCGTGGGCGGGGAAGAATATACCCTCAGGCCGGGGAAAAGATCAAGACTTCCATTCGCGCAGGCTTCGCCCCGATCATCACCAACAGGATAGCGCCGAAACGTTACGATTCACCTTGCGATTCGTCAACTGCCCGTGGTGAAAGTCGACCGCCAGCGTTCACCACGGGCTGTCAACCACCCTGAACGAAGTGGACGACTTCGAGCCGATCACCGGTCGCAAGGGTAATCTCACCCCAACGAGCGCGGGATAGAATCGAGCCATTGTGCTCGATCGCCAGGGTCCGCGGATCCTTGCCCAACTCGGCCACCAGGTCGGCGACGGTTCCTCCGCCAGCCAGCCGGTGAGGCTCGCCGTTGAGCCGAATCTCGACTCCGCCCTCCTCTGTTGCCAGCTCCGGGCTCGCGGCTGGTGCTCGGGTCTCGGTCATAGGATGTATTTGAGCTCCGCCTGGCCGATGGTGCCGGAGGCATTGACGATGAGAGCGGCGGTCCCCCGCTCCACGGCCGGGATCTCGATCGGCACCTGCAGGAATCCGTCGCTGTCGGTTTCTCCCAGCCCGAGAGTCCGCGGCCCCCCGAAGGTGGAGATCATCTTGACGTTGATGGTGGCTCCGGTGATCGGCTGGCCGTTCTTGCTCGAACGAGCACGCAGGGCGAGCACTGCGGTCGAGCCGGCCCGTAGCTCCACCTCTTCGTTCTCGTTCACCAGCAGCAGCTGCTCCTGCTCCGCCTCGCTGGTCAGGTATTCGAGGATCACCTGGTCGAGGGTACGGCCACTCTCCTCGGAGAGATCGAAACCGGCCGTCGCCTCGTCGCGAGGCGGCTGCTTCGCCTTCTTGACCGGGGCGAAGGCCGAGATCTTCTCGTCGAACTTGCCGGTCTGGATCGCCTTGATCATCATCCGATGCTGGCGATCCATCAACGCCATGATCTCGTGGTCGCCCTTGCCGTCCTGGAGCATGTCGGCGTAGCTCGCTCGCTTCGCCACCACGACCTGCCCCCCGAAGTAGACCAGGCTCTCGATATAGGGATTGCCCTGCCCTTTGTCCTCGGTCTGGACGTGCAGGACGAGATCACCGTAACGAACGTCGGTGTTGTGTCCGGTAATCATGCTGAGGTTATGGCTTTCGCTTTGCCTTCTGCCGCGCGGGCCTGTCGAAGCTCCGCTGGAGCTCCCCCGCCGCCGGTCCTGGACGAGACGGCCAACCATCGGCGGGACACACATTTAGCGGAGTGTGCTGCTCATTCTAAGAACTGGCCATCCCCAGGGTCAAGCCATTTGACGCCGCTCGGCCTCAGGTGCCCAAGAGCCTGCGCAAGGCGCCTTCGATTTCCGGATCCGCGAACTCGAATCCCGACCGCTGCAGCTTCTCGCTGCTGACCCGGGCGCTGGCGAGCAAGAGATCTTCCGCCATCTCCCCGAGCAGGAGCCGCAGCGCGAAGGCCGGCACCGGAAAAAGGGTCGGTCGCCGGAGCACGTT
Source organism: uncultured Thermoanaerobaculia bacterium (assembly GCA_964565225.1). Lineage (GTDB taxonomy): Bacteria > Acidobacteriota > Thermoanaerobaculia > Multivoradales > J023 > CAZMEL01. The sequence goes on along the minus strand of CAZMEL010000077.1, from coordinate 20,733 downwards.
TCCGAGGGCCGTGGTCAGCTCTTTCTGGGGCACGGGCCGTGGCGCCACCGCGTTCACCGGCCCGGAGAGCGCAGGCTGCGCCACCGCGTGCTCGATGGTGGCGACCAGGTCTCGAAGGCTGATCCAGCTGACGATCTGCCGGCCGCTGCCCAGGCGCCCGCCCAACCCGAGCCGGAAGGGTGGAAGCATTTTCGCCAGGGCGCCACCGTTCTCGGCCAGCACCATGCCCGTCCGCAGGATGACCAGCCGGGTCGACGCGGGGGCCTTCGCCTCCCCTTCCCAGGCCACACAGACGCCGGCCAGAAAACCGTCTCCGGATCCGGCGTCTTCGGTCAGCACCTCGTCACCGCGATCACCGTAGTAGCCGATCGCCGAGGCCTGCACCCAGACCTCCGGCGGCCGTTCGAGCCGCGCCAGGGTTTCCGCCAGCAAGGTGGTCCCACGGACCCGGCTCTCGAGGATGCGTTTCTTCTTCGCCGACGTCCAGCGCCCGTCGATGGGCTCTCCGGCCAGGTGCACGAGGCCCAGGCAACCTTCCAGCGCTGCCGGGTCCAGGGTCCCTTCGGTCGGGCTCCAGGGTATCTCGGACGCATCTCTGGGCGCACGGCGTACCAGGTGCCGGACCCGGAATCCGCGGCCCGCGAGGGAGGTGGTGAGGGATCGCCCCACCAGGCCGCTGCCACCGCTCACGACGATGTCTCGCAAGCCGGTATTCTCCATGGCATCGGCGTCCTTTCCGGTGTCGGTCGGCCGACTCTGTGGTCCGGTCAAGATCCAGGCTCCTTCGATGTCGTTCCGGAGGATGGTTCGGAGTACAATCCGCCCCAGCAGCTCATTCGTTCCCGATCAGAAATCCGATGGCTCGAAGATCAGTCTACATCGCCTACACCGGCGGCACGATCGGAATGCGTCGCGGCCCGCGTGGTTACCTCCCCTCCCCCGGCTTCCTGGAAGAGAAGATGGCGGGAATCGAGGTGCTGCGGAGCGACGAGATGCCGAGGTATGACATCCGAGAATACGAGCCCCTGCTCGATTCGTCGAACATGACTCCGGAAGACTGGACCAAGATCGGGCGCGACCTCTACTCCCGCTACCACGACTACGACGGTTTCATCGTCCTGCACGGCACCGACACCATGGCGTACTCGGCCTCGGCCCTGTCGTTCATGTTCGAGAACCTGGAGAAGCCGATCGTCTTCACCGGCTCCCAGGTACCGATGATCGAGGTCCGTACCGATGCCCGGGAGAACCTGATCACCAGCCTGCTGATCGCCGCCAACTACTCTATTCCCGAGGTCTGCCTGTTCTCCGACGATCGCCTGCTGCGAGGGAATCGGGCCACCAAGGTGAGCGCCCAACGTTTTCGCGCCTTCGCCTCCCCCAACTATCCGCCCCTGGGCAATGCCGGGGTCCGCCTCGAGATCGACCGCACGCTTCTCCTGCCGAAGCCCGACCAGCCGGTGCGTTTCACCTCCGCAGGCCGGGCCCAGGTCACCGACCTGCGACTCTTCCCGGGCATCACGCCCCAGATCCTGCGCCAGTTCCTGGCCCCCCCACTCCAGGGCGCAGTGTTGCACACCTATGGAACCGGCAATGCTCCCGACCACCCGGAGATCCTCGCCGCCCTTCGCGACGCCAACGACCGAGGTGTGGTGATCGTCAACTGCACTCAATGTCTCCAGGGCAGTGTCGACATGGAGGGTTACGCCACCGGCAACGCCCTCTACGACACCGGCGTGATCGGCGGCTACGACATGACGCCGGAGGCGGCTCTCACCAAGCTCTACTTCTTGATCTCGCAGGGGCTACCGGCCGACGAGGTGCGCCGGACGATCCGGCTCGATCTGCGAGGCGAGCTCACCGACCCGGCCTACTCGAGGCACCTGCACCGGATTCCCGACCTCGACCCTCGCTCCCGGCTGGACTTCTGATTCAGCTCTCTGTGTCGACGCCAGCGCGCGGATAGGTCCCGAGGATGCGGATCTCTGCTACCAGTGGGGCGATCTGCTCGAGAACCTCGGTCATCTGGGCCGAGGCCGAGTGGGCCTCGACGTCGAGATAGAAACGATAACGCCACGGATCGTCGGGCTCCGGACGCGACTCGATCTTCGCCAGCTGGATCTCTCGACGGCCGAATTGCACCAAGACCTCACCCAGAGCTCCGGCACTGTGGTCGAGGTGCAGCATCAGGGATGTCTTGCAGGCGGCATCGGGCGGGCAGGGACCGGCCTCGATCGCCACCTCGACGAAGCGGGTGGAGTTCCCCGCCTGGCGCTGGACTCCCTTGGCCAGGATCTCGAGACCGAAGAGCCGCGCGGCCGACTCGCTGGCGATGGCCCCGAGGGTGCGGTCTCCCGCTTCCCTGACCTTGCGCGCAGCGCCGGCGGTATCGAACTCGGCTACCGGCCGCAGCCCCGGCAGGCTGCGCAGGTAGGGCTCACACTGGGCCAGGGCCTGGGGATGAGAGATCACCGTGCGCAGATCCTCGGGTTTCGTTCCCGGGAGGCCGATCAGGCAGTGCTCGACCTGGAAGATCACTTCGGCATTGATGGTCAGCTTGCCCTTGGCCAGCTCGTCGTAGGTTTCGTTGATGCTGCCGGCCGTGGAGTTCTCGATCGGCAGCAGGGCCACGTCGGTCTCCCCCCGCCGCACCGCCTCGGCCGCCCGCTCCACACTCTCGTACCCGGTCAGCAATACCCCGCCGTCGCGGCCGGCATAGCGACGCTGCGCGGTGAGATGACTGTAGGAGCCCTCGACCCCCTGGTAGGCCACCCGCATGGGCACCGATTCCAGGGTCCGGACATGCTCCTGCTGGCGCGAGATCGACATCTCCATGATGAGGCGATAGAGGCGTTCGACAGCGAACGGATCGAGCCCCGCCTCCACCGCCAGCTGCCGCACCCGCCGCAGCACGAAATCCTCTCGCTCGTGGTCACGAAACGGAAACGCCGCGTGGATCTTTTTCGTCGCCACTTCTTCGACGATTTCCATGCGCTCGGAGAGCAGAGCCATCAACTGGCGGTCGATCCTTTCCAGGGCTTCGCGCAACGCTTGCAGGTCGGGTGCTGTCATGATCTCTCTGGCTTCAAGGTCGGCGACTGCCTTCGCCGACACGGTGAGATGGAGCTGCGCACCTTAGCGCGTTCCCATGGGACAAAGAAAGCCTTTGCCGCTTTCGAGCTCCGTTCGAGCACGAAATCGTGTCTCCCAGCCACCGTCCACGGGCCGATCGAGCCCCGGAAGTTGTGTCGGGCCGACTTTCGAGCTATTTTCTCAACAGAGGAATCGGTCGTGACGGGGTGGCGGAAAGGCCGGCTTCGTCGCCGTATCCCGAAAGACAAGCCAAGGAGCCTCGATGCAGACTCGGGAAGCAGAGAGCGAATCGGAAGCCAAACCGGACCGGTCTCTCCTCGACCGCACGGCCCCTCTCCTCGCCTTCTTCTTCCTCGCCTGGTGTGCTCTCTCCCTCTGGCGCACCCACGACCTGCAGCGCCAGCTCGAAGCCCAGATGCGAGCGACCGAGGACGTTGGCCGTCTGCGGGCCGAGCTGGTGCAGCTGCGAGACCACCGGCTGCGAGACGATCGCCCGGTCGACCTGCCGCCGCTGCACGGCATCGTCCAGACCCTCGATCAGCTCGCCCATGTCTCGGAGGATGCCGAGCTGGGGATTGCCGCCCGGCAGCTGGAGCTCGCTCTGGCTCCCTTGCTGCGGGACTCCGGGGCCGATCGGAACGACCGCCTGTGGTCGGCCTCGCGCTCGGCCCTCGCGGCGGTGACCGCCGTCGAGACCCGCCTCGGGCTCCACCTCTCGAACCTCCTGCGCCGACTCGACAACCACTGGCGAGCCCTGGACCTGGTGATCGTGGTGTCCCTTCTGCTCGCCGGCTGGTCTCTGCTCCTCCTGCGGCGCCTCGAACGACGCCGAAGAGAGCTCGAGCTGGTACGGGCCGAAGCGGCTCGGCGCTCCAGCCACGATTCGCTGACCGGGCTGTGGAACCGGGAGGCGATCTTGGGGCTATTGCGGGAGGAGCTGGTACGGGCGAGCCGAACCCAGACCCCGACGGGTGTGATCCTGGTCGACCTCGACCGATTCCAGGAGCTCAACCTGATGCTCGGAGAGGACCAGGGAGACTTCATCTTGCGGCAGGTAGGTGCTCGCCTGGGCTCGGTGGTGCGTCCCTACGATACCCTCGGTCGGTTCGGCGGCGATTCGTTCCTCGTCGTCCTGCCGTCCTGCGATTCGCTCGCCACCGGCGCGGTCGCCGATCGCCTGGTACACGCTGTCAACAGCCAGGAGATGGATCATGCCGTGGGCCGGGTGTTGGTGACGATCAGTCTCGCCCACGCCACCGTGACCGAGCCGCGAGAGGTCGATCCGTCCTTGCTTCTCCACCGCCTGAATGAACGCCTCTCCGGCCCTCGCATCGCCGGCACGGGTCCTCCCGACCCGGCGCGAATCCTTTCGGTGGAGGTCGATCCCGCCGCGGCCTCCGCCGCGGGGGATCGAGACTCGGGAAATCACTGGATCTCGAGCAGCTCGACGTCGAACACCAGCATGCCCTGAGGAGCCCCCGGACGACCGCCGTAGGCCAGCTTCTCGGGAATCCAGAAACGGCGCTTCTCGCCCTCCACCATCAGCTGCACACCCTCGGTCCAGCCCTTGATCACCTGGCCGAGGCCGAAGGTCGCCGGCTGCCCGCGACT
>CAZMEL010000077.1:14346-15929 GCA_964565225.1 uncultured Thermoanaerobaculia bacterium | reverse complement strand
CGGTCCAGCCCTTGATCACCTGGCCGAGGCCGAAGGTCGCCGGCTGCCCGCGACTCACCGAGCTGTCGAACATCTTGCCGTCCGTCGTCCAGCCGCTGTAATGCACCGTCACCCGGCTCGACGCCTTGGGATGCTCGGTTCCGGTGCCGGCCTGCAGCACCTTGGAGGCCAGGCCCGACTTCGTGACCTCGGCATCGTCCGGCGCGGCGGCCACGTCGGCGGGAGCCTCTGGAGCCTTGGTGATGTCGAGCAGCTCGACGTCGAACACCAACATGCCCTGGGGCCGGTTGGCCTGGCCGGCATAGGCGAGCTCCTCGGGAATCCACAGGCGGCGCTTCTCGCCCACGACCATCAGCTGCAGGCCTTCGGTCCAGCCCTTGATCACCTGGCCGAGGCCGAAGGTCGCCGGCTGCCCGCGACTTACCGAGCTGTCGAACATCTTGCCGTCCGTCGTCCAGCCGCTGTAGTGCACGGTCACCGTATCGGCCGCCTTCGGGTGCTCGCTGCCAGTGCCCGCCGAGAGCACTTTCGAGGCCAGGCCCGAGGTCTCCACCTCGGCGTCGTCCGGCGGCGCCGCCACGTCGGCCGGAGCCTTCGGCGCCTCGAGGATCTCGAAGAGCTCGACGTCGAACACCAGCATGCCGGCCGGACGCCCCTGCTGCCCGCCATAGGCGAGATTCTCGGGAATCCAGAAACGGCGCTTCTCACCTACCACCATCAATTGCAGGCCCTCGGTCCAGCCCGAGATCACCCGGTCGAGGGGAAAGGTGGATTTCTTCTCGCGGGCGACGGAGCTGTCGAACATCTTGCCGTCCGTCGTCCAGCCCGTGTAGTGCACGGTCACCGAGTCGGCTTCCGCAGGGTGTGCCTCTCCGGTGCCGGCCTGCAAAACCTTGGAGGCCAGACCGGTCGGAGTCACCTCGGCGTCTTCCGGCGGCGCCGCCACGTCGGGCGGGGCGGGAATGTCCTGCGCCAGGGCAGACGTCCCCACGATCAGGGACACGAGTAGGGACAAGGAAAGGAGGACGATCTTTGCGTTTTTCATGGCCGCTAAACTACCGTTTCCCTTGCTCCGGGGCAAGATCGGCCGCTCGGGCTCCTGGCCGGCTCGAATCCGAGCCGCGGCCCCGCGGATCTTGGGGTAGGATCTCGCAGACATCGTCATCGAGAGTCGGGAACGGACGACGAAGGACCCGGGCTTTCGAGCCCCGCCCCGAGCCTCGCCGCCTTCCCGATCCCCAAGGGAGATAGACATGAGCTCAGCTTCGCGCGTTCTTCGCTCGACCCGATCCCTGCCATTCCTGGTGTTGATCGCCGGCCTGTTGACCTTCGGCGCGCTGCTCGCGGGCTGCGGGACGAAGGAAACGGCGGAGGCGCCTGCCACCGCCGAGCCCCAAGCCGGCACCGAGACAGACCAGGAGCCGATTTTCGAGAGCGACTTCGAAGAAGGAAACACCGACGAGTGGACCACGACCCAGGAGACGGACGAGGACACGGACGAGCCCGAGAGCTGATCCCGATCACGCCAGAGATCGGAAGAGTCGGCGTTCCTGGAGCCAGGTCGAGCGGGTCGACGAAAACCG
>CAZMEL010000077.1:14119-14246 GCA_964565225.1 uncultured Thermoanaerobaculia bacterium | reverse complement strand
GCCCCGGCCGACGCGACCCTTCGAGACCTGGCGGAAGGAACGACGACTCGACCTCATGGGAATCTCGACTCCGAGATCGGAAGAGTCGGCGTTCCTGGAGCCAGGTCGAGCGGGTCGACGAAAACCG
>CAZMEL010000077.1:0-14019 GCA_964565225.1 uncultured Thermoanaerobaculia bacterium | reverse complement strand
GAGATCGGAAGAGTCGGCGTTCCTGGAGCCAGGTCGAGCGGGTCGACGAAAACCGGGCCGAAGGAGTCGCCAGAGCACAGCGCCAGGAGAGACACCGGAGCCGCCCCGGCCGACGCGACCCTTCGAGACCTGGCGGAAGGAACGACGACTCGACCTCTCGGCAAAGACTTGGCCGAGTAGAAACCGCGAGCTCAGCCTTCGGCTGCGGCGGCCGTACGCGCCTGCAGCGCGGCGATGATCTTCTCCTCGTCCGGCCCACGGCCGATCAGCAGTCGACGCCAGAATCCCTCGGGGCGTCCGTCCAGAACCTCCCCATCGGCCACGACCTCGAGCTGTCCCGGATCTCCGGGCCGCAGCTCGACATCGATCCCGAGGGCCCTTTGAATCGAAGCGGCGAGCCTCGCCGCTCGGGGGCGATACCCTCAAGACACGCAGTGCAGAATCTCGACCTTCATGGCGACTCCTTTTCTTCGAGTTGGGGGGTCGGTGAGAAAACCGGCCGGTCCTGGAGAGGGTATCGGATTCCGTGCTCCCCCGCCTCTCCGTTGCCGGCGAGACGCGTCAACCCTTCGTCCAGGAGAGGCCGGGCTCGCGACCAGTGGAAACGCTCCACCGCCCGCTGGCAGAGCTCGGGTGACCCACCCCACAGCTCGCCCCGTTCCGCGGCGCCGGCCAGCTCGGCCAGCCGCCGGGCCAGGGCTTCGGCCGAGCCATCGTAGAAGAATCGTTCCCGGGTGTGCGGCGACAGGGGTGCGAGGATCTCCGGGTAGGCGAGCCGTCGGGGCAGCATCGGCCAGCAGCCCGCGGCGATGGCCTCGACGACGGCGATTCCGAAGAACTCGTGCTTCGCCGTCGATACCACCACATCGGCCCGGGCGAGCACCTCGAGGTACGCCTCCCGGCTCTCCAGAAACCCCCAGTCCAAGATCTTCCCATGGAAACGCTCGCGAGCCCGACCGAAGACTTCGGGGGTCTGTGGGAAATGCTCCCCCAACACACTCAGGCGGAAGTCCACTCCCGAGTCGGCCAGCTTCTCGAGCGCTCGGAAGAAGGTCTCCGGCCCCTTGTCGTGCTCCCAGCGAGCCGCCCACAGCAGGCGCAGAGGCCCCGTGCCCCGCTCCGTCTTTCGAGCCTTCGGCGCTTCGATGCCCGGCGGCAGCACGCGAGCGCGACGGCGAATCGCCTCGGCCGCCGCGACCGGCCGAAAATCGGGCATTCGCCGGAGCCAGGGACCGAGGGCGCCGAGCCATTCGTCGCGGTGGTACTCGGAGTTGAACCACACCTCGTTGGCAGCGAGAGCCGAGGTGAGGTTGGTGAAGGCGAAGTGCAGGTCCCTCTCCCGCTCTTCCCGCACCGGGTAGGTCAGCTGGTTCTCGTGGAAGTAGACGACCCTCGGCAGAGTCGCGAGGGGAGCCGGCAGGAGACCGCGAAGCGTGGCGAGGTCGAGCATGTCGGAGCACCAGATCCCGCTCCATCGCGCACCGGCCGCAAATCGTTCGGCGATTCGACCGGCAAGAGTCGGCGCCGCGTGGCGCATTCGCCATTTCCAGTGGGTCGCGGGCAGAGAGAGGATCTCGAGCCGATGGCGGCTGCCCGCTGCCCATCCGTCGACAAAGGCGCGATGGCTCCCGCCGTAGAACGGCTCCATCACCAGCCAGCTCGATTCCAGGGGCACCACGAAATCAATCTAGCACGGCCAACGATCGAGAAAGGGCGGTTCGTCGAGAGAAACTTACGCCCCGTTCGCGCCATATCATCTAGATTTACGCCCTACTTACGCCTATAATCTTCTCGCATCATGCCCCGAACGCCCAACCCCGACCCCGCTCCGCCGCCGCAGGCTCCCTCCCCCGACTCCACGGGGCGGCCAGCGGTCCGGAAACGGCGGATCGAATACGTGGAGCTGCACGCGACCTCCGCCTTCTCGTTCCTCGATGGCTGCAGCCAGCCGGAGGAGCTGGTGGAGCGGGCCGCCGAGCTCGGCCTGGCGGCGGTGGCTCTGACCGATCGCAACGGAGTGTATGGCGCTCCACGCTTCTATCGTGCCGCGCGGGAGGCCGGGCTGCGACCGCTGGTGGGGGCCGAGGTAGTGCTCGGCGACGGCGAGGCGTCGCGCCGGGGCGACACCCGGAGAGAGGCCAGCCGTCGCGGCGTCGCCGGAGAACGCCTCACCCTGCTGGTCAAGAATGCCGACGGGTACCGCAATCTCTGCCGGCTGCTGACCGAAGCCGCCCGGGGTCGTCCCAAGGGCGATGCCCGCGTGAGCTGGACCGCCCTGCGCCGCCATGCCTCGGGTCTGCACTGCCTCTCGGGCGGCGACGAAGGAGCCCTCGCCAAGCAGCTCGAGCTCGGCGGGCCGGAGGCCGCCCGTGGCCTCCTCGAACGCCTGCTCGACACCTTCAACGGACGCCTGCACGTGGAGCTGCAGCGCCACCAGCTACGGCGAGAGGAGCACCGGAACCAGGCTCTGATCGAGCTCGCGCGGCGCCTGCGCATTCCGCTGCTCGCCACCAACGGAGCCCGCTACGCCCGCAGCGGCGACAAACCCCTGCACGATATCTTCACCTGCCTGCGCCAGGGCACCCACCTCGATCGTGCGGGTCGTCTGTTGGCCCAGCACCGGGAGCGTCATCTCAAGAGCCCGGAGCAGATGGCCGCCCTCTTCCGGGACCTGCCCGAGGCCCTCGCGGCCAGTGTCGAGCTCGCCTCGGAGCTCGATTTCACGCTCGAGAACCTCGGCTACCACTTTCCCGACTACCCCTTGCCGCCCGGCGAGACCACCGCCTCGTACCTCCGCCAGCTCACCTGGAACGCGGCCCGAGCCCGCTTTCGCCCGTTCACCGCCCGGGCCCAGCACCAGCTCGAGAAAGAGCTGGCGGTGATCGAGAAGCTCGACCTGGCGGGATACTTCCTGATCGTGTGGGACATCGTGCGGTTCTGCCAGGAACACTCGATCCTGGCCCAGGGCCGGGGCTCGGCTGCCAACAGCGCGGTGTGTTACGCCCTGTCGATCACCGCCGTGGACCCGGTGAAGATGGATCTCCTCTTCGAGCGATTCCTCTCCGAAGAGCGTGGCGAGTGGCCGGACATCGATCTCGATCTGCCCTCGGGCCCGCAGCGGGAACGGGTGATCCAATACGTCTACGACCGCTACGGCCCCCACGGCGCGGCGATGACCGCCAACGTGATCACCTACCGCGACCGGCTCGCCGCCCGCGAGGTGGGCAAGGCCCTCGGATTCTCCACCGAGCAGATCGGGCGCCTCTCGAAACGTCTCGGTCGCCTGCGCTACGACCAGAGCCGGGGCGACGGCACCGCGCTGGAAGACGAGGTACGGGCCGCCGGCTTCGACCCTTCCGAGCTGCGGGTGCACCACTTCCTGCACCTGTGGCAGAAGATCCAGCACCTGCCCCGCCACCTCGGCCAGCACTCCGGCGGCATGGTGATCGCCGCCGGCCGGCTCGACGAGGTCGTGCCGCTCGAGCCCGCGTCCATGCCCGGCCGGGTGGTGGTGCAATGGGACAAGGACGACTGCGCCGATCTCGGCATCATCAAGGTCGACCTGCTCGGCCTCGGCATGTTGAACGCTCTCGAAGAAGCGGTTCCCCTGATCCGCCGCCACGAGAAGATCGACGTCGAGCTGGCCCACCTGCCCGACGACGATCCGAAGGTCTTCGAGATGATCCGCCGCGCCGACACCATCGGCGTGTTCCAGATCGAGAGCCGCGCCCAGATGGCGGCCCTGCCGCGCAACGCGCCCCGGCGCTTCTACGATCTGGTGGTCCAGGTGGGCATCATCCGGCCGGGGCCGATCGTCGGCGGCATGGTGCACCCCTTCTTCGAGCGGCGCCAGGGGCGTCAGCCGGTGGAGTACCTGCATCCGAGCCTGGAGCCGATCCTCGAACGTACCCTCGGTGTGCCGATCTTCCAGGAGCAGCTGCTGCGAATCGCCATGGTGGCCGCCGGATTCACCGGCGGCGAAGCCGAAGAGCTGCGCCGGGCGATGGGTTTCAAACGCTCGGTGGAGCGTATGCACAAGATCGAAGAACGCCTGCGCGCCGGCATGCGGAGCCGGGGCATCACCGGCGCCACCCAGGACCAGATCGTCCAGTCGATCACCTCCTTCGCCCTGTACGGATTCCCCGAGTCCCACGCCGCCAGCTTCGCCCTGATCGCCTACGCCAGCGCCTACCTCAAGGCGTACCACCCCACCGCGTTCTACATCGCCCTGCTCAACGCCTGGCCGATGGGTTTCTACCACCCGGCCACCCTGATCAAGGACGCCCAGCGCCACGGGGTGCTGGTGCGGCCCGTCGACGTGGCCCACTCGCACTGGCGCTGCACCTGGGAAGACGCGGAGGCCGCCGATCCGCGAGACGCCGGCAGCTCTCCGGTGACCCATCCCCGAGCCCCGGGAGCCCTGCGCCTCGGCCTGCGGTACGTGCGCGGGCTCCACCGCGAGAAAGGCGATGCGCTGGTCGCGGCACGTGCCGAACGGCCCTTCGCCTCGGCCGAGGATCTCGCTCAACGCCTGCGCATGCGCTACGGAGAGCTCAACAAGCTGGCCTACGCCGGTGCCCTGGCGAGCTTTGGTCTGACCCGACGGCAGGCCCTCTGGCAGGTGTCGCGTCTCGGTCGTCCGGCCGGCCCCCTGCTCGACGACCAACCCTCGGGAGCTCCCTCACCCCTGCGCGAGATGCCGCCCCTGGCCGAGACCATCGCCGACTACCAATCGCTCGGCGTCACCACCGGCCCCCACCCGGTCGCCTTCGCACGGCGTCATCTGCGGTCCCAGGGTGTGGTGACCACGGCGGAGCTCGAGCAGATCCCGGCCGGCTCCCAGGTGCGTTTCGCCGGCTCGGTGGTCGTGCGTCAGCGCCCGGGAACGGCCAAGGGTGTGCTCTTCATCACCCTCGAAGACGAAACCGGTATGGCCCAGGCGGTGGTCGGCCCCGATCTCCTGAAAGAGCACCGCCAGCTCATCGTCGGCTCTCCGGGGCTGGTGATCGAAGGCGTGCTGCAGAAAAAAGACGGCTCCCTGGCGATCCAGGCCCAACGCTTCTGGCCTCTCGATCGCCTCGCCGAGACCCCGAGCCACGATTTCCACTGACGCCTCTCTCGCCCTCCAGAAAAAAACTTCGGATCCCGGCTCAACGTTTGGCCGTCGAGCAGGGTATTCCTCTCTCGCAAGCGATGGAAACCCCGTTCCCGGGTATGAGACGCTGGGTGAGAAACACTTCGTGAAGAGCTCCTGTTTCCCCATGATCTGGCATTCCAGAAGGTCGAGAACGAGCCGCGATCCCGTGCCCACGCCACGGGCGGAGGAAGCGAGCGAAGCTCGGCTCGAGCAGCTCATGGATCGCCACGGCCGCCTGGTCTACGGCACCGCCCGCAAGCTCCTGGGGAGCACCCAGGACGCCCAGGACGCCAGCCAGGAAGTATTTCTCCGCCTCTACCGCTCCCTCCACCGTCTCGCCCCCGACCGCCCTCTCGAGCCCTGGCTCTACCGCGTCACGGTCAACGTCTGTCGCGATCTCTACCGCCGCCGGCCGCGGGAAGCGGCTCTCGATCCGGAAGAACCCATCCACCTCGCCTCCGGCGACAATCCCGTTGCCGAGTCCGCCGCGCGGGAAGAGCAGAAGATCTTGAGCCAGGGCCTCGCGACCCTCGCCGAGAAGGAACGAGCCGCCCTGGTGCTCCGCGATCTTCGAGGGCTCTCGACCGACGAGGTCGCCGCCATCCTCGGCTCGACACCACAGACCGTCCGCTCCCAGATTTCACGGGCCCGCCGCAAGCTCGACGCGTTTCGCCAGAGCCGCCACCGCGGTCCCCAGGCCGGAGCTCGCCCATGACCTGCCAAGACTACGAATCGGACCTTGCCCTCCATGCCGGTGGAGACCTGCCTGCCGAGCGGGCCACACGCCTGGAGCAACATCTGCGGACCTGTGCCTCGTGCCGGCACGACCTCCGATCACTCCGCGAAACCCGCGAAGCCCTGCGCCGGGCAGATGTCTGGGACGAAAACGACGAGGCCGCCCTCGCGTCGGTACGCGCGGCCGTGGGGCGCCAGGTCGCCGAGCTCCAAACGCCCCGCCCGGCGACAGCGCCGGTAGAACGGCCTCTGCGGCTCCGACTCCGGCCAATCGCGGCTCTCGCCGCGAGCCTGGCCCTCGCGCTCGGGCTGCAACTCCGATTGGGGAGAGATGGCGAGCTGCCGGAGCCGCCGCCGATCACCTCGCCCCTCGAGGGACCGAGCCAGGAAGGCCCCATCGATCTGCCAGCACCGGAGAACCGGGCTGCCCCGTCGGCCCTCCCTCCAACAGATTCCGTGCCGCCGGTGCCCCGGCCCACCGAGCCCGAGCCGCCGGAGCCCTCGCCGCCACCGACGGTTTCCGTCTCGAAACCATCGACGCCGCACGACGTGGAGCCCGTCCCACCCATTCGCCCCGCGGAAGACACCGTGGTAACCACCGCGCCGGCTCTGGAGCCGGCATGGATCAAGCTCGTATCCGACGACCTGGTCATCTACTGGCTCGTCGACTCCGACGAAGAACCCGAGGAGAGCTCCCATGTATCTACGACCTCTTGACCGCCGGTCAACCATGCTCTGCCTGATGTTGCTGGGTCTGTGCTGGCTGGCCCCGAGCGCCCGGGCCCAGCCCGGGGAGAAACCCCGAACCGTGATCAAGCAAACCCTCTACGCCGAGCCCGAGGATCTGCTCGGAATCCTCTCCCTGCTCGACCTGGAGCTGAAGACCATGCCGCAGCAGAACACTCTCGTGATGCGCGGCCCCAGCAACGACATCGAATCCGCCCTCAAGCTGATCGAAAACCTCGATCGTCCGCGGCAGGATCTCGAGGTCGAGCTCTTCATCCTCGGTGCCGGCCCCGCCGGAGCCGCTCCCCAGCCGCAAACGCCGAGCCCCGGGGGCCTCGCTCCCCTCTTCGAACGCCTCCGCTCTCTCTTCGGCCTGGAGAACCTCACCCTCCTCGACACTCTCTTCCTCCGCACCCAGGACGGCAAAGGAGGCCAGATCACCGGCGGAGTGGGAGCCCCGGGCCAGAGAACTTCCTTCGTCCTCTCGTTCGAGCGCGCCCGGATCGTGCCCTTGAAAGATGCCGGAGCCGAGTCTCCGGGCCGCGAAGGTAGCCTGCTTCGCTTCCAGGGCCTGCGGTTCCAATATGGAGATTCCGACTCCACCACCGGCTCCCTGGCCACTCTACGCACCGACATCGAGGTCGGCGAGGGGCAACGGGCCGTGGTCGGTCGCTCGACCCCACGCGGTGAAGGGCAGACCCTGATCCTCGTAATTCGGGCGAAGATCCTTCCCTGACTCGTTCAAGAAGGTTTGAAGCTCTCCAGCCGCTCGAGGTAGCTCCCGGGAAATCCGAGCCTGCGACCCGGACCCACGATCCTCTCGACATAGGCGGGGTCGGCGGGTTGCGGGTCCATGGCGGGGCAGATGTACGTGAGGGCGGGCAGCCAGCGCCCATCGAGGGTCCGGGTGAGCACCGCTTCGGGAAGGTAGATCTCGCCCAGAACCTCTCGGGCATGGGTGTAGAGGCGCTCGAGCTCGGCATGGGTGGCGGTGGCCACGATGCCGTAGACCCTGTGCTCCGCGGAGCGCACCAGGTTGGCTCGCGGGCGGATCACGAGGTCGAAACCGTCGAGAATGGCCACCTCCCACTCGGCGGGCTCCAGGCCGACCTCGCGCAGAACCTCGAGGTTCAGATACGAGCCGTAGAAGAACACCCAGACACTCGGTACCATCGCGAAGTCTCCTCGATCTCGCCAACGGCTCAGGCAGCGCCTTCGGGAGCGATGACGGTCTCCACCCAGAGGGCGCGCTGGCGCAGCCGCCCCTCCTGGTAGGCGAGGCGGCAGGCCTGGCGCTGGAGCTTGCCGCTTGTGGTCTTGAGAATCTCGCCCGGCCGGGTGACCAGCACCTCGTAGCAGCTGACCTGGTGCTCGCCGTGCAGCCGGGTCCGGACCGAACGGGCGACCGCCGCCAGCTCGGTCTTGGGCAAGCGGTCGGAACCGACCTCGGCGATCACCACCACACGCTCGCGGAGCTCCGAGTCTCCCGCCGCCTCGACGGCGAAGGCCACCACCCGGCCGGGTCGGATGTGGGGGCTGCAGCCGGCGGCGGTTTCTTCGAGATCCTGCGGGAAGATGTTGCGACCCCGAACGATGATCAGATCCTTCAACCGGCCGGTGACGAAGACCTCTCCCGCGGCCAGGAACCCCAGGTCGCCGGTGCGCAGAAAACGCCTCTCTTCGCCCTCGAGCCGGGCCTCGAAAACCTCGGCCGATAGCTCGCTCAAACCCCAGTAGCCGAGAGCCTTGCTCGGGGAGTCGACCCAGATCTCGCCCACCCCACCTTCCGGCACGGGCTGCCCGGTCTCGGGATCGACGATCCGCACCTCCACCTGGTCCGACGGCTTGCCACAGCCGATCAGGGTGACGGCCTCGTCCAGGTCTTCGGCTCCCAGCTCGCGAACCTGCTGCCGGTGCTCGAGGAGCTCGCGGTCGAGCCGTAGGCGGTGTTTTCCCGACACCGAGATGCCGACCGTGTGCTCGGCGAGGCCGTAGGCGGGGCAAAAGGCCTCCGGCGCCAGGTTCGAATGGGCGAAAGCGGCGAGGAAGGAGTCGACCGTCGACGGCCGGATCGGCTCGGCGGCGCTCATCATCACCTGCAGGCTGCCGAGGTCGTAGGTCTTGCGCTCTTCTTCCGAAGTCCGGCGCAACGCCAGGCGATAGGCGAAATCCGGCGCCGCGGTGTGGGTCGCGGCGACCCGGGTCATCACCTCGAACCAGACCGATGGCCGGCGCAAGAAGGTGAGGGGGGAGAGAAGGTACAGCAGGCCATTGCCGAAGAAGGCGCTGAGCAGGCCGCTCACCAGACAGAAATCATGAAAATGGGGCACCCACAGAACCGACCGGGACGCCCCGTCGAGCCCGAGATCGGCGGCGTTGGTGCGCAGCTGGTGCATGATGTTGCCGTGACTGATCATCACTCCCTTGGGCGCCGAGGTGGAGCCCGAGGTGTACTGCAGGAACGCCACGTCGTCCGGCCCGGCCGGATGTGGCGGCGGGATGTCGTTCGCGGCGGCCGGCTCGACCTTGTCCGTGCGCTGCCAGGGCAACCGTGACCAGGCCGTTCCCCGGGCGGTGAGCAGGTTCTTGCCCGCCGCCAGTCTCTTGCCCCGCAGATACTCACCATTGGTGAGCACCACGTGGCTGCCGCTTCCCTCGACCACCGACTCCAACCCTCCGAGGCCCTGGCGCAGACGGAACGGATTGGGAGGTGCGATGGGCACCGGCACCAGGCCGGCGTAGATACAGCCGACGAAGGCCACCGCGAAGTCGAGAGAGGGCGGGTAGACGAGCACGGCACGGTCTCCCTCCCGACCCGGTGATCGCGGCTTCATGCCGATCTCTTCGACGAGAAACCGGCCGACCGATGCGGCGGCGCGGCAGAACTCTCCGTAGGTCAAACGAGAGGTCTCTCTGCCGCGGCCGTCGAGAAACGCGTAGAGAGGCCGTTCCGGCTCCCGGGCGAAGGTCACCCGGGCCAGGTCGAGCACAGTGGATTCAGAGCTGTTTCCAGACATCGTAGGTACCGGCCGAAGCTCGCCGGACGTCTCCATGGGTAGATTCCGAAGGAGCGATCATACCCCGTCGGATGACCGGTCGGGGCGCTCGCGGTTTCCCGGCGAGCGCCGCTGCGATACCGTAGAAGCCATGAAACCGCGCTTCCCCGCCATGCCGACGTCCGACGAGGGTCACTGATGGTGCCTCTCGGCGTTGCTGCAAGCTCGAACCCGGTGCTTCGAGTCGTTCGCTACCTGCTCGGCGGAACCCTGGTCTTCTTCCTGGGAATCGCCGCCTGGCGCCCCGAGTACCTGCGAGATACCCATCTCCCTCCCTGGTTGAGCCTCACCGGCAACCTGGCCTTCGGTGTGTTGCTGCTCGCTCTGCTGTCGAGCTCGTGGCCGATTCGCGGCCGCCGGCAGCTCTATCTCGTGGGCAAGCTCGCTCTCTGCCTCCTCCTGGTCCTCGCAACCGTATGGCCCAGCTTTTCGAGCCCTCTGCCCCGGGCTCTCGCTGCCGGCGTGCTCTTCGCTTTCTTCTGGCTCGTCTTTCCCGCATCTGTCGATTTCTGGAGCTGGGTACGCCCACCCGGCACGCGCGTCGAAGAGCCCGACGAAGATCTCGCGCCATGAGAATCGACCTGAAGTCTCTGCTGCAGCAACGACCCGAGACCCACGACACCCTGACCGTGGACGGCGAGGTCGAGATCGACACCCGGACTCCGACGGTGGTCGAGGAAACCGCGCAGCCGCAGAAGCCGAGAGAGGACCGGCGGGAGAGTCGCTACGAGACTCTGGGAGAGATCGGGCGCGGGGGCATGGGGACTGTGAGCCTCACCCTCGACCGGAGCCTCCGCCGCAAGGTGGCCCTCAAGACCCTGCGTACGGAGAACGCCCCCAAGCTGCGACAGGTCCAGCGATTCGTCGACGAGGCGCAGATCACCGGCCAGCTCGATCATCCCAACATCGTGCCGATCCACGAGCTCGGGCACGACGACAAGGGCTCGTTCTACTTCACCATGAAGTGGGTGCAGGGCAAGACCCTGGAAAAGCTCATCGCCGAGGAGGGGGAACGCCGGCTGGAGCCCGACCGGCTGGCGAACCTGCTGAAGATCTTGACCAAGGCCTGCGAGGCCGTTGCCTTCGCCCACAGCCGAGGCGTGATCCACCGGGACCTCAAACCCGCCAACATCATGGTCGGAGAGTTCGGGGAGGTCTACATCATGGACTGGGGAGTGGCGAGAATCCTGCCTGCGGGAGGCGACGACGGGCCGGCGAAGGTGACTCTCGGCTCGATCATCGAGCGGCAGGAGCTCGACACCGAAGGCACCGTGGTCGGCACACCCGCCTACATGGCCCCGGAGCAGGTCGAGGGGCAACACGACTCCGTCGGTCCCAAAACCGACGTCTTTTCTCTCGGCGCCACGCTCTACCACATCCTCACCGGACAGGCTCCCTACCGTGGCCCCAACTACTACGCGATCCTGATGGAGGCCCTGGCCTGCCGCCCGGCACCTCCCGAGGAACTGGTGGAGAACACCAGCCTACCCGCCGAGCTCGCCCGCATCACCCGCCGGGCGATGGCCCCCGGACCCGACGATCGTTTCGACTCGGTCTCGCAGCTCCAGGAGCAGATCGAGCGCTTTCTCCGGGGCGCCTGGAACCACCCGACGGAGGTCTACGCCCCCGGAACCCGGATCGTCGAAGAAGGAGACGAGGGGGATACCGCGTACATCGTCGTCAAGGGACATTGCCGGGTGTTGAAACGCAAGGGAAACCGGGAGGTCGAGGTCCGTCGCCTCGCACCGGGAGATGTGTTCGGAGAAATGGCCATCATCTCCTCGACCCAGCGCACCGCGTCGGTGGTGGCGATCGACGAGGTCTCGGTGCTGGTGGTGACCGGGAGCTCACTCAGTGCCGGCCTCGGCCTGAATTCCTGGATGGGGAGCTTCGTCAAGACCCTCGCCGACCGATTCCGCGAGGTCGAGGAACGGCTCCGAGCCTACGAAAGTCGAACGATCGATCAGTGAGTCGGAAGAAAGCTATAGCCGATGCCCCGCTGGGTGATGAGATAGCGCGGGGAACCGGCATCGGGCTCGATCTTCTGCCGCAACCGGTGAACATGCACCCGTAGGGTGTCCTCGAAGACCTCGTCGAGAGGCCACAGGCGACCGAGCAGGTAGTCGGTGGTCACGGTGCGCCGCGCCGAGCGAATCAGGATGTGCAGAAGCTTGGTCTCGGTCGGGGTCAACGAGACCTGTTTCTCGTCGATCAGGGCTTTCTTGTCGGCGAAATTGATCGCCAGTCGATCGTCGATCACGGTCAGAGCGTCGAGGCGAAACGCGAAGTCTCCCATGCGTCGGATCACCCGCTTCACCCTGGCGGCCAGGATCTTGGGAGTGAAGGGTTTCGTGACGTAGTCCTCGGCCACCTCCTCGATGGCCCGGGCCACGGTTTCCTCCTCGTTGACCGCGGTCAACATGATCACCGGGAGATCGGAGTACTTCTGCACCTTCCGTGCGAACTCGATCCCGTCGGTGCCGGGCATCCGGATGTCGACCACCGCCAGGTGTGGAAGACCATCCCGCGCGATCTTGTCGAAGGCATCCTTCGCAGAGATCGCGGAGGAAACGTCGAACCCCTCTTCTTCGAGAGTCATTCGAACCACAGCGGTTATGTCGGGATCGTCGTCTACGACCAGAACTCGATGTACGTTTGGATTGTCCAAAGATTTAGCTCCATCACCACCTCCGCCTCGCGACGGACAGATTCCACGCCCCCACCTCGCAATACTGCGGTAAAGATGAAAGCCCACAAAAGGGTACAATATCGACCTCGGTATCGGCAATCGCTCTCCTCGAGTCATCGGCGGCGACCCGCTCGTCCGCGCTTTGATCCCCATTCCGGCCTTGAGCTATGATGGATCCGGAATTTTGCGAATTTCGAGGTTCCGATCCTCTGGCGCAACCGGGGATTCTGGGAAATCTATATAGGTATGCGTGAATTGATCTCCGGGTCCCGGGGCTGGCCACCTTCTTTCAGCTTGGCAGAGGTTCTTTCCACTGCACTTGCCTTTCTGGTTCTCTCTGTCTGTATTTTCTACTCCTATCTGAGATATCTGCATCCCTATCCCGGGTTCGACATCGACCCCGCGACGTGGCAGGTATATGTCGGCCCCGAAACCTGCGCCGAGGAGCCTTGTGTTCTGAAGGGCGACCAGATCCTGGAGATCGACGGTCTCAGCCACGAGGAATACAAGCTCGACCGAACCGCCCCTCTCTTCGCCAACGGACGTTCCGCTCGGATCAAGGTCTCGAGGAACGAAGAGGAGCTCGACCTTCTCTTCGAGGCTCCTCCTCCCGATCTGGTGCACCGTCTGCACCGCATCTTCTCGAGCCTGATTCCCCTGATCTTCTGGCTGGTCGGAACCATCGCCGTGCTCTTCGTTCGCCCTCGGGACGATCGCTGGTTGCTGCTGGTGTTCTTCCAGTACAACACGTCCATCCTCGTGGCTTCGGGAGGAATGTCGGTGTGGCAGTGGGGATACGCCGCGGTGGTGTTCCACGCCGTGGTCTGGTTCTTCCTGCCCCTGGCCCTGCACCTGCACCTCGTGCTGCCGGAGCCCCTCGGCAAGAGGTG
Organism: uncultured Thermoanaerobaculia bacterium; assembly: GCA_964565225.1. Lineage (GTDB taxonomy): Bacteria > Acidobacteriota > Thermoanaerobaculia > Multivoradales > J023 > CAZMEL01. The sequence continues at coordinate 786 of CAZMEL010000077.1, read as the reverse complement.
GCACCGGGTCATCCTCGTCCCGGCCTACGCCACCGCGGTGATGCTGGCGCTGGTCGACTACCACACCCCGCTGCAGCGAGACATCTACCTGCCCTGGGTCGCCTTCGGTATGGTGCTCTCCCTCGGACTGGTGCTGCTGCGTTTGTTCCGACCCAGCTTGCCGACGGTTCGGATCGCCAATCGCCTCATGGCCTTCGGAGTCGGCGTGGGCCTCGGCCCGTGGCTGGCCTTCGTCCTGCTCCTGAACCACATCGATCCCGACACGCTGCCCTTCGATTTCAGCAGCTTCCTGGCCCTGGCCGTGGCCCTGGTGACGGCGCCGATGTGGCCGATGTCCTACCTCTATACGCTGTACAAACAACGCCAGGGCTCGATCGAGCTACGCCCCAACCGCCTGCTCGGCACCTACAGCTTCATCGCTCTCTACATCACGACCTATGTCGGGGTGATCTTCGGGCTCGGGAGCCTGTGGCACAATCTGATCGAGCATCCGCTGCTGGCGACTCTCGTGGTCTCGTCGCTCTTCGTCGGCCTCGGCCCCTTCCTCCACCCGCGGTTCCAGCGCCTGGTCGACCGCGAGGTCTTCGGCATCCAGTACTCCCAGGAACAGGTGGCGATGACCTTCGCCGCCAAGATCCCGACCGCCTTCGACCGCGAGACTCTGAAACAGGTGATCACCGAGGAGATCCTGCCGACCTTCCAGATCCGCCAATCGGCGCTCTACCTGCTCCTGGGATCGAGCGCTTCGCCGCTCTACCTGCAAGGAGTCCCGGAGCACTCGGAGCC
>CAZMEL010000076.1:0-27343 GCA_964565225.1 uncultured Thermoanaerobaculia bacterium | reverse complement strand
GAGGAGGAGGGCTCACCTGTTCGACCCCCTGGGGAAACAGGGTGCGTCGGGCGCTCGACAACCCGAGCAGTCGGGCACGGAAGCTCCATCGCACCGGAAGGCCCGGTGAGGCGATCGACGGCGTATGGACGACGAGATGCCCGGGATGGAGGTCGAGATGGGGACCGAGCACGCGGTAGTACTGGTCGATCGACTCGACGACCTGCTCGAAGAGGGTGAGCTTGAGAACCAGGATCTCGATCGCATCGAGGCCCGATCCTTCGAGGGCGAAGAGAAACCCGCCAGACCGCTCCCCGGCCTCCGAATTCTCCTCGGCCGTCGAACGACCTACATCCGGGCCAACGTCTCGTCCGCCGAGGTAGTCCACGAATCGATCGAAGCTCCAGGGCTCACAACTCGCAACCAGGTACGGCACGTCGTATTCGGTGAGCACGAACCAGGGAGCTACCGAGCTCTTGGTCGCTGGTGGCGAGACGGCGGGGAAGGCTTCGAGATCCAGATCGGGATCGGCCCGCGCCCGCTCGGCCAGTGTCTCGGCCAGCTCCGAGCGCAGCTCGGCGAGCCCGAGGACACCTTTTTGTGCCAGCTCCGGGGGAGCGGTCTCCGCGGCGACGAAGAAACGCGGCGCTTCGCTTCCTATACCCTCACCGCTCTCGACCAGCAGCGGCACCTCGGCGCCGGAAAACGTCGGCATCCCCTGCTCGACGAGCAACCGATCGTCGCGGCACGTCTGCAGGGGCTGGAGGTTGCGGGGCCCCGGAATCGGATAGAGGCGGCGGTGGGTGCGGCAGTAGACCAGGGGCTCGAGCCTCGCCCATTCCCCAGGTCCCGAGCCGGGCAGGAGCTGCTGTGGGAAGAGATCGGCAGCGGTTTCGGCCAGTCGGCTCCGATCCTCGCGGCGACGCTCCCATTCGTCAGCGACCCGCCCCAGCGGCGAGCTCCCATCACCCACCAGCTGGTGCGGCGGAACCTGGATCACCACCCGGGCCATCTCGGCGCCTGCGGCGCTCCGCAAGGAGCCGAGATACGTCCGGGTCTTGCCGCCGGCACGGTCGAGGCGAACGAACGGATCTTCCGCTTCGCCGTCTTCCGCCAGCTCGAGGTGCAGGGCAAAAGCGGCGGGGGACGTCGGCAGGAGAGGAATGTGGCGTCTTTGCATGACCGATGCAGTCTACCAGCCCATCGAGCCTTCCGAAGGCTGGCCGTGCAGCTTCTCGTCCGGCGTCAGCCCACCAGAACCGCCGTTCCCAGCACCAGGTCCGCCACACCGCCACAGATGGAGAAACGAGGCCGCAAGCGCACAGTGACCACCCTCGTCTCGGGACGGTCCGCAGGCGTCTCGAGCTCGATCATCACCTCCGGAGCCTCCTCCTCGCCTGCCGTAGCCTCGGAATCCTCCTCGCCTCGGGAGCCGAGAAACTCCAGCAGCTGATGGCGGAAGCTCTCTGCCAGAGCATCGTCGTCGAGGCCGAGCTCGAGCTCTTCGGCGATCTGCTGCAGACGATGGGACGCCAGCGCGGCAAAGACCTGGTGCGGCAGGGTCGCGGCGAAGAAGCTCGCGCGGGTCGCCTCGTCCTCGTGGTATCGCATGGGCCGATGCAGGGTCGGAGCCAGGGGGAACGACACCCGGTCCTCGTCGCGCTTCGCCACGAGCGGAATCAAGCCACTCCGCCCCAGCTCGAGCACCCGAGCCTCGCCCAGGGAGACCTGGAGAGGAAAGGAAAAGGGCTCGGACCGTTTTCCACCCAGAGGACGCGCGGCCATGTCTTCGAGCGTGCTGGCGGTGATCGGTAGCTCGAGGCCACCGGCCCGCCAGGCGCCCGCCACCGCTGCCGCCAGCGCCCAGGCACCGGGCCCCCAGAGGGGTGGATCGTCGGCCTCGGGCAGGGCCGAGCGGTCGAGCAGGGTACCCGTCGTCTCGGACGCCTCTTGCTCGGCCCATCGGCCCCGGAGAAGGAACCGATTGACCGTCAATGCCAACCATAGAGACGTGTCGTCTCCACGGAAGCGGTTCCACTTCACATACTCGGCTCCCCCGAGGCGGCTCTCCAGGTCCCCCAGGCCGGCCAGCAGAGGCAGCCGCTTGATGCCCCAGAACCCGGGCCCCAGGTTGCCGAGGAACGGAACGCGCAGGCTCTCCCCCATTCGCGCAGCCGTCTGCAGTCGTTCCAGGTCCGCCTGGCCGCGATCGAAGTCGTAGCCGAGAGCCACCAGACCCAACGGCTCCGCCACCTCCCCGTCGTACTCGCGATGGAAGACGTTCTGGAAGAAGAGCTCCGTGAGCTCGGCTTTCGGCGCGGAGAACAGCTCGATCCGGACTCCCGGCATTCCGCGCAGCCGCCGGTGGAGAAAATCGAGACCACGCCAGGCTTCTTCGATGGATGTGAGCCAGGGTCTGGACACCACCGCGGCCGCCTGCCGGGCGAGCCGCCGATCGATCTCCGCCACCGCCTGCGCCGCGGGCGCTCCACCGTCTTCGACCCGGGCGAGGAGAGAATCGACCGCGCTCGAATCGGCGAGCCGGCGGCCGAACGCATCGCCCCGAAGGGCATCCGGAAGGGCCGCGGCCACCGCCGTGGCGTCGTGCCCGTCGGCGAGGGAGAGCAGCCTCCGGCGGGAGGTCAGCCATTCCTCGGCCGGCTCGTGATTCCGTATCCAGCCTTCCGGGGAGAAATCGTCCAGACACTCGATCGTGCAACGCACCCTCACGTCCCGCCGGACGGAGAGATCGAGCCGGTCCGCGGCCGTTCCTTCGACCGCCGGCTTCATCTCGGCCAGCAACTCGTCGACCGGGCGATCGACCCATCTCGAAGTACCGGGTTCCACGCCGAAATCGGCGGCGACCATCAGGCGAAACGCCGCCTCGCCGACGGGTCTTCCACCACCTTGGCTCTCTTTTTCTTCTCGGCTCATTCCCCCTCCTGGGATTTCAGATGCTGCGACCGGGTCGGCCCTGCGAGGCGCGAAGCCGCGCCGCCCGAACCACGGTCGACATCAGTCTTGACTCGAAGCGATTCCGGTCCTATCCTACCAAATAGGTAATCCGTTGATTCTAGGGAGTGGGTCTTGATCGTAAGGTCGCAACATCTCATCGCGCTCCAGGGAGGCCGTTTCCCGACGGTCATTCCCCGTACGTGGTCAATCACCCCAACTCTCGCTGGTATCGACCTCGCCAGTCGTCGGGAAACGGCCCCGGGCCCGCCCGAGCTGGCGGCCTTCGGTCGCTTGCTACACCAGAAAACCTCCTGCTTCCCCGCGTGAGGAGCTGACCCGTGGTACGCCAGAAATCCTCCAGCTTTCAGAACGAGATTCCTCCGTCGCGAATCAACATCCGATACGTCAAGGACATCGGAGGCGCGATGGAAAAAGTCGAGCTGCCGCTCAAGCTCCTGCTGCTCGGCGACTACAACCTGCGCCCGGACGACACCCTGCTCGAGGAGCGGGAGAGGATCTCGGTCGACAAGAACAACTTCGAAGACGTCTTGCGGGAGCAGAAGCTGCACCTGTCTCTGCTGGTTCCCAACAAGCTCTCCGGGCACGAGAACGACGAGCTCAAGGTCGAGCTCGACATCGAATCCCTGGCCGACTTTACTCCCGATCGTCTGGTAGAGAACATTCCCGAGCTCAAGGACATGGTCGAGCTGCGGAATCTGCTCAAGGATCTGAAGGCTCGGGTCATCACCAACCGCAAGTTCCGTCTCGAGCTCGACAAGATCCTGGCCGACGGTCAGAAGGACGACGCCAAGCTGGCAAGGCTGCGCGAGCAGCTCGACCAGATCGCTCCGTTGCCGCAAGTGGTAACGGGTAGCGCCGACTGAGCAAACCCGAAGCCAAGGAGCCGAGCCCGAAAATCATGAGCAAAGCAGAAGCCGCCCAGTCGTCCCAGGCCGCTACCCAGGAAGAGGTCTCCCCCCTCGACAACCTGCTGTCGAAGATCGATATCGACCGCACCCAGGACGAGGAACGAGCCAACGACCTCTCCCTCGCCATGAACCTCCTGATCGACTCGGTGACCCGCCGCCACGCCAAGGTAGAGCGGGTCGACAAGGTCTTGATCGACCAGGTGATCGCCGAGCTCGACTCGAAGATCAGCGCCCAGGTCAACGAGGTTCTGCACAACGAAGAGTTCCAGAAGCTCGAGTCCGCGTGGCGGGGTCTCAAACATGTGGTGGACCGCACCAACTTCCGCCGCAACATCAAGATCGAGGTCATCAACGTCTCGAAGGACGAGCTCGAGAGTGATTTCCAGAGCGTCCCGGAGACGTTGCAGAGCGGCCTGTTCAAACACGTCTACGATCAGGAATACGACCAGGCCGGCGGCGAGCCCTTCGGCGCCATCATCGGCAACTACGAGTTCGCCAACACCGTCCAGGACATCACGCTGCTGCGAAACCTGGCCAAGGTGTCGGCCGCCTGCCACGCGCCGTTCATCGGCTCCGTGGGCTCGAGATTCTTCGGCGTCAAGGACATGGAAGAGCTGTCCCTGAAGTCCGACGTCGGGCCGATCTTCGAGCAGAAGGAATACGTCAAGTGGAACACCTTCCGCGAGACCGAGGACTCCCGCTACGTCGGCCTCACGATGCCGCGATTCCTTCTCCGCACCCCCTACGGCCCCGATACCGTTCCCACCAAGACCTTCCACTTCGAGGAAGACGCCTCGGGTGAGACCCATGAAAAGTACCTGTGGGGCAACGCCAGCTTCGCCTTCGCCGCCAATCTCAGCCGCAGCTTCGCCGAGAACGGCTGGTGCGTGAACATCCGCGGCCCCAAGGCCGGCGGCCTGGTGGAGGATCTCCCGGTGCACTTCTACGAGGCCTCGGGCGGTACCCAGACCAAGATCCCCACCGAGGTTCTGATCTCGGATCGGCGGGAATTCGAGCTCTCGGAGCTGGGCTTCATCCCGCTCGCCTTCTACAAGAGCAAGGACTACGCCTGTTTCTTCAGCGCCAACTCGATCCAGAAGCCCGCCGAGTACATCGGCAAGGACGCCGACTACGCCACGGCCAACAGTCGCCTCAGCTCGCGGCTGCCCTACCTCTTCCTGGTCTCGCGCCTCGCCCACTACCTGAAGGTGATCCAGCGCGAGAACATCGGCGCCTCGAAAGAAAAGGACGAGCTCCAGCGCGAGCTCTATGAGTGGATCAACACTCTCGTCACCGAGATGAAGGATCCGGGACCCGAGCTAAAGGCCAAGCATCCCCTGTCGCAGGCTCAGATCGAGGTGCTCGACATCGCCGACAACCCGGGTTTCTACAAAGTCGGAATGAAAGTCCGGCCGCACTTCCAGATCGAGGGAATCGATGTGAACCTCTCCCTCGTCTCGAGGCTGCCCAAGGACAAGAAGTCGTAGACAGTTTGTTCGTCAACCAAGGGAAATGATTCCGATAACCGAGGAGGAAACGAAAGATGCCACTTCCCTCTTATATGGACATTCCGGACATTCCGGGCTCCTGCAAGGTCGAAGGTCGTGAGGACAACATCGAGGTGCTGGGCTTCAACCACGAGGTCTACATGCCGACCGATCGCAAGGACGGCTCGGCGACCGGCACCCGGGTGCACAACAACCTGGTGATCGTCAAGAACTTCGACAAGGCTTCTCCGCTGCTCTACCAGTACCTCTGCAACGGCAAGATCATCGGCTCTGCCACCCTTCGGTGGTTCCAGATCAACGAGCAGGGTGTCGAGGAGGAGTACTACCAGCACCGCCTCGAGAATGCCCGGATCACCTCCATCCGCCCGTACATGCCCGACGTCGACAACCCGGCCAACGAGCAGTACAAACACATGGAAGAGATCTCCTTCCGCTACGAGAAGATGACCTGGGCCTTCCTCGACGGCAATGTCGAGTTCACCGATTCCTGGTTCGAAGGGCGCTGATCTCTTCTCTCAACTAGCGATCCGGCCCTGCGCTCTCGGCGCTCGGGCCGGAGCGCCGTTTGGTCACCAGGGCGGCCCACCACCCCGGTGAAATGGAGTCGCCATGCCCCGGAGCGTGAGCCAGAACGGTTTTCTCGAGAAGCTGGTCGGGCCTCTTCCGGGCCGGCCCCAGCAGGACTGTCGCTGGGTCGGAGATGCAGTACGAATCCATCTCGTGGAGATGCTCAACACCCGCCGCGGATCGGTGGCCCATCTCCCCGACTTCGGCGTGCCGGACATGTCCTCGTTCTACTCGGACTATCCGGCGTCGACAGCCGAGCTCCGCCGGGTGTTGCAAGAGCTGGTCGAGACCTACGAGCCCCGGCTCCTCCATCCCGAGGTCCGTCTGCTCGAAACCGGCAAGAGCGAGTTCCGGGTGTCGTTCCTGATCACCGGCGAGCTCGAAGAGGGAGACGGCGACACCACCTGGGTCAAGTACCGCACCACCATCTCGGGAAACGGCCAGGCAGCCCTCGGGGCCGACGCCGACTGAGGCGAAAATGTCCTCCGAAGACGACCGTTTCTACAAGGCCGAGCTCGAATACCTCGACAGAGCAGGTCAGGAATATGCTCGCCTGCACCCCCAGCGCGCCGAGCACCTGGGCCTGGCCGATGTGCGCTCCCGCGATCCGCACGTGGAGCGAATGGTCCAGTCGTTCGCCTGGCTCTCGGGCCGGGTGCACCGCCGCCTCGACGACGACTTCCCCGAGCTGACCCACAATCTGCTCGACCTCGTGTGGCCGCACTACCTGCGCCCGATCCCATCGCTGGCCATGCTGCAGTTCCAGCCGATTCCCGGCATCCAGGTGAGCGAAACGTTTCGCCGCGGATTCGAGGTCCGCTCTCGCCAGGTGGTGCTGGAGAGATCTTCCCTCCAGGCCCGCTGCCAGTTCCAGACCCTCTACGACGTCGACGTGCATCCCATCACCCTCGACGACGCCCAGATGGTGACCAACGACGCCGGCCAGCGCCAGCTCCGTTTTCGTTTCCGCCTGGTCGAAGGCGCCGACACCGAGCGCCTGCAGCTCGATCGTCTGCGCCTCTACCTCACCGGCGAGCCCTCCGTCACCTTCTGTGCCTACCGGCTGCTGCGCCAGCAGATCCAGTCGCTCCGGCTCCGCTTCGGGCGCGATCGCCAACGGGTCTTCGAGGGCCCGGAAGCCCGGAGCCGAATCCGCCCCGTAGGATTCGGCGAGGACGAAGGGGTTCTGCCCCACTCCGAGATCGGTTTTCCCGGCTACCGCCTGCTCGCCGAGTACTTCGCCTTTCGCGAGAAGTTCCTCTTCGTCGACCTCTGCGACCTCGGGGGTATCCGGATGGAGAGACACGAGGAGACCTTCGACCTCTTCCTCCAGTTCAGCTCGCGCCCCCCCGAGAGCTTCCGCCCCAGCACCGAGAACTTCCAGCTCTACGTCACTCCCATCCTCAACCTCTTCGAGCGGGACGGCGAGCCGATGAAGGTCGAGCACCTGCGGCGCAGCCAGGCGGTCCTGGGAAACTTCTCCTTTCCCGAAGCCTACGAGGTCTACTCCGTCGACCGAGTGCAGGCCCAGCGGGTGGGTGAGCTGACTCCTCGTCGGTTGTTTCCCTTCTTCTCCTTCGAGCACGACACGAGCGGAGAGCCAAAAACCGAAGAGCGCCTCTTCTACCACGTGGAGCAAGGGTTCTCCGCAACCGGCCGGTGGCAGACCCGGGTGTCCCTGGTGTCTCCCGAGAGAAGACCGCAGCTCCCCAAGACGGAAACCCTCAGCTTCGAGCTCACCTGCACCAACGGCCCCTTGTGCAGCGAGCTCTCGATCGGCGACATCCGCAAGCCTCTGGGCAACGTGGCCTATCGCAACATCACGCGGCCCACGCTGCCGATCTACCCTCGATTCGGCACCGGCGCGGAGTGGAGCTTCATCTCCCACATGGCTCTCAACACTCTCACCCTCGGCGACGCCTCCGCCCTGCGCCGGATCCTGGAGATCTACGACTTCGAGCGTCGGCCGGAGAACCGCCGACGGATCGGAGCCATCGAGCGAGCCCAGACGCGGCCTCTCGAACGCCTCGTCGCCGGTGCTCCGGTCCGCGGCACCGAGATCGCCCTCGAGGTCGACGAGAGCCGGTTCGACGAAGAAGGGGAAGTGCTGCTGCTCGGCGAGGTGCTCAACGAATTCTTCGCCCTCTACGCCTCCGCCAACTCATTTACCCGCCTGATCCTGCGTCAGGCCTCACCCGAACGGGAGGATCTCGAGTGGAAGCCGGCCATCGGCCGCCAGAGCCTGATCTGAGCGAGCGGATCACCCGTCGAGCGTACCGCTTCGACTTCTTTCAGCTCGTCTATCTGCTCGAGCACTGGATTCGTGTGCCCGAGGGTGCCGAGGCGCCATTATCGGTGCAGACGGCCGTGGGACACGCCGGCCCGCTGGCCGAAGAAGGCCTGCGGCTGCGACCCGTTCCCCAGCTGGTCTTCGCTCCCGCCGACGTCCGCCGCCTGGAGTGGCTTCCCGCCCGCCCCGAAGAGGCCGACGAAGACGAGGGCGCCGCGCGCTGGGACGACCCGACCCTTTTCGAACGCCGGGGCAAGGCGATCTACGCCCCCGGCGAGGTGGCTCGGATCGACGTCAGCTTCATGGGCCTCTACGGAACCTCGGCTCCCGGCCCCCTGTATTTCAGCGAGCTCCTCAACGACCCGATGGTGGAAGAGATCGCCCACCTGCGGAGCTTTCTCGACCTCTTCAACCACCGCATGCTCTCGTTCTACTACCGGGCCTGGCAGAAGTATCGCTATCCCTACAGCTACGAGCCCGGCGCCAAGGACCAATTCTCGGCCCATGTGCTCTCCTTCTCCGGCTTGCGCGACGAAGAAGCCCGGGCCCAGACCCGTCTGCACGCGCCGCGGCTGATCAAATACACCGGCCTCCTCTCGATGCGTACACGCCCCCTCGCGGGTCTTCGACGCCTGCTCGCCGACTACTTCCGGCACCTCCTCACCGACGCCGAGGCGACCGCCATCGCCCGTGGAGAGATCGAGGATCCCGGCGAGCGGAGACTCGCCAACACCGCCCTCGACCGCGTGCGGCTGCGCTCGTGGATGCTGCGGTGGGTGGAGATTCCCGCGGAGGAGCAGAACCGGATCGGTGAGCGCAACTGTCAGCTCGGCCACGACCTCACCCTCGGCGAGGCCACCCCCAATCGATCGGGCAAGTTCCGGGTCCGACTCGGTCCTCTGACCTACTCCGCGTACCAGGCATGGCTACCCGGCGGCGAGCCCTTTCGCGAGCTCAGCGCCCTCACCCGGCTGTGGATCGGCGAGCGCCTCGACTTCGACTTCGAGATGGTGTTGCGGCGCCAGGATGTACCCGAAGCCCAGCTCGGCGGAAGCGTCCAGCTCGGCTGGACCGGCTGGATCACCTCCAGCCCGGGCATCGACCACGACCCTTCGATCCTCTTTCCCAAACAGAACCTCCATTCATCCTACGAGAGGGCTCAATGATCACCCGAGATCTTCGCGGCCTGCTGGAGCGCGCCAATCCACACCTGACCGCCTGCCTGGAAGGAGCCGTGGGATTCACCATCGCCCGGGCTCACTACGAAGTCACCGTCGAGCATCTGCTCCTCAAGCTGCTCGAAAAGGGCGACGGCGACCTGCCGCCCATCCTCCGACACTTCGGCATCGATCCCGGCCGCTTCGAGGCGGCTCTGCTGGAGGCCATCGAGGAGCTTCGGGGAGGAAACACCACCCGACCGAGCTTCGCCCCGCGCCTGCTCGAGACCCTGGAACAGGCCTACTTGATCGGCGGAGTCGACCTCGGTCAGGACTCCATTCGTTCCGGTGCGGTGCTGGCCGCGCTCTTGAGCCGTCCAGACCACCACTTCGCTCCCTACCAGGAGCTACTCAGCGACATTTCTCTCGAAGAGCTGACCCAGGGCTTCCGCGAGCTGGTCGGCGACTCCGAGGAAGACCGAGCTCCCACCGGCCGTTTCGGTGGCCGCACTCCCGGCGCCACGGGGCCGGGTGAGAGTGCTCACGGTTCCGGAGAGGCCCTGGCCCTGGCCCAGTTCACCCTCGACTTCACCGCCGCGGCCCGAGCCGGGGAGATCGACCCCGTGGTCGGTCGCGACGACGAGATCCGCCAGATGATCGACATCCTCACCCGGCGGCGCAAGAACAACCCGATCCTGGTCGGCGAGGCCGGCGTCGGCAAGACCGCCCTGGTGGAAGGCCTCGCCCTGCGCATCGCCCACGGCGACGTGCCTCGCATTCTCCAGGGCGTGCAGATCCGCAGCCTCGACCTCGGCCTCCTGCAGGCCGGTGCCGGGGTCAAAGGAGAGTTCGAGAACCGGCTCAAATCCGTGATCGCCGAGATCCGCGAGAGCCCGACCCCGATCATCACCTTCATCGACGAAGCCCACACGTTGATCGGAGCCGGCGGCTCCGCCGGCCAGGGCGACGCCGCCAACCTCCTGAAACCCGCCCTCGCCCGAGGCGAGCTGCGGACCGTGGCCGCCACCACCTGGTCGGAGTACAAGAAGTACTTCGAGAAAGACGCCGCCCTCGCTCGCCGCTTCCAGCTGGTCAAGGTCGACGAGCCCGACGTGGTGCGAGCCACGGTGATGATGCGGGGCATCAAGACCAAGTTCGAAGACGCCCACGGCGTCCGGGTGCTCGACTCCGCCACCCTCGCCACGGTCGAGCTCTCCGAGCGCTACATCGCCGGCCGTCAGCTGCCCGACAAGAGTGTCGACCTGCTCGACACCGCGGCCGCCCGGGTCAAGATCGGCCTCACCTCGAGGCCGTATGCCCTGCAAGACCTGGAACGGCGCATCGAGCACGCCACCGTGGCCCTCACAGCCCTCGAGCGCGACCAGGCCAGCGGCAGCCCCGCCGACACCGAGCAGATGGCTCGCCTCGAACAGGAGATCGCCGAGACCCGGGACGCTCGGGACGCTCTCGAAGCCCGGTGGCTGCGCGAGAAAGAAGCCGTAGAAAAAGTGCTCCGAGCCCGGGGCGACCACCACCTGCTCGACGAAGAGCCTCCGGACGAGGTGGACGAAGAGACCGCAGCATCGACCGAGGACAGCGAGAGCAGGGCCGAGGCCACGGAACCGGACACCGACCAGGCAGCCGAAGACGAAGCGGGCCCCGTGGATCTGGAGCAGGCTCTCGCCGAGCTCGCCGAGGTCCAGGGCGACGATCCCCTGATCCCCCTCGAGGTGACCTCCGATCTGGTGGCCGCCGTGGTCTCCGACTGGACGGGCATTCCCGTCGGCAAGATGATGCGTGACCAGGCCCGCTCCGTGCTCGACCTCGACACCAACCTCGGCGCCCGGGTGCTGGGCCAGGACGCCGCCATCGAAGCCGTCGCCAAACGCCTCCGGGCCTCCCGCGCCGGCCTCGGCAACCCCGACGCGCCCCAGGGAGTGTTCCTCCTCGTCGGCCCCTCCGGCATCGGCAAGACCGAAACCGGCCTCGCCCTCGCCGACCTGCTCTTCGGCGGTGAGCGGTTCATGACCGTCATCAACATGTCCGAGTACATGGAAGCCCACACCGTTTCCCGGCTGATCGGCTCGCCACCGGGTTATGTGGGCTACGGCGAAGGCGGCGTGCTCAGCGAGGCGGTCCGCCAGCGGCCCTACAGCGTGGTGTTGCTCGACGAGGTCGAAAAAGCACACCCCGACGTGATGAACCTCTTCTACCAGGTGTTCGACAAGGGAATGTTGGCCGACGGCGAAGGCCGGGAAATCGACTTCAAGAACACCGTGCTGGTGATGACCAGCAACCTCGCCTCCGACGTGTTGGTAGAGATGTGCTCGGCCGACGTCGAGGCCGAGCCCGACGAGCTGGTGGAGGCGATTCGCCCCTCCCTGCGAGAACATTTCAAACCCGCTCTGCTGGCACGCATGACCATCGTGCCGTATCTCCCTCTCGACCCGGAATCCCTGCGGCGCATCGTCGACCTCAAGCTATCGTCCATCGTCGACCGCCTGCGAGGCAATGCCTACATCGAGCTCAGCTACAGCGAGGGCCTCGCGGACTGGATCGCCGAGCGCTGCACCGTGGAAGAAACCGGGGCGCGCAACATCGACCACATCATCCAGGCGGAGGTGCTTCCGGGCGTCTCCACCGAAATCCTCGAACGAATGGCGCGCGATCAGCCCATCCGCTCGATCCGGCTCGACATCGACGCCGAAGAGCAGCTGATCCACGAGATCGAGTGACCCGGGCCGAGGCGCCGCGAGGAGGATCCGAACCATGCAAGAAGTCATTGCCGCCGATCGCATTCAATACTTCCTGGAGATCGGAGGGGGTGGAGGGAAAGAAAAGGGCATCAACGTACAGCCCCTCACCGTGCTCACCTTCAACGCCCACGAGGAGATGTCGCGACTGTCGCGCTTCCACCTCACCGTGTGGTCGGAAGAGCCGGAGCTCGCCATCAAGGACATGATCCGGCAGCCGGCCACCATCCGCATCCAGTGGGACAAGAAGAGCCCGAAGGAGAAGACCTTCTACGGCATCGTCGCCAGCTTCTCCCAGTCCACCGCCGGGCGCCCCGGCGAGGTAGAGAAGCTCTACGGCCACTACTCGGTGGAGATCGTGCCCACCCTCTGGCTCCTCGGCCAGAAGAGCAACTGCAAGATCTTCCAGGAGATGCCCGCCAACGACATCATCGCCGCGGTGCTCGACGCCCGGGGCATGGCGGGCAAGTACGAGATGCGGGTCGGCGGCTGCCGGATTCGGGAATTCTGTCTGCAGTACCGCGAGACCGACCTGGCCTTCATCTCCCGGCTGATGGAAGAAGAGGGTTTGTACTACTGGTTCGAGCACAAGGGCCAGGACAAGATGATCATCGGCGACTCCGTGGGCGGCTACGGCGAATGTTGGCCTCTCAAGAAGGCCATCTACCGCAAACACGAAGGGGTGATCTCGACGCCCGAGTCGCGCGACGACCTGGAGTGGGTGAGCGATCTGGTCTACGAGGAGAGCGCCTACACCGGCAAGGTCGCCTACCGCGACTGGAACTACCGCGAGCCCGAGAAACCCCCCATGCGTCCCGAGGCCGCAGCCCCCGACCACACCGACCTCGAGATCTACGACTACCACCTCGAGCGTTACCTCGATCCGCCGAGCGAGGGCCAGCACTACGCCCAGATGGCCGTCGATGCCCAGAGCGCCATGCGCAAGACCCTCTCGGGCTCCGGCACCTTCCGCTCCACCAGCTGCGGCTCGGTGATCGAGATCGAGAAGGCCTACCGCGGCGACCTCAACGGCGAGTGGATGATCGTCTCCATGAGCCACAGCGCCACCCAGACGGGCTCCACCGGCGTGGACTACTCGGTGTCGTTCACCGCCATCCCCGCCGACACCACCTTCCGCCCCCTGCCTCGCACCCCGGCCCCGGTGCTCACCATGCAGACCGCCACCGTGGTAGGTCCTCCCGGCGCCGAGGTCTACATGGACGAGTACGGCCGCGCCAAGGTGCAGTTCCACTGGGACCTCGACCACAGCTACAACCCCGAGTCCTCCTGCTGGATCCGGGTGGCCATGCCCTACGCCGGCCTCAACGAGGACACCGGCTTCAAACACGGCTTCCAGTGGCACCCCCTCATCGACGACGAGGTGATCGTCGACTTCCTCGAGGGCGACCCCGACAATCCGGTGATCGTGGGTAGCGTCTACAACTACGTCAAGATGCCGCCCATCAAACCCGAAGAGCTGATCCGCAACATGATCCTCACCCGGTACCAGCACCGGTTGCTCTTCGACGACAAGAACAAGGCGATCACCCTCAACACGCCCTACCCCCACACCCTGCACCTGAACGACCCGGCCAAGAAGGCCACCCTCAATACCCGCTACGGTCACCAGCTGGAGATGTGGGATCCCCACGACGACAACCAGGACGTACCCGACATCGAGCTCAAGACCGGCGGCAACGAAGTCCTGCGCATGGAGGACAAGAACAAACCCGGCGGGCTCGGCAACAACATCAAGCTCTCCACCGCCGACGGCCACTTCCAGCACCTGCTCGAGGGCGACAAGACCAAGGGCATCATCCTCCAGACCCACGACGGCCACTTCGTCAAGCTCAAGACCGACTTCGAGGGCGCCAAGGGCATCGAGCTCCAGACCTCCCAGCAACACCGAGTCTGGATGGACGACGTCAACCGCACCATCGTCGTCACCAGCAAAGACCAGCACCGGGTCGAGATCAGCGACAAAGAAGAGAAGATCCAGATCGCCGACAGCTCGGGCAAACACTCGATTACCATCGACATCGGCAGCGAGAAGATCACCATCGCTACCAAGACCGGCGACATCGACATGCTCGCTCCCTCGGGCAATATCAAGATCGGCGCCAAGACAATTGAGGTACTGGGCCAGGACTCGGTCGATATCAAGGCCCGCAAAATCACCGAAGGTGCCGGCCAGAAGCTTTCGATGGAGTCGCCCCAGGTCGAGACCAAGGGTGGGACCGTCAAGACCACCGCGACGACTCTGCACCGGATCAAGGGGCTTCCGGTGCGGATCAACTGAGGAAGAGCGAATTCCTATGGCCAATCCAAAGCAACGCTCTACCAGTCCTCTGAATCCTCTTCCCTACGGTCGTACCCGCCAGGCCGGCCTGGTCTGCACCGCGTCCGATCTGACCATGATGTCGCGCGAGACGACGATTGGTCTCGAAAAAATTCCGGATCCGCTGCTCACCCAAGACCTGGCGGACGCCGGCATTCCCATGTGTGTCGCTCCCCAACACAACCCGCAAGGCATCTTGCAGTGTAAGGCCGAGGAATCCGATGCCCCGAATCCCTTTCCTCAGGCGGCTCAGGACCAACGCCAATCCACGACCACTCAACGCCAGTCGTCGGGCGACTGTGGAGTCGTCGGAGGCAAATGGCTCACCGTGCCCCACCCGACGATCGACCACGCGGAATTCCAGGGGTCTGGAGTCTACGGAGTCGATATCTACTATCAGTTCTATATCGAAGGCCGGCTCGTCGGTTCGCTGGAGTGCCGAGACGACTGCCAGCAAGTAGTCACACAACGCGAATACGACTTCAACCTGACCTTTACGATTCGGCACTGGATCGGCACCATGGTAATGCCGGCGCGGGTCGCCAAGATCCTTCGGCTGATCAAGCTTGCCAGATTGCTCGGCAAAGGTGCCAAGCTCGCCAAGATGCTCTGGGACGATCGCGAGATCGTGGAGTACGTTCTCAAGCAGCTCGGCCCCGCCATCAAGGTTCTGGAAGACTCGGCCGACCTGATCTGCAAAGGTCGGTTCGACCCTAAACAACTGCGGGACGCGCTCCCCAAGTACCTGCCTCAAGGGGCGATGATCGCCTGATCGCCTGAGTCTCCTGTGAGATTAGAAGCAGATTTCTGTACCCTCGAGCTTCCCGGCGGCTGGCTCCAGACCGGGCCTCTTCGTTTCGCGGCCAACGCCGAGCCCGAGGCACTGACCGCAGAAGTCGAAGAAATCTGGCAAGAAGGTGAGCCACTGCCAGCTACCGAACACCTGCAGGAGCGTAAGGAATTCCTCAGAAACTGTTTCGAAGATTTCGGGGTTCTGTCGGAAGGCCCAGTCGAAGCCGCGAGTCCCAGAGCTCTCGGGATAACCGCTCGTTACGAGAACGACGACTTCCAACCGGTCGTTCATCGCGAGATCGTGCTGACAGAAGGTCCGATTCGATGCTCTCTTCGGCTCTTCGGCCCGGAAGATGCCACCGATCGGGAAGTCATCTTCGAATCCATCGTTCGTAGCTTCCAGCTCACTACAGGCCGCAGTCTCGGCTCCGCGGAGAGTCTCGACCTCTTCTCCGACCCAGCCCTCCTAACCTCCGACCCGCGAGTTGCTGTCGATTCGTTCCCTTTTCTCTGCCATTCCATGGCCGTTTCCAACGAATGGTCCCGATCCGTCGAAGGTCGCCATGTGATGCTCCGAGGAGGTCGCAACGAAATCCGGATCCATCGGTTGTTGGCCGAGGATCGAGAGGCCGGCAAATGGATCGTGCGACGAATCGAAGAAATCGAGTCGGCAGGTGGCCGATTGCTGGCAACGGGCCGTGGCACCACGCCTCAGGGTCCGGTGTCCGCTCTCTGGTCGGAGCTCGGAGCCGGCACTTGGCGAACGGCCGCCACCCAGCGCCAGCTGCATCTCCGCCTCGCCACCGAAGAACCCCTCGAATTCCAGGTCAGCGGCCCGCTCCGCCAGCCTTCAGAAGCCGAATCGGTACTCGGCCCGCTGATCGCGTCGCTTCGATCTCTCGATCCGGAGCTCTGGCGAACGCTTCCTCTGGAGCCCTGGATCGATCTCGAGCTCAAAGGCCCCTGGACCTCGACCTTCCCTGGGCTCTACGTGGACTCGGAGCTCTTCATCCCGGTGCTGGAGCTTCGACAACAGGAGAATGCACCGGCCCTCGAAACCGTCAAGGACTCTCTGCACGAAGCCCTTCGACAAGGCTCCGGAGTCCTACCCGGCTCCGACCGCGAAACCGCCGAGATGGGCCAGTTCCGGGGCCTGGAAGCCTGGCGCTACCGAGCCGATGCCCAGCTCAACATCCGCGGGATCTTCCTCCAGGAACAGTCGACGATCACCACCTGCCTCCTACAGATGCGCGAGGCCGAGGCGGCCGACGCTCTGTTCCAGAAAATTCTCGAAGGATTGCGGTTACCGGAAAAAAAGTAGTGGTCAGCCCCAACGTCTGCGTGGACGAGCAGACGGAGTTTCGACGGGTCTGTGGGGCCCGGCCCCCTGGCGTGTCCAGAAAGTGACTTCCTCGCTGTCGGGCTCGGTAATGACGTAGGCTTCGAGGGGCCCAAAAAGCTTTTGCAGCTCTTCTTCGTTACAGGCAGGTAGAAATGCTTTCAGAATCCTCGGATCGTAGTAGCGGAAGTACATCTTCTCGCCGTCTGGATCTTTGACGGTGAGAAACTTGCGGAAGTGTGTCCGTAGCTTCTCGATCTCGCCGGGCGCCACCACAAAGATTCCCCACGGCTTGGCCCAAAGCTCCTCTCGAATCCATTGCAGAAAAAAGTCGTCGACATGCGCCAGATAGGGCGCGATGTCGGCATTCTCGACCTTGGCGTCGCCGCGATAAAGGCTGACGGCCCGCTGCTCACCGAGCTCGTCCATCTTGGTGGGAACGCCTGGTTCGTCGCAGGCGTCTACGATGGCCCAGAGGCGACCCTCACGACTAAGATTCTCGAGCTCCTTGCACGAGGCCAGACGCCGAGCCAGCAGCTCGGCATCGCTGCTGTCCGTTCTCGAAGGCCGTTTGTCCCAGATCGACATTTGAGCGCTCTCAGGGCTCAGCCCTTGGCTCCACCAGCGCCACCCGCCTTGGCCCCCCCGACACAAGGAGGGGGCCCTCCGCTGCCGCTACCGATCAAGACCGTCAAGCAGCCCATCATGACCGCTCCGCCGTGGGAGGTCATATCGAACTGTCGAGCCGCGGGCTTCCCCCCGATGAAAACGGTCGTCGATCCCTGCGCAATGGTGTCCAAGGGGCCGACACAGGTCGCCTTGGTTCCTCGTGTGGCCGCAAACAATCCACCGATCTGCACGGTGAAGCATGCTGAGATCGGCAGAACCGGGCCGCCTACGTGAGGCTTCGGCCCGTCGAACATCGGGCAGAGGTGAGGGTCGGTGACCCTCGCTGCTGGTCTTCCCATGAGGGTGCCCCTCCCTATTCTATCTACCCAGTAGGGTAGGTTTTTTCAAGCTCTTTCCGCTTACGGATTCTCTCGATGTTTCTTACCAGGGCACCTTTCTTCTTTTCCTGCAACAAAGAATCGACAATAGGAAACGGTCGATAGGGAGCTTCACCAGGACCTTCCAAAACGGCCGGGTAGCCGTTATATGGCCCCGGAAAATCACTTTGAATCCAATCTCCCCCAAAATTCTCAATGAATACCTCACCAAGATAGGCAGAGACCCAGAACTTTACCTCAGTTACCGAATCTGAAACCTCAAGCCTTCCATCAGCCACACCCAACAAGAAATCCTCAACGGCCTGAAGCTCTTGAAAGTCGTAGACAATATCTGAATTCTCTAGGCCAGCTTCTCTCATCGCATCTTTGAGCCGATCTACCCAATAAGAAGTATCGATCCCATCGACAAAGTCTTCAAAAGACTGCTTTTGCTCTTTCGAAAATGACATCAGGAACTCTCTTCACATCTATTTGCCATGGTGAAACCAAGGTATTTCTGCTGCTTCCAAGACGTCTTGCAGCTTTGAATCAGGCTTATCGCCATAAAAGTGCCACTCAGGCTTGTAGCCTCGTTCTTTGAGATAGGCATCCTTTTCGATCTGTTCCTCCCATTTCTTCGACCACTTGTTCTTCCCCGATTTTACTTCTCGAATTCGATCACCATCCATGTTATCAACATAACGCTTTCGCATCTTACCATCAGGACCCCTACCAGCATCCAGAGCCGTGCGGGGCTTCTTACCACCCTCTTGTTTCTGGAATCTCTTTTCTGTCTTGGCACCCGACGTTCTGTTTTTTCGGATGGTATCGTACTTTTTCGACCATTTGTCGTAAGGCAGAGCCTTCTCACCTTTCCTTGCGAGATACTTCTTCCATGCCTTTCTCTTTGCCCCTCCAAAAATCCTTCCCGCAAGCTTTTTCGCGGATTCTCCCACCGATTTCGCCAGGCCAATTGCCGCCTTGCCAGCTTTTGCCAGGTGCGGCCCGACCTTGCGGATCAATGGGCCAACGACCTTACCTGCAATCTTCCCAAAAGGAATCAAGCCGATCAGGCCATCGATCATGGCTGCCTCGAAGGCGCACTTGAGGCACCATCCATCGCCGCGGATCGCCTGCTTGGCGATTTCCCCGCCGAAGGTCAGCGCGGCACCTCCAACAACCACTGCAGCCCCCGCAACCAGGGCTGCAGCACCTCCGGCGGCGATGACAGGTGCGGCAACCACCGCAAGTGCCACGCCTCCGGCGATAACCGCTACGTCGACGGCGACTTCGGCGACTCCCTTCCAGAACTCCTTACTGGTTACGGCTTCGGAAACCGCGTCTACTGCCGAAGAAACTGCGGATGCAGCCGAGTTCCAGGCATTCTTGGCCCAACCCCAGACTGCACCATTCGCGTCGACTCGATTCCAGGGGTCGTTCCCACAGTAGCTGTAGTTCGTAGCCCTGGGTGTGAACCAGCGAGGGTCCCGAGAGCAATAGCTCGCAAGAATAGGGCTGTAGTACCGCCCGAGGTTGTAATAGAGACCCGTCTCTTCGTCTTCATATTGACCCGCGAGACGAAACGGTTGCCGCACTCTCGCAACGTGGATCGTCGCCGAGCCGAACGAGTCGTAGCTCGCGCTCCAAGCGACCTGGCCCTGCTCGTCGAAGGCACGGATGATCGCCCCCCGCACATCGGATTGCAGCCAGTACGTCTGCCCTTGCTCCCGGAAAGCCAGGGGCGTAATCGTACCTGGGTGGTACAGATAGTCGCGGCGGATGGCGTCCGCAGAAGGGTCGGGTTGAAACTCTTCGGCCGCGAGTTGCGCGTCACACCAGATGTAGCGCCAGGTAGCAACACCATCGGTCTTCTTGACTCGGCGACCTAACGCATCATACGAGTAGTGGAATTGCCCAGCAGATCCCTCGGTGGAGCGCAGGGTTCCGTCATCACCCCAGTGGCAATGGATCTCTCCGACCTTGCCTGGCAACCGGGCCATCCGACCAGCCCCGTCGTACTCGATGGCTCGACCATCTCGTAGCAGCGGCTCATCCATGAGGCCGATCTCGACCCGAGATCCGCGATCCGCGATCAGATTACCCTTGGCGTCGTAACCGTACTCTGCAAGGCTTCGCCGGCCACTCGAATCTCTTTCTCGCAGCAACCGGCCTGCTGCATCGTAGTCCAGCTGTCGGTTGAGCTCGATCCCCTCCCCAAGATCCGATTGGCCGGTCAATCGGCCTTCGAGATCGTAGGAGTACCTCTGCTCGCCAAGACTCTTGCGTCGCTGTGGATCGACGATCGACGATCGAGTCTGCCGGCCCGAACGGCCATGTTCTAGCTGCTCGAGCAGACCATTGCCATAGTGGATCTTCGCCAGAGGCCCTTCCGGGTGGTAGGAAAGTCGGGTCTCTCGTCCCTCCCAATCGCGGATGGCCATAGGCCGGCCTTCACCATCGAACGCGAAGCCGACCGACTCCCCCCATGGATTGACGATTTCGACAAGGTTTCCATCCTCGTCGTACTTGTATTCGAACGCACCGTGCCCTGACTCCTCGGCCTCGAGCCGGCCCGAATCATCGTACGAGCAATGGATGACTCCTTGAGCATTCGATGCTTCGAGAAGCTTCTCACCCTCGACTTCGAGCTCGATCCAGGTCCCATCGTTCCAAGAAACCGACCGAAGAGCACCGTTCTCCCCAATCTCGTGGAGTACCGGCTTCTCGTCACGCGAGCTGACACCGGCAAATTTGCTCTCGGAATCGAAAGCATAGTCCTGGCGAGTGCCGTCCGGAAAGACGATGCTCTCCAAACCACCATCTTCGTCTTTGACAAATCTTGTCTCTCGGCCCAGTGGGTCGACAACGGCTCGAAGAGTGCCGTCAGCATCTCGGTCGAATACCGTCCGGGCACCGGCTCGATCCGTAGCAGTCTCCAACTCCCCTGAAGAATGGTACGTGTATTTCTCCCGGGTACCATCGGGATGCTCGATAAGGGTGGGCTGATTCTGCTCGTTGTACTCGAACCGGACCCTAGAATGACCGGGTCTAGAGATCTCGGAGAGATTGCCGTTCGAGTCGCGATCGATCTCGACCCGCTCTCCTCCCGGATAAATCGTTGCGGCCAGCCTTCCTTCTTCGTCGTGCTCGAACTGTTGTGCTCGGCCGGTCGCATAAACTGCAGACTTGGGTAACCCTTGCTCGTTCCAGGTGAGCCTCGCCTGATGGCCGTTTCGATCTGTGATCACCAGATCACCCGTTGCCGGATCGATTCGCCCCTGCTTGCCCTCTCGTAGCGCCTCGGCAATCAAACGTTCTGGAAGCCCTTCTCGGGCAACGGATCGAAGAGCCTCGACATGCTGCTTACGAAGCTGCAGCATCAAACCGCTCTCGCAGGAGATTCTGGACTCGTACCGTGCTCAGGATTCGACACTGCCATACTCCCAATCAGAATCAACACGTCTAGTTTCGGCACTAATAAGTAGTCTGAAGGAATTCTACCATCCACATGACCGATCCCAATGATCTTCCTGAGGTAGGCCGCGTCTCGTCAGGCCAAAGGGAGAGCAGCTTGGACCGCTGATCCCCTTCCCCACTCCCCCACCCAGTGCTAGAATCGCACCCGCAAACAGAGCTTCACCCTCCAGGAGGTCAGATCCCATGACTTGGCGAATTGGCGATACGTTCCGCGCTCTCGACACGAAGGACATCCGCGACTCGAATATCGTGCCCGGCACTCCGGGGCGGATCGAGGGTTTGATCGGCTCGAAGGTGTCGTTCTTCCTCGAGAAGAGCCACCCGAAGCAGGGGTACACGGTGGGCAATGCCGCGCTGGGCGATTTCAACAAGAACTTCGCTCGCGACAAGGCCAAGGAGAGCGCTCGGCGGCAGATGGAGACGTCGAACCTCTACCCCAACAGCTTTCCCACCGACTGGCGGAGGCCTAGCGCTCGCCCGAGCTGAGCCCGGCTCTCGCTTCCAGTGATCGGAGAACCGCTCTCGAGGCCCGCACCATGCGAGGCCGAGGAGCGGTTTCTCTTTTTTCGGCTCTTCGAGCCCGACCCCCCCGGTCCCCTCAGAACCCTTTGCGGCGCACGGACTTCGGCATCGTCTCGCTGCCGAAGCTCGTGGTGTGGCCGGAGGGGTCCGTGGCCTCGACGAAGTAGTAGACGGTGCGGTCGTTGTCGTGGATCTCGGGGCCGATCTCGACGATGTATTTCGAGCCCTCGCCCCGGGTCACGGAGACCGGCTGGAACGTTGCGTCCCGGTCGTCGGGGCGGGCGTGGGCGACGACGGACTCGACGCGGTAGGCGTCGACGACCCGGAGCTCGATGCGGATGGTCTCTCGTCGGCGGTACTCGAGCTCCTGGCCATCGGCCAGGGAAATCTCCGGCGGGCTTTCGTCCATCGACACGTAGAGAGCCTGGAGCTGCCTCGCCAGGCGTTCTTTGCGCTCCGCGAAGGGACTGCCCGCGGCGAGAGACAGCCGGGCCAGAACGGCCCGGCCTTCTTCCGGCTTGCGATTTCGCAGATGTTGCTCGGCCCGGTCGAGCGTGCCCTCGACCCCTTCGAGCCGCGCCTGCTCCTTCTCCAGACCGGCGATTTTCTCCGCCAGGCCCGATCGGCCGGGAGCAACCTCCTGCAGCACCCGCAGCAACGAGGCGGCACCCAGGAGATCGTCACCTGACTCGAGCTCGGACGCTTCGGCTTCGACGGCCGCCGCCGCGGCCTCCCGATGCTCTCGGGCCGACTCGACGTAGGGCGGATAGACCTCGATCAACCGATCGGCCTGGGGAATGACCTCGAGATGGGAGTCCTTGTTCTTGAATCGCCACATCCGGCGGTACTCGATGATGATCTTGTCGCCCTCGGCGAAGGCGTCGAGCACCTCCTCTCCGAGACCGTCGAAGGCCTCGCGGTCGTTGCTCCGCAGCTTCTTCAGGGCGTCGACCGAGTCGCGGAGCTGCGTCACGGGGCCGCTGGCCAGGGACTCGACGAGCTTCTGGCCGAGTGCCTCGAGATCCGCCGTGGACTCGGCGAGCACGGCTTCGATGGCCTCGACCTCGGCGGTCACGGCGGCCAGCTCCTTCTCTTCCTCGGCGGTCAGGTACACCGATTCGTCGGCCAGGGTCTCGATCGCCAGGCGGGCGCATTCGGCATCTCCCTCCGAGAGGCAGTCGCGGGCGGCGACGAGCTCCGGGTGCAGCTCGGGCGTTTCCTCGACGACCGGCGCCGGGGGAGGCGGAGGCAACGGCTCGACCGGCGGCGCCGGAGGAGGTGGTGCTTTCTCGGCTACTTCGGGCTCCTTCCCGCCGAAGACCAGGAACAAGACAGCCGCCAGAACGACCGCACCGAGCAACCCACCCACCAGGGCGAGCTTGCCGCGGCGGCCCGGAACATCGGCGGGCTGCCCTGCCGGCGGCGGGCCGGCAGCGGGCCGGGCCTCCGGCTCCGCCGGTTCCGGCGGCGCCACTTCGGCTGCGGGCCTGCTCGACTCGCCCTCTGGCTCGGCGGCCGCCGCGAGGGATCCTGCCGAAGGCTCGGGAACGTCCGGCACCGAAGGAGGCGGGGGAACGAAAGCAGTTGCCGAAGTCGGAGCCTCCACTCTCTCCGAGGCTTCTTCGATCCTCGTTTCGAGGTTTCCCGAGCTTCCCGCCGACGGCGGGGTGGGCTGTGCCTCCACGCTCGGGTCGAGGGCGACCCGGGTCGCTCCGGGATCCTGCATCGCCCGGGAGGACGCCAGGTGGGCGGCGATATCGGGAATCCGCCGTGTTCGGCCCGCTTCGGAAAGAGGCATCGCCACGGTTGCGGCCGCAGGAACGACATCCCCGGAAACCGTGTGGTAGACCCCGGTGTCCTCGTCGGACGACGGCTCTTCGTGGAGCAGGAGGCGAACCGGAGGCTTGCGGCTCCGAGAGCCCGAGCCCTCGAGGCCTCGCCGGCCGGTCGGGGTGGTCTCGATCCCGAACTGACGATCGAACCGGACCTGGGTCGAGCCGCCCACCGGAGCTTCGAGCGTATCGCCGCGTTGGATCCGCTTCTTCTCCCGCATCGGCTCCAAGAGGCTCGCCACGGAAAACTCGGGCGGCAGCGGATGATCGGCCTGCACCTCCGCGATGGCCCGGGCGAAGTCTTCCGCGTCGGCAAAACGCAGGGTGGGATCTTTGGCGAGGGCGCGCAGCACCAGCAATCGCAGATCCTCGGGCACCCGGCCGCCCGGATCCGTCTCTTCGAAGGACTGGGGAGGCCGCAGCACATGCCCCGCCGAGAGAGAGGAGAGGTCGTTGCCCAGCACCGCCGGCTGCCCGGTGAGGATCTCGTAGAGCACGAGACCGAACGAGTAGACATCGCTGCGTTCGTCGGCTCCCGCTGCCCCCTTCGTACCGAAGTGCTCGGGAGAGGAGTAACGCAGCTTGCCGAGAAAATGGCCGGTGGTGGTGAGACCGTCGGCACCGCCGAGCTTCTTGGCGATGCCCAGGTCGATCAGCTTGGCCTCGGGCCGGCCGTCGACATCTTCTGCGAGCATCACGTTGTCGGGGGAGATGTCGCGGTGGATGTATCCCTTGCGGTGGAGAAAACCCAGGGCACGCAGGGCCTGGCGCGCTACCTCGAGAGTCAGGGCGAGGTCGGGCGGACCCAGGGTCGCGAGGATCTCTTTCAGGGAGACCCCGTCGATGAATTCCATGACGATCAGGCCGGTGCCGGATTCGTCGACCGTGAAATCGTGGATCTGGGCGATATTGGGATGTTTCAGGCTGGCCGCGAGCTGGGCTTCCTGGAGGAAACGGTTCCGGAACTGGGCGTCCTCCGCCAGCTGGCGGCGCATGGTCTTCACCACCCGCTGCTCCTGGAGGAGCCGATGCTGGACCCGGTAGATCGAGCCCATGCCGCCGTCGTGCAGCTTCTCCAGGATTTCGTACTTGCCTTCGATCTGAGTCAGAGAGGCCATCGATCCCCCAGAACAACCCCTGATCCATCGCAGATTTTCATTCCCGGAACGCCTCGAACGAACCATCTCAGGCTACGCCAGGGCTGGGCCCGAGTCAACCGATTCGAGAGCCCTGCGGCCGCCCGGAACCGAGGGGCGGAATCTTGCGTCGGGTAGACGCTTCTGATAGAACTTCCATAGATTTCGCCTGCTTTCTATCGTCGAAAGAAGCGGCCTTCGGTGCTCGAGATCTACAAGAGCTCTCCGGTGAAAGGTGCCGATCGACGATTTCTCGGAGTGATTCTGGCTGGGAGCTACGCTGGACGGAACGGATGATCGAACGAACGACCACAGCCGTCATTCCGGCCGGAGAGCATCCCGCGTCCTCCCCCAGGCGTTCCGGCTCCTCCAAGGCGCCCCGTGGGCTGCAGCTCGAGGTCATCGAAGGGCCTCTCGACGGCTTCGTCCTGGGCCTCGAATCCGGTGCGGAGATCTTTCTCGGCCGCGGGATCGAGAACACCCTCCCTCTACATGGCGACATGTTGGTGTCGAGCCGCCATGCCCGGCTCCTCCGAACCGAAGATCCCGCGGTCTACATGGTCGAGGATCTCGGCAGCGCCAACGGCACCTGGCTCGACGGAGACCGCCTGATCGCGCCTCACCCCCTACGGCTCGGAGGCGCCTTTCTGGCCGGCCAGTCGGTGATGCGTCTGCAGACCGCCGACACGGCGGAAAACCATCTCCCGGGCATGGACCAGCTCGGCGAAGAGCGTTTGCGCCTCACCGAGAAGCTGTCGCCCGACCTGCGCCAAACCCTGGGAGCGGCGACCATGCTGGCCTGCCGGGAGCGGCGTGGCTACGTAAACGATCGCCACTTTTTTCTCGGCCTGGCGATGAGCTGCCCGGATCTCCCTCCGTTCGCCCGGGGCAGAGGCAAGATTCCGTTCGACGCTCTCGACGACCTCCTGTGGTCGAATGCCCAGTGGACCGGGGTCGATGGTTGGATCGACGAACGGCTCCGCGACATCCCGATCAGCAATTTCTTCTCCACCTACCTGCCCCTCTCCCCACGGGTGCTGCAGAGTCTTCTGCGCGCCGAAGACGAGGCTCGAGATCGCGGACACGAGGCCATCGAGGCAAAGGACTGGATGCGGGTGGCGCTGGCCGAGCCGCGGGACCGGGTGCATCAAGTCTTGGAGAGGCTCCGCCTCGACCCACGATCTCTGCTCGAGACCCTGGGCAAGGGCTCCGGACGCCCGGCGCCGAGGCCGAAGAACGTGGTCTCGACGGGTGCGGTACGGGTGAAGCCGAGCGGCGACAGCGGAACCGATGCCCTGCTCCACCTGCCCGCCGTCTCGAGCGGGGATCCGGCGGTCGATCATCATGCCCAGGAGCTGGCTCGCCGCCTGTACGGCCTGGCGGCCCTCTACCACCTGGCGACTCCCGAAGACCGGCGAACCGCCATGCAGCATCTGCTGCGGCAAGAGATGGCGGACTGGCCGAGCGACCGACAGCGGCGCCTGCTGGTCCAGCTGCGCGGGCTCTTCCCTCTCGATCCGGGATCGACCCAGGATGCCGCCGAGGTGGAGAACCTTCGCAACCAGATCGCGCAGCTGCAACACCGGGTGGAGGAGCTCGAGAAGAACACCCGGGGCCCGGCCCGGGCCGGGGTCCCCTGGCATCTGATCATCGAGTCCGGCAAAGAGTCCCAGCTGGAGAGCTTGTCTCCGGTCGAGATGCCGCGGCTGCACTTCTTGCGCGAGCTCTACCAGTTCGGTGTGAAGCTGGAGCTCTTCGTCATCGGGCTGGTGCAGAATTTCAGGGTCCAGGCCGGCACCACGACCAGCCTCGCCCTACCCGGTCACCAGATCTCGCTGCGCGCCTATGTCGACGACATGGCCGCCGGCCGGCCGGTACGGATCGACGCGCTGCAGCACTACCTGGCGGATCTCGAAGCCTGGCTGGTGGCGGGTCTCGCGGCCTACCACGAAGCGCCCGAGGCCTGGTTCAAGAAGTTCTGGCAGAGGGTCAGCCCGGCGGCCATCGAGGCGCGGGTGGGAGAAGGTTGGGCGAAGAAGCTCGGGTTGCAATATTCGGAGCTGTGGAAAGACTACAAAGAAGCCGTACGCAAGCTGAATCCCGAATTCGTGAGCCAGAGCATCCAACACGAGGTTCGTCAGATCGCTCAGGAACGCAAGATCAAAATTTCGCAAGGGAGATTGTAGCCGATGACCGTTTCCGAACGATTCCGCCGCGCCCTGCCCACGCTCTACCTGCTGCTCCTCCTTCTCGTCGTCCAGGGATGTGCCTCCCAGGCTACGTTTCAGTTCGCCTGTGAGCCTGGCAACGAGATCAACGGAGGCCTCCTGCTGACGATCGACGTCGTGGTGATCGACGAGGACGAAGAGCGCCAGATTCGCCAGCTCGGCGACGACTGGTTCTACTCCGATCTCCGTCGCGCCCTGCCGGACTCCCGCAAGAAGACCCGCGGCGTGGAAGCGGGCTGCCGGGAAACCGTGGTCGTCCCCCACCTCAAGGGCTTCGATCGTCTGGCGGTGATCGCCGACTACCAGTACGAGGGACGCGGCCAGGGCAAGGCCCAGATGGAGTTCTACGGCAAGGACTCCTGGAAGGGCAAACAGCTTCGCGTGCGGGTCTTCGACCGCTACCTCACCATTTCCCAGGCGCGCTGAGACGTGCGGTCGTTCCCCGAGATCCACTGGGCGGAGGGTATGTTCCTCCGCCCCCAGCACCTGCAGCTCTTCGCGCAGCAGGTGGCCTCGCGGGTCGCACAGGCCGGCCGCCAGGTGCAGCCCTTCTAC